>JANWLO010000020.1 GCA_025450815.1 Gemmatimonadaceae bacterium
CAGCCTCGAGGTCGGCGTGCCGATTGTCATGCGTGAGATGAGTCAGATACGTTCGCTCGGCCCCCACCGCGCGCGCCGCCTCAACCGCCTCCGGTACGCTCATGTGCGTTGGATGCGACTTCCAGAAGAGCGCGTTGAGTACGAGCACCTTCACTCCGCGCAGCGCGTCCACCGCCGCTGGAGGGAGGAGCTTCGCATCGGTGACGTAGCCGAGTGCGCCGATGCGGTAGCCGAAGACCATCGTCTTGCCATGCGGCACGGCGATCGGAATCACGTCCACACCGGCAATGGTCACATGCTGGCCCGCCGCGAGCACCGTGAGCTCGCCCTCCGGTTTCGTGGTGCCCGGCAGCGGACGCATGCGATCGTCGAAGATGTAGTCGAACCTGTGCCGCAGCGTGCGCAACGTCTCCTCCGGCCCGTACATGCGAAGTGGCGCCCCGCCGCGCACCGATAGCGCGCGCACGTCGTCGATGCCGTGGATGTGGTCGGCGTGCTCGTGCGTGAGCAGCACCGCGTCCACCCGGCCGATGTGCGCGGCGATCAGCTGCAGCCGGAGCTCGGGGGGAGTGTCGATGAGAATGCGCGCGCCCGTGTCCGTCTCCACCAGCGCGCCGCTTCGCGTGCGCTTGTCGCGCGGATCGCTCGAGGTGCACACGTCACAGTCGCAGCCGATCTGCGGAACGCCAAAGCTCGTTCCGGTGCCGAGGAACGTCAGCTTCACACCACCTCGACGCGCAGCAGATTCGTGGTGCCGGGCACATCGAATGGCACTCCCGCAGTCACGAGTACGCGATCGCCCGGGCGGGCGAGTCGCCGGCGCTCGATCACCGTGCGCGCGTGCTCGAACATCTCCTCGTAGTTCGCGGAGCGCGGCACGAGCTCCGGAACGACTCCCCACACCAGCGCGAGCTGGCGATACGTGCGCTCGACATCCGTGAGCACGAGGATCGGGACGCCCGGACGCCGCGAGGCGACGATCCGCGCACTGAATCCGCTCTTCGTGAACACGACCACGAGCGGAGCGCCAAGCGAGTGCGCGGCGGCCGTCGTCGCGGCGGCGATCGCATCCTCCGTCGCCACGTGGCCGTCGAGATCCTCGGGCCGCACCTCGAACGTCACGTGCGGCAACGGGCGCCGCTCGATTTCCAGTATGATGCGCGTCATCGCGCTCACCGCGAGCTGCGGATACGCACCCGCCGCGGTCTCCGCCGATAGCATAACCGCGTCCGTGCCATCGAGAATCGCATTTGCGACATCGCTCGCCTCCGCGCGCGTGGGCCGCGGATTCGTCACCATCGACTCGAGCATCTGGGTGGCCGTGATCACCGGGCGTCCGAGCGCGTTGCAAACCGCGATGATGCGCTTTTGAGCGATCGGGACTTCCTCGAAGGGAAGCTCGACGCCCAGATCGCCGCGCGCGACCATGACGGCGTCGCTCGCCTCCACGATGCTGCCGATCGCCGCAAGCGCGGTGTCCTTCTCGATCTTCGCGACCACCAGCATTCCAGCGGGAATCATCGCGCGCAGCGACGATATGTCCTCAGCGCGACGCACGAAGGACAGCGCGAGAAAGTCGAGCTTCTGTGCGATGGCGAACTCGATGTCAGCGCGATCCTTGTCCGTGATGGATGGCGCGGACACGACGACGCCCGGGAGGTTGATTCCCTTGTGGCTGCGCAGCGAGCCGCCGTGCACCACGCGTGCGCGCACCCGGGGCGCCTCGACATCGAGCACCACGAGATCGATGAGACCGTCATCCATGAGAATGCGGTCACCCACGTGCACGTCGTGCGCGAGCGCCTCGTACGTCACCGGCACGTCGCCAGCCTGCTCGTGCGCTTCGGGCGCGAGTACGATGTCGTCGCCCGACGCGAGATCGAGCGGCGCGGGGAGATCGCCCACCCGAATGCGCGGGCCCTGCAAGTCTCCCATGATGGCGACGGGCCGCACGAGCTGCGCGGCGAGCTCGCGGACGATCGCGATCGTCGCCGCGTGCTCTTCGTGGGTTCCGTGCGAAAAGTTGATGCGGGCGACATCGAGCCCGGCCTGCATTAGCGATCGGATGACGGCCGCCGACGCGGAGGCGGGTCCGAGAGTGCACACGATCTTCGTGCGAGGTATCGGCGAAGCCAAAATCAGGACCGGAAGTGAGAGAAGCGGCAGATGTATCCGGGCGCGTTGCGCGCGGCAACGCGGCGCGATCGGAGCGAGCCCTTAACGACCGGATGCCACCGGCGTCTCATCGGCAGATGGTAAACAGCCATTCCCAAAGCTAGCGGAGGATCACGATATGCCGATCGGACGTAGCATCACCACCCTCACCGCGATCGCCGCCCTGGTGGGCGCGTTCGCCTGCAGCTCCGACTCCTCGACGTCGCCAGGCCAGAGCGTGCCAGAGAGCGAGATCGACCAGTCGGTCACGAGCGACGTTGGCGAGAGCTTCGCAGACGCCGTGGACCAATACGATGACAACGAGAGCTTTCAGGCCGACCTGAGCGGCGGCACTTCCACCTTTTCGGCGCAAAGCGGCTCCGGGGCGGGCACCGAGTCGCGTACGGTGACGTGCGGCGGGCCGGACGGCGAGGGATGGTACAGCTGCGTCGCCTACACGGACCGCGGGCTCACGATCGCGCGGCAGGTGCGATTCTGGAGCGGCGGATCGCTCGCGCTCGGCTGGAACGGTGCGACGACCGACTCCGTGAACCATCGATGGACTCGCACTGGCACGGTGAATTCCGTCGTGAAGCCGGGGAAGGTACGGATGATCGATGACGCGGACACCGCCTCGATGGTCGTCCAGCGCGGCACGCCCGTATTCCACGTGTGGAATGGCGCCGGTGCTCGCATCGACAGCAGCACCTACACGGTGAACGGCGTCGAGCGGATATTCGCGTACACGGCGCACGACACGGCCGCGGCGCTCACGTTCACGATTCCGCGCTCCGAGAATCCGTATCCGGCCTCGGGCTCGATCTCGCGCAACCTCGAGCTCCACTTTACCGCGGGCGGCTTCGACAAAACGATCACGCGCTCGGCGAAAATCACCTTCAACGGAACATCGGTGGCCGAGCTGCAGGTTGGCGCGCTCACCTGCGATCTGGATCTGGTGACGCGAGTGGTGTCGAACTGCCATTGATCATCGACGCCGCGACTGGCACACGCTCGCGTCGTGCCCTCGACTCTTGCATTCATTCTGAAAAACCACGAACTGCTCGACGCAGAGTCGCAGAGGTGAACTGAGAGACGCAGGCGAGTGGGGTTAAAGTATTCCCTGACGACCTCACTCTCCGGTGGTCCTCTGCGGCTCTGCGTATCCTCTGCGACTCTGCGTCCCTCATTGTGCTTTTTCTTACTTTTTCAGCAACCTGATAAAGCGTCCCAAAGGCAACGAACATCCGGACCCACGCTATTGCGCGGCGACCGTGGCGTCGAGCGAGCGACGCTTCGATTCGAGTCCGGCGATGAGCGAGTCGAAGGAGCGCGCGAAGCTGGCCAGCCCGTCGCGCAGCAGCGTAGCGGTGACATCGCCGAGCGGAATTCCGGCCGCCTCCAGCCGAGCGATGAGCGCGCGCTCATCATCGATGTGCGAATCCACCGTTCGGTCCACGACGCCGTGATCCTCGAACGCCTTGATCGTCGCCGGTGGCATCGTGTTCACGGTGTCCGGGCCGATGAGATCCTCCACGTACATCACGTCGCGGTACGCGGGATTCTTGGTGCTCGTGCTGGCCCACAGCGGGCGCTGCACGCGCGCGCCGCGCGCGGCGAGGGCCTCCCACCGCGCTCCGGAGAATCGCTCGCGAAACAGTGCGTACGCGAGCTTCGCATTCGCCACCGCCACTCGCCCGCGGAACGCCTTTGCCTCTTCGGCGCGTGAGGGATTCGCAGCGACCAGTGCATCGAGCCGCCTCTCCGCCTCCGTGTCAACCCGACTCACGAAGAACGACGCGACGGACGCGAGCGTGCTCAATGGCTGTCCGCGATCCGCGCGCTCCTCGAGCGCGGCGAGATAGGACTCGATGATGTCGGAGTAGGCTGCGATGGAGAAGAGCAGCGTGATGTTCACGTTGATGCCGTCGGCGAGCAGGCGGCGGGCGGCGGCCGCACCTTCCGTGGTGCCTGGCACCTTGATCATCACGTTCGGCCGCGCCACCGAGGCCCACAGCCGGCGCGCCTCCACGATCGTCTCGTCCACGCTGTGCGCGGCGCCCGGCGACACCTCGATCGACACGTAACCATCCACTCCACGGCTGCGCTCGTGCACGGGGAGAAAGATGTCGCAGGCGGCGCGAACATCGTCAGTCTCCACGAGCTCGAACAGCTCCCATGCGCTCAGATCGGGCGATGCGCCGGAGAGCTGCGAGTCATACGCGTGCCCCTCCGCGAGCGCCTTCTCGAAGATCGTGGGATTCGACGTCATTCCCGTGAGCGAATCGTGCTCGATGCGACGCGCGAGCTCGCCGCTGCGCAGCATCGTTCGGTCGATGTAGTCGAGCCAGATGGACTGGCCCGCGTCGTGGAGCTGTTTCAGACGATCCATGAGCGCGCCGATGAAGGAGTCGTCGAAAGATAGCGCGACGCTCTCGGCGCGAACCAGCGGTCAGGCGCGGCCGAGCGGCTGGAAGGTGTTGATGGAATCCGCGGGCTCGAGAAATGGCTCGGCGCCGTCGCAGGCGATCCAGGCGTGGGCCTCGAGCGCTCCGGCGTCGCCGCGTCGCACGCCGATCACCACGCGCGCGTCGTGCCCGGCACGACGCAGCAGGAGTGCGAGCACGACGGCGCGGCGCAGGCAGGAGTGTCGCCAAATCCAGTGACCACGGTGGAGCACCCGGTCGACGTGAAACGCGAGCAACGATGGCGCCACGTCCTCGCCGCCCGCGGGCACTCGCGCGAGCCACGCGAACGTTCGATTGGCTGAGAAGAGCTCGAGCGCGCACGGCACGGCCGCGCACGCGGTGACTATCTCGAGCTTCGTCCGCAGCCGCACGCGATCACATCTTGTACGCGGGAACCTTTGCGTCCGCCGACACGTCGAAGTGAATCCACATCCCGCTCGGCGCATGTCCCGGTACGCCGCACGCGAGAAGATACTGGCCCGCCGGCGATGCCTTGAAGGTTGTATGATCGGACTTGCCGGTCATGAGACCACCGGTGACATCGTTGGTATACGCTCGCGCGATCGCCGGATCCTGCGGCTGCGCGGGGAACGGCATCTTGTTCGGGAGGATGATCGCGGAGTGCGGGATGGCGTCCTCGTTGGTGAAGGTCATCGAAACCGACCAGCCCACCGGGATGGTAATCGTCTGGCTGCCGCTCGCGCCGCCATTGAAGTTCATGCCGCCGTTCGTGGAACCGTGAGCGGAGAACACCTTGAGCGCGACCGTTTTCGCGGCAGGGTCGTACGACATGAACTCGTTGACCTTTACGGTATCGGTCGCGGCAGGCGACGCGGCCGCGGCGACAGGCTTAGCAGCATGCGCCTTGTGGGCAGGCGCGACGCCGCCCGATCCTTGCGCAGCTACCGAAATGGATGCGCCCGCGAAGAGTGCGGCGCCCGCGGCTACCGTCCGAAATCCATGCATGTCGTCTCCGCCCGAGGGTGTGTGTGACCTCCTGCTTAATATATGGATACCCCGGGGCGAGTGGAACGATCGCCAGTGCGTCAGCCAGGCGGCGAGATTTTCTTGAGTGAATCGAGCGAGCGCGTGAGTGAGTCCATGTGCCGTTTGCGCGCGTCGATCTCGGCGTGAATGGCGCGGAGCTCCTCGAGGAACTGCGCGTTGGTGACGGTAGTGGCGGCGGGCTGTGTCGCGGGAGGCGTGTTCGCGGCGGTAGACGTGACGGCCGGCGGAGCGACGGCGATGGTCGCGGGTTGGGCGGCGGGTTGCGCGACGGGTTGCGTAACGGGTGGCGAAACGGACCGCGTGGTTTGTACGATCGACGAGGGACTGGCGAGTGCGGGTGGGACGATGCGCGGACGACCCGCGACCGAGAGCGGGCGCCGCTCGGGACGGATCGCTTCGCGGCGCGTGGATCGCACCGAATGCGCGCTGTGCTGGGGAGCGGGCGAAACGCGCGGCGCGGTGGATGGCGGCGTACCCACGGTGCCGGCGTCTTCGTGCTGCGGCGCGCTGTCGGCCCCGCGCGTAGTCGCCGCAACGAGCACGGAGTCCGCGGCGCGCGCAGGTTGCGCGACGGGAACGGGCGCGGGCGCGGGAGCGGTGGCCGGTGGTGCGGATGCCACCGCGAGCGCGCTGTCGCGCTGCATGCCGCTCACGGTGAGCGCGCTGGTGAGCACGGCCACGAGAACGCTCGCGGCAAGCATGAGTCCTGCCAGGAGCCAGCGATCCGCCGTTGCGAGTCCCGCGCGTTGGGGCTGATTTCGTGGGCCCGTCATCCCTTCCTGCGACGCGCGCCGCGCAACCCACGCGTTCGGCCGCGGCGACGCGCCATCGTCGCGGCGCGATGCGTCGGCGTCCGGCATCGCTTCACGAATGGGTCTCGACCCTGCGTCCAGCCCACGCGTCGCTCTCGCGGGAGCGACCGTCGCGCGCGCGCGCGTGGGACCCGTGCGATCTCGCCGCGCGCCCTGTCGCGCAGCCAGATACGCGCGCGGCAGTGCCACCTTCTTCTCGCGGCCGCGGATGCGGCGCGGCTCCGTGCGCGACGCAGGCGGTTGCGCCGGGTGGGCGCCATCTGCGGGCATCGCCAACGCGGCCGGGAGTGCCGCGAGGAAGTCGTTCCAGCTCACCTCCGCGAGATGGTGCTCGCCCGCGGGAGCGAGAGAGACTTCCACACGCACTGCGCTGCTGACGATCTCGCTCTGGGCGCGCGGTGGCTCGAGCGCAACCACCCCCTTGCGCGCGTCCTGCGCGCTCGTGCCGCCAACAGCGCCGGCGCACGCGCATCCCAGATGCGGCGCGAAGTCGATGAGCGTGTTGCCGCGCGAGAGAGTCTGGTTCGCGAGGCTCGCGAGCGCATCGCCCGCGTGCACATCCACCAGCGTCCGTTTTGGCCACTGCGCGCTCAGCCACTGCGGAGCTGGCACGCCGCCTGGCAGCGAGTAGAAGCGCCGACGATCGCGCGCCGCATGCGTGCCGAGATCCGGGCGTTGCGTCGCCGGGAGAATTCCGCGCTTGGCGAGATGCTCGAGCAGCTCGTGAGGCGACAGTCGCTCGTCGATCGACTCGTCGTCGGCGCCCGGGCAGTCGCCAACGTAGGTGATCCTGAGCGCGTCGCCGGGATAGAGCGCGCGCAGATATCGCGCGACGGCGACGGGCGGCGAGATGAGCGGAATTATGAACCGGCGCAGCTCCGCTGCTCCACGCAACTGTTCGGCGACCAGCGGGCACGCGCAGAAAATCGCCGGCCCCGAGCGGCTCTCGAGTTGTTCGAGGCAGCCCGCAGCGATCAGCTCATCGCCCCAGGTCGCGGGGAACACCTCCGCAAAGCCTCCTGAAAAACAGGCGTTCGCGAGCTGTGTCGGCGTCGATGGGAGCGCAACGAGCAGGGCGTCGGCGCCAAGAATGGCAACTGTCCGCGACGTCGGTTCAACTGCGATGGCTGGCTGGGACATTGGGGCCCGTGGTCGATGCGCCTCTTTCGTCTGAATGCGCCTCTCATCGACGACCGGCGAGCTCCCAACGTTACGGAATTATCATGATTCTGCCTGCGGCTCCGCGAACCAGCGGAAGAACACCACCGAGATCACCGCGAGCACGTACGTGCCGCCGATGAGAAGCAGGAGTCCGCCGGCGAGCTGCTGGTCTTCGATCGCCGACAATCCAGTGACGCGGGGAGCAAGCTCATAGATGCCGTACGCCGGAAACTCCGCGAGCAGGAGCCACATCGAGAGATACAGATGCGCCTGCGTTCCGGCGAAGAGATAGAGAATTCGCATGGGCGGACCGAAATGCTCGCGCACGGGGACATCGATCACGAGCGGCCACCAGAACACCAGCCCCGAGACGAACCAGGCCATGTCCAGCAGAAATGCGCCCGCCTGCGAGCGCATGAGCACATCCACCGCGCCAGGCGCGTGCGTCGCGAGCATCACCACCGTGAACGCGATCCTGGCAAGCAGCGGCAGCGTGACGGCGGTAATCACTCGCGAAATCAAACCGCCGCGATGCATCATGGCGGCAACGCGCGCCGGATCGAGCCCACGTAAGAGCAGCGGCGGCGCAACCATCCCGAGTATCAGAAACTGCGCGGCGTGCACGCTGGCCAGATAACCGGTGCCGAGCGGGCCGCCTGGCCAGTCGAGCGAGGCCCACACCAGCACGACAGCGATCCATCCACCAATGAGTCGCGCGCGGCTCGAGCGCTCGCCTTGCGACGCCTCGCTCGCCAGCGGACGCGACCAGCGAGCGTACGCGGCCCCGAGGGCAAGCACGATGATCCATACTCCGGGATACGCCTGCCAGTGCCAACGCCACGGGATGCCGCGCGCCGAGCACCACCACTGGACGGTCATTCGTTCACTTCACCCGCACGAGCAGAGGAAGGTCGTGCGCCCAATCTGCCTGACGAGTTCCGAACGGATAGACGACGTGCGCACTGTCGTCGCGCGTGAACGCGATCACCTGCGCCGCGTGCCCCACCTCGTACGCCCCCGACGAATCCGGAACGCCGGCCACCGCCGGTGCGACGTTCACCGCCGCCTCGATTCGCTTCACATCGTCTGGGGTGCCGCGAAGCCCGATGAACGATGGATCGAAGTCCGTGACCCATTTGTCGAGCTTCGCCGGTGTATCGCGCTCGGGATCGGTGGTGACGAACACCACGCGAACATGACCGCTCACATCGTACGGGAGGCCATGCAACACTGTCGCGATGTTGGTCATGTGCACCGGACACACATCGGGACAGTTGAGATACCCGAAGAGGAGAAGCGTGACCGTGTCATCGGTCTTCGCGCGGAAGTCGAATGGCTGACCGTGGGTGTCGGTCAGAGTGAAGTCGGGGCGCGGGATCGCGCGCGCGAGCATCACGCCGCGATACGCGCGCCCGCCGCTTTCGGCGCTGACGCCGCAGCCGGCGACAATCAAGAGGGCGGCGAGCGCGAGCACCGCGCGGTGTCCCGATCGAGCGGAGTGTTTCACGCGCGAAAGATACTCCCGTCGCAGCCCTCCGATGCGCCGGCGGCAGCGCTGAGACCGCCGCCCGGACTACGACGCCAGCGAGGTGAAGTTGTCGCGCGTTGCCTGATAGCAGGAGCAGGACGCGCTTTCCAGTCCGGGGCGATCCGTGACGGTGATGTGGCCGCGCGTGTAGTGGATGTACCCAGCGTGCTGGAGCAACCCGGCGGCGAGCGTCACGGCAGGACGGTGCACGCCGAGCATGTAGGAGAGAAACTCCTGGGTGAGCTCGAACTTATCGCCGTCCACTCGGTCGTGCGTCATGAGCAGCCAGCGGGCGCAGCGCGACTCGAGCGAGTGCAGTCGGTTGCACGCCACCGATTGCCCGACCTGATTGAACAGCGCGAGTGCGTAACGCAGAAAGACACGCTGCATCGACTCACGCTCGGCGACGACCGTTCGGAACGCCGCCGCGGAAATGCGATGGGCTTGTCCCTCCACCTGCACCAGTGCACGCGTGGGCTCTGAACCTCCATGCAGCAACACCGGCACGCCGACGAGACCCTCGAGTCCGATCGTTCCGACTTCTACCGATCCGTCGGGCGTGACGTTGATCATCGACACGCAACCGGTTGTTGGAAAGTAGACATGCTCGATCTCGGCGTCGGGCTCGTACAACAGCTGGCGAAGCACGAGGTCTACAGGCTCGAGGTCGAGTGCGATGCGCGTGAGATCGGAATGCGTGAGCGACGCGAGCAGCCGATTCGCCGTGGCGGGACGTATGAACTTCGGCGCCGTGCTCGACATGTGATTCATCGGACCCTCCGCTAGTGCCGTGTGAACACCCACATGACGGCAGATGGGAGGTCGCGGCGAGGCGCGCGGACCCGAATGTCGAAAGAGGAATGCGTGGAGAGGTCGTCACCACGATTCGAATTACAATTTGCAATGTAACGCATTGTACGAATACGTGCATTTCGAGCTTATTCTCGAGCTATTCGGGGATCACGACGGGGACATCCGACGCAGGCTCGTATCCTCGGCACACCATCACCGGGAGCGCGGGATAGCGCGGGAAGGAGGGATCGACCTCGGCGAGCCGGCATCGATAGAACCGCGATCCGCGGCGATTTTCCACGATATGCACGTGCGTGCAAATCGCGCACAGCCCTACTGCGGGATCGGGCGATCTCTCAGGCGCCATCCTCGGCGTCTCCCTCCCCGGCGATGATCGCGCGCGCCGCGGCCACCGCCTCCGCGCTCCCCGCCACCGCGAGTACATCGCCCGCGCGCACCATCTCCGGCCCGCGCGGTACCAGCACCTGCTGTCCCTCGCGCACGATTGCGAGCACCGTCGCGCCAGTGCGTCCGCGAAGGTTCAGCGACGCGAGGGACCGGTCGATCGCGGGGCTGTCCGCTGGCACCTGCATCGCCTCGGGCGTGCCAAGGCCCGGGAGCAGTGCATCGAGCTGCTCCATCGCGTGTCGCACCGCAGCGGGCTGCCGATCGACGCTCAACTGATTCCCCAGCATCGCTACGATCGCCTCGGCCCCCGCGCGCGCGTGACCGTGCAGCGATCGCGCGCTGCGCCAGAACGCGACGCCGAGCACGAGCGCGAATATCGCGAGTATCAGCAGGCCGGGGGCCGCGGTGACGAACGGCTGCGTGATCGCAACAAGCGGCGCGATGATGCTCAGCATTATCGCGATTTGCAGCGTCACCACCAGCGCGCCGCGCGGCGCCGCGGCGAAGTCCACGCGCCCGTTCGACGTGAGGGGGAGCGCGCGCGTTGCAAGCGCGAGTCCGAGCTGGCGCGACGTGCGTGCGACGCCGATCAGGAGCGGCGCCGCGAGCGCGAGCGCACCCAGCGCGACGAGCGTGGGCGCGAACGAAGGTTTGAGACCTGTCAGCGCCCGCAGATGCGGCCCGAGGCGACCCACCTCCGCGGCCGCGCCGATCACGATCGCGAGCAGCAGCGCCGCATCGAGCGCGAGCAGCTGCACGAGATACCTCACGCGCGAACGCTCCGTTACGTCGCCGGGCGCGGTGCGCAGTCGCTCCAGCCACGTGCCGTACAGCGAAGCGAACGTCTGCACGGTCTCGGGCAGCTTGCGATCGAGAAAGCGCGTAACAGGTGCGGCTGCGCGGATGAGCCATGGCGTCGTGAGCGTCGTGAGCGCGGACACCGCCACCGCGATCGGATAGAGAAAGGGACGCGTGGCACCGTCAGCCAGCCCGATCGCAGCAATGATGAACGAGAACTCTCCAACCTGCGCGAGACTCATCCCGCTCTGCACGGCGAGCCCGAGGCCATTTCCCATCAGAAACGCGCTGATCGACACCGCGATCACCTTGCCGACGATCACGACGCCGGCTAGTACGAGCACTGCGCCCCAGTGAGCGACGATAACGCCGGGATCGATCAGCATGCCGACCGACACGAAGAAGATCGCGACGAACATGTCGCGTACGGGATGCACGAGCCGCTCGACCGCCTTCTCCTCCCCTGACTCGGACACGAGCGATCCCGCGATGAACGCTCCTAGCGCAACCGAGTAGCCGAAGGAGAGCGCGAGGAACGCGCACGCGAAGCAGATGCCGATCGCGGCGACGAGCGTCGTCTCGTCGCTGCCAAGGCGCACGACGATTCGCATGAATCGCGGCACGAGCAGAATGCCGATTGAGAGGAGCGCGATGAGAAAGGTCGCGAGCCGCACGATGACCAGTCCGATGTCTGCCGGCGAGAGTCCGCCGCCCGCTGCCACCGCCGTGAGAATCGCGACGAGGATGATCGCGATCAGGTCCTCGAAGATCAGAATGCCGAAGACGATCTCGGTCACCCGGCCGCGCACGTTCTGCTCCACGAACGCCTTGCTGATGATCGTCGTACTCGAGATCGCGACGATGCCGCCGGTGAATACACTCTCGATGATCGTCCATCCGAGCGTTCGCCCAATCAGGTAGCCCAGTCCCATCATCACGCTCGTCTCGGCCAGCGCGGAGAGACCAGCCGTGACTCCGATCTGCAGAACGCGGCGAACGCTGAACTCCAGTCCGAGCGCGAACATCAGGAGGATGACGCCGAGCTCCGAGAGCGTGCGCACGATCGTGGGGTCCGCGGCCAGCGGCACCGGCACGTGCGGCCCCACGAGCAGCCCCGCCATGAGATAGCCGAAGACAACCGGCTGCTTCAGCCGCTGGAAGATCACCGTCGTCAGGGCGGCGACGCCAAGCACCAGCGCGAGAGTCTGCAGGAAGGCGGCGGAGGCGTGCATGGGGAATACTAGCTACGACGGTGCGCTGTCCCCCAGCCCTCGACCAGCCGCCTGCGATCCGCGCAGCACGAGGCACGTGCAAGTGGAGTGAGCGATGAGACGATCGCGCTCATCGACGACGCGGCACTCCACGAGCCCAGTCGTGCGGCCGCGGTGCACGACGTGTGCGGTCGCGGTGAGAGTCGCGCGCCATACGGGGCGCAGAAAACTCACTTTCATCTCGAGCGTCGCGAACGATTCCTCCTCGGCGAGAGTGCTCGCGAACGCGAAGCCCATCGCCGAGTCTGCGAGCGTGGCGATGACCCCGCCGTGGAGCGTTCCCATCACGTTCCCGTGGCGCGCCGGATCGATGATCATCTCGAACGTCGCCGATCCTTCACTCACCGACGTGTAGTTCAAGCCGAGGACGTCTGCGATTGAGGTCGAGACGAAGGTGCCATCTCTGACCTGCTCGAGAAAGGTTGGCATCAGCGGGCGCTCATACCTCCACTACGCCCGTGTAATTCTCCGCGAGGCTCGCGGCAGCGGCGCGCGATGACACGACCCAGCGCAGCTGCGCGATCTGGAGCTTGCGTTGCACGGCGTCGTCGGCTGGGAACTTGTGAAGCATCGTCGTCATCCAGTACGAGAAGTGCTGCGCGCGCCAGACGCGCCGGAGGCACGTGTCGGAGTAGCTCGCGAGTGCGACGGGCGAAGCGCTTCGATACCACGTGTCGAGAGCGCCCGCGAGCACGCGCACGTCGGCAACCGCGAGATTCAAACCCTTCGCTCCCGTGGCGGGCACAATGTGCGCGGCATCGCCGGCGAGAAAGAGCCGGCCGTACTGCATTGGCTCCGTCACCGCGCTGTGCATCCAGGCGATTCCCTTCTCCACTATCGGTCCTTCGGTGAGCGCGAATCCATCATCCGTCGCGAGGCGGAGATGCAGCTCTTCCCAGATGCGATCGTCGGGCCAGTCCTCGATCGTGTCGCTGCGATCGCACTGCACGTACAGCCGCGTGAGTGTGGGCGAGCGCATGCTGTGGAGCGCGAAGCCGCGGTCGTGCGACGCGTAGATGAGCTCCTCCGCAGACGGAGCCACCGAGGCGAGGATTCCGACCCAGCCGAACGGATACTCACGCTCGTAGCGCACCAGCTGCTCCGCGGGAATCGCCTCGCGCGACACGCCGTGAAAACCATCGCAGCCGGCGATAAAATCGCACTCGAGCTCGACGCTCTCGCCATTCACCGTGTACCGCAGTCTGGGCGTGCTCGAGCCCACATCGTGCACGCTCACGTCCTCGACCTCGAAGTGAAGGCGCGCGCCAGCGGCGAGCCGCGCAGCGATGAGGTCCTTCACGACCTCCTGCTGCCCGTACACTGTGATGGTGCTTCCGCCGGTGAGCTCATCGAAGGCGATGCGATGTCCCATCCCCTCGAATCGAAACTCGACGCCGCGATGCACGAGTCCCTCGCGCGCCAGGCGCTCGCCGACTCCCGTCTCGTGCATGAGGTTCACTGTACCCTGCTCGAGCACTCCCGCGCGTACGCGCTTTTCGACGTAATCGCGGCTGCGCCGCTCGAGCACGACGGAGTCGATGCCCGCGCGTGCGAGCAAGTGCGAGAGCATGAGCCCCGCCGGTCCCGCGCCGATGATCCCGACCTGCGTGCGCGACTTCATCGTCACTTCTTCGCCGGCGCCGGGTTCAGCGACGCAACGACTTCGCCGATGATGCGTAGCGCCGCGTTGGCGGCCGGCACACCGCAGTAGATCGCCTGTTGCAATGCGATCTCCTTCACGTCGTCGCTCGAGAGCTCGCCGGATGTGAGCGCAGCTCGCACGTGCATCGCGACCTCCTCCCAGTGACTCAGCGCTATCAGCGTGCCGATCACGAGAATCCGCCGGGTGCGCACGTCGAGCCCCGGCCGCGACCATATCTCGCCCCACGCATAGCGCGTGATGAGTTCCTGAAATTCGGCGGTGAGTGGCGTGGTGCCGGCGATCGCGCGATCCACGTGCGCATCGCCGAGCACTTTTCGCCGGACCTTCATTCCCGTGGTGCGACGCGTGTTGTCGCTGTCATCCATGACCGAGTCTCGCGAATCGAGGAGTACTACCGCTTCATGCTGCGCGCGTGCTCTTCCCTCGCGGCGCTCAGGAATCGTGCGGCCGAGCCAAGATAGTGCTCGGGATCGAGGCACCGCGCGATCTCGGTTGCGCTGAGATGCCCGGTGACGTCCGGCATTTCCGCGAGCACGTCCGACAGCGAGCGATGCTCCGAGAGCGCGAGGCGGCTCGCCTGCTCGATCATCCGATGCGCCTCGGACTTTCCGACGTGCTTCGCGAGCGCCATCGACACCGACTCCGCGAGCGATACGCCACCCGTGATATCGGCGTTCTCGCGCATACGCTCGACGTCGACCTCGAGCCCTGCGAGCATCTCGGCGGTGTGGCGCGCCGCTCCCGCCGTCACGCGCGCGAGCTCGGGCATCGTCTCCCACTCGGCCTGCCATCCGCCCAGCCCGCGCTCGTGCTCCTGCGTCAGCGCCGCGAGCATCGTCGCCACGAGCGCCGGCGCGCGCACAGCGGCGCCGAGAACCACGGACGCGCCCACCGGATTGCGCTTGTGCGGCATCGTCGAGGAGCCCCCGCGGCCATCGCTCGCGGCCTCGAACGCCTCGCCGATTTCGGTCTGGCCCAACAGCGAGAGATCGCGCGCGATTTTTCCCATCGTGCCCGTGGCGATCCCCAGCGCGCAGGCAAGCGATGCGAGGCGATCGCGATGCGCGTGCCAGGGGAGATCGGGCACCGCCAGTCCTAGCTCCGCCGCCATCGCGGCCGCAACGTTGCCGCCGCGCTCGCCGAGTGATGCGAGGGTGCCGCTCGCGCCGCCGAGCTGGAGGGTGAGCGCGCGCGAGAGCGATTCGCGAATGCGTTCGCGCGCGCGGTCGAGCGCAGCCATCCAGCCGGCGGCCTTGAGTCCGAAGGAGATGGGCGTGGCGTGCCGCAGCCACGTGCGGCCGGGCATCACTGCGCCGGCGTAACGCTCGGCGAGCGAGTCCGCGGCGTCGCTCGCCTGAGCGAGCCGCCGCACGATCACCCCGGTCGCATCGCGCAGCTGAAGCACGAGCGCGGTGTCGAGCACGTCCTGGCTCGTCGCGCCCCAGTGCACGTAACGCGCGGATTCCGCATCGTTGCGAGCTACGCACTCCGTGAGCAGCCGCACGAGGGGGATCGCGATGTTGCCCGCGTTGCCCGCCTCCGCGGCGAGCGCGGCCAGATCGTAGCCCGAAACGTCGGCGCACTTCTCGATCGCGCTCACGGAGCGCGCCGGGATCATGCCGGCCTTTGCCGCGGCGCGAGCGAGAGCGACCTCCACCTCCAGCATCGATGCGATGTACCGCGCGTCGGTGAGCAGCGCGTCGGCTTCGGGATCGCCGAACAGCGGATCGAGTAGCGTCACGCGCGCTCACACATCGAGGAACACCGTCTCGCCGTCGCCTTGCAAGCGGATATCGAATCGATAGAGGTCGTCGCCCAC
>JANWLO010000021.1 GCA_025450815.1 Gemmatimonadaceae bacterium
CGTTGCTCATCGCCGCGGGGATCATGATGCCGAGGCAGAGGAGCGCGGCCAGGAGCAGCATGATCACGTGCTTGGTTGGCGACAGATCGATCGTGAGCCCGCCGATGTGCACCGGCGCCCAGCGCGGCAGGTGTATCTCGCCGGCGAACGGCAACTCGATGTCGTGCGAGTCGGTGATGTGCGGCGTGATGATGTCGACGTTCTTCGCCGGCCCGGCGATGACGTGATCGCCGAGCGGTCCGTAAGTCGACTTGCTTCCCTGCGCCGTCAGCGGAGCGGCGGCGAGGAGCAGCGCGGAGAGCAGGAGCGTACCGAATCTCATGACTTGAGCAGCACAGGTTCGAGCAGCGTGGATACGAAGAAGAAGGCGGCGAGACTCACGAGGGCGGCGGCAATCGGAAGCCCGAGCACTCTCGCAGCGAGGAACGCATAGATCGCAAGCACGATGAATCGAATCAACATTCCCATTCCCCAACCGGCGACGACGTTCGTCACGGCCCACGCGCGCGCGATGGCGAAAGAGACCAGCTGCACCACGTACGCTACCACCGCACTCACGATCATCGCGTGCCGGTCGCCCACCGTCGGAAAGGCGAGCGTCAGCAGCAAACCCGCGCCCGCGATCAGCGCCGCCGATGCGATCGCGTAGATCGCGAACCGTTTCACTCGTCGTTCCTCTCGCGGCTCGAGGCCATGATGCGACGGTAGAAGCTGTAAAATCCCGCGGCCGCGCCAACGAACACTCCGATCATGAGCAGCCACGGCGACGTACCGAGCCTCGAGTCGAGCCACTTCCCGATGTAGAGGAAGAGGAGGATCGCCAACACGAACTGGGCGCCGGCGCCGGCAAACGATGCAGGTGACGGGCCGTTCGGGCCAGCGCCACCCGCGCCTTTTTCGCTCCCTTTTGGGGAGAGACCTCCGTCAACCATTTCGCGGAGGGAATTTACCCGCTTGTGAAATTTTTAGCAAGCAGATTAGAAAGCGTGCCGAACAGCCGCCGAAGCGAACGCGGCAATCATGAAAGTCTTTCAATCTTCGATACTTACACCGTTGACCGCTCGTCGCCCTATTGCTAAGTTCACCCCGGTCACTCTCGTGACCTCCTTCCCCACGCTACCCCGTTCGTCACCCGTCATGACACGCCGCTCCGTCACCTGGATCCTCTGCATCGCCGCTATCGCGCTCGCCTGCGGTCCACACGCGCGACATGGAGACGGAGATGCCCACGCCAGCGTGCCGAGCGAACATCAACCAGCGGGCGTGTCCGACGGCACCCTCGCCACCTCCGCGAAAGTAGCCGTCGCCAACACTGGAAGCGACGTGAACTTCGCGCTCCAGGTGACCAACGTCGCCGATCACGCCGTTGAAGTGAACTTCCCCAACGGCCAGACGCACGAATTCGTCGTCCTCGACACACTCGGCCGCGAAGTCTGGCGCTGGAGCACCGGCCGCATGTTCACGCAGGCGCTGCAGAACCGCGAAGTGGATGCGAACGAGACGCTGTCGTTCCGCGAGAAGTGGAATCCGCACGGCAAGCGCGGCCACTACACCGCCCTCGCCGTGTTGCGCAGCAGCAATCATCCGATTCAGGAACGCGTCGACTTCGTGCTGCCGTAACTCGCTGCCGCTCGCTCGTTAGCTCGCCTTCACGAACAGCAGCGAGAACGTGCTCGTGTTCGAATCGACGAAACCGCCCGGAAGCGTCACGGTGATGCTGTCGGTCTTCGCCGACGCGCTGTACTCGGCCTGGAACATCGTGGACGTGAAGTGAAGCGCTGGTCCCGACTGCGTGTACGATCCCGCGTCCGTGATCACCGTGCTCGCATTGCCATCCTGCGTTCCCGTTCCCGCCACGGCGTAAGTGCCGTTCGAGTTGAGCGTCGCCGTCACGGAATTGATGACGATCGCATGCTCGCGCGGATTGGTAACGGTGAATGGCAGCGACAATCCATCCACGGTCTGCAGCGTGTACGTCCCCGAAACGTCCTTGGGTCCGGTGGGCGAGTCGCTGCCGCACGCCGACGCGATCGCAATCGTCGCCGCGAGCACCGCTGCGAGCACCAGCCGCGCGCTGTTTGGCATCGTCCGCCTCCTGGGAAATTCGCTGCGCGAGATCAGGTCGCCTTGTCGAACACGAGCGAGAACGTGACGTTATCCGATCCCACGATGGGTCCCGGCACCGTTACCGTAATCGTGCTGGACGTCGCGACGGCGGAATAGCTCGAGCCGCCGAACGTGCTGCTGGTGAAGGTGACAGTCGACCCGGATACGGTGTACGTGCCCGCGTCGGTCAGGATCTGGCTGTCCGAGCCGTTCTCCGTTCCGGACGCCACCACCGTGTACGAGTTGTCGGTGTTGAGCGTCGCCGTGGCGGAGGTGACGACCCTGACGTTGTCGCCCGTGCCCGGAATAGTGTACGGCAGCGTGTTGCCGTCGACCGTCGCGAGCGTGTAGCTGCCGCTCACGTCCATCGGCCCCGTGCCGTTGGTCGTGTCGCTACCGCACGCCGCGAGAGTCGCAAGCGCGGCGCCGAGCGCGAGCACGAGTAGCGGTTTGGCGAAACGGAAGTGTGACGACTTCGTGAAGCTCGGCATGTACTGTACCTCTGGAGGATTGTCTGCGACGGAGTGCGAATCGATCACTGCGCGGAGCTGAAGAGCATGTCGATCGTCGGCGTCGACGAGCCGAAAAGCGTACCGGGAACGGCGGACCGGAACGTCGACCCCACGAGCGCGGCGATGTACGTGTTGCCATTGAGCACCGCGCTCCGGAACACGAATGTCGAGCTCCCGATAGTCCACGTTCCGTGATCGCTCCCCACAGTACCCGCGACGCCATCCGTGGTGCCGGCGTACGTCATCGTGTAGTTGCCGTTGTCCGCTATGTTCGCGGTTGCCGACGTGATGACGACGTCGTGCTCCGTGCCTGGAACGGTGAACGGCAGCGCGGCTCCCCCCGCCGTCTGCAGCGTCCACGAATTCGGAATCTGCAACGCGCTGTCGCCGCCGCACGAGACGACGGCAGCCGCTAACGCGATGGCAAGAAACGAGCGCGATGCGAAAGACGAGAGTGACACGATGGTACCTCCTTGCCGCACAGGCGCACGGCGTCGATTTCCCAACGAGTAGGATGCGCCCGCCGGGACTGTATTCACAAGGCCGCGCCGCTTCCGGCGCGCGCGGCTACTGCGGCAGCGCCCCGCCGCGCACAAAGAGGCAGTCGAACTCGGCGTTCCCGGAATGAACGAACGCCCCTGGAATCGCTACCGTGAACGTTCCCGGAGTGGCGTTGGCCGAGTAGACGAGCCCCTCGAAGTCGCCACTGGTGAACGTGATTGTCGACTGCGTAACGGAGAATTCGCCGTCGTCCGTGAAGATCGTTCCATGCTGTCCGTTGTCCGATCCGCTCGCCGACACCGAGTACGTGCTGTCGTGATTCAGCTGGAACGTCGCCATGTCCACCACCACCGAATCGAGCCCGTTCGGAAAGGTGAACGGCAGCAATGTGCCGTCCACCCTGCGCATCGTGTACGTGCCCGTGATGTCGCCCAGCCCCGTGACGCCGGTGCTGTCGCTACTGCTGCCGCAGCCGGCAATGGCTACGGCGAGCGCCAATGCCATCAGCGGGCGTGCAAAGATGAATGTGCGATCGAGTCGGACGCTGCGCATGCGTGCTCCTTATCAGGGTGCTGAAAAACCCGAAACAGCTCGACGCAGAGTCGCCGAGGTGAACTGAGAGACGCAGAGGAGTGGGATGAAAGTCCGCCCTGACGGCCTGACCTTCCAGTTTTCCTCCGCGTCTCCGCAGATCCTCTGCGGCTCTGCGTCCCTCTTTGGTCTTTTTCTTCCTTTTTCAGCAACCTCTCATTGGGTTTCGTGACGCGGTCCCCGGGAAGTATACCTTCCCTTTCCCCCGCGCCGCCGCCGCCTTTACTTTCGCTCCATGACGCACACCCAGACCGCCTCCGCCACAAGCGACCTCGCGCTGCTCGACGACCTCGCGCGCGCGCACGAGCAGCTGATCGCGCAGATCGGCCGCCGCATCGTTGGCCAGCACGAGGTGGTGAACAACATCGTCGCCGCGCTGCTGAGCGGCGGCCATGCCCTGCTCGTGGGCGTGCCGGGACTCGCGAAAACGCTTCTCGTGCGCACGGTGGCCGAAGCTCTCGACCTCACTTTCTCGCGCGTGCAGTTCACGCCGGATCTGATGCCGAGCGACATCACCGGCACCGAGATGCTCGAGGAGGATCACGCGACGGGTCGGCGCAGCTTCAAGTACGTGCGCGGCCCGATCTTCGCGAACGCGGTGCTCGCCGACGAGATCAACCGCGCGCCGCCGAAAACGCAGGCCGCGCTGCTGCAAGCGATGCAGGAGCACGCGGTCACCGCGAGCGGGCAGACGCACGCGCTCCCCGAGCCCTTCTTCGTGCTCGCGACGCAGAACCCAATCGAGCAGGAGGGCACCTATCCGCTCCCCGAGGCGCAGCTCGACCGCTTCATGTTCGAGCTGCACGTGGACTACCCCTCGCTCGAGGAGGAGGAGCGCATCGTGTCGACGACCACGAGCGACGACACCCTCACGATCTCGCCCGTGCTCACCGCGGACCAGCTCGCGCGACTGCAGCATCTCGTGCGCCGCCTTCCCGCGCCGCCTACCGTGGTGCGCTACGCCGTGAAGCTCGCGCGCTCAACGCGTCCCGATGCCGCGGAGGCGACCGCGGACGTGAAGAAGTACGTGAGCTGGGGCGCGGGCCCGCGCGCATCGCAGTACCTCGTGCTCGGCGCCAAGGCCAAGGCGGCGATGGATGGCCGCTCGGTTCCCGATCTCGACGACGTTCGGTCGATCGCCGACTCGGTGCTGCGGCATCGCGTGGTGCTCAACTTCCAGGGTGAGGCGGAGGGGTTGAGCGTGAGCAAGTTGATACGACTGGAGGAGTAGCGACCCCGAGCCCGAGGAGGACCGAGTGCCGTGGAGCCCCGCAACGTACGCCGCGCAGTTCCCGATGGCGCCCTTGGGCGGACTGTTCGTGTCGATGATCGGATTGTTCGTCGTGCTCGGAAGCTTCTCGACACGTGCGCGCATGCCGCTCACGTACACCGGATTCGGTGCAGCCACGCTAGCGCTGGTGCTCGGCGGGCGCCTCGCGGTGGGGCTGCCGCGCCCCGCGAACGAGCAGGTCGTCGCGTTGATCATCGCGATTGTTCTCGAAATCGTCGCATTCGTCGTGCTCATTCCGCGCGCGCGACCACGAGGAGAACGGGCGGTGATGGTCACCACGCTGGCCATCGTGGGTGCACACTTCATCATCATGCTCCCCGCGTTCGGGCCGCTGATCGGCGCGCTCGGAATTCTGTGCCTGGTGAATGCGGCGGCCGCGTGGCGCAAGCTCGCGTACCCAAGCGGCACCGCGTGGCTCGTTGACGGGGCGATGAAGCTGCTGCTCGGCGCGCTCTTGCTGGTGACGAGCCCACTCTTCGTGGCGGGAGCAGTGCGCTGACGACGACATTTGTAAGCTAA
>JANWLO010000022.1 GCA_025450815.1 Gemmatimonadaceae bacterium
GAAAATCTCGGGCGCAATGCTTTGTCGTCCCTCGATTTCCATCCTGGGCAAGCCTACCCGGTACCCTGATACTGCCGCGCTAAGAGATGGCACGCCGACGCGGGGGTCTGCCAGAAACCGTCGGGAATTCGCGCACCGCGTGCGAGAGCTCTGACCAACCGGGCCCCCTTTCAAACCATCTGCCCCACACAAAGTGTCTGACCTTAGACACTTGGTGGAGAGGCGCGGCGATGGCTTTGCTCAAGGGAACGCTCGACGTAATGGTCCTCAAGACCCTCTCGTGGGGACCGATGCACGGCTTTGAGATCACGGCATGGCTCGAGCAGCGGTCCAGCGGACGCCTCGACGTCACCGACGCCGCACTGCTCCAGGCGCTGCACCGGCTCGAGGCGCGGGGGTTGCTGAGCGCGGAGTGGGGTGAGAGCAAGAACGGGCGCCGGGCGCGTTACTACAAGCTCACGAGCGCAGGGAAGTCGCACCTCCGCACCGAATCGGCGGCGCTCATGGACTACGTACGCGCGCTGACGACGGTGCTCGCCACACGGTCGGCCCATGAGTGACCAGTCGAGCGATCGGTCCGGCGGCATTCGCGCCGGCGTGCGACGCCTCTTTCGCATCCCGACGCACACGCCGGAGCGGGTGGCCGACGAGGCGAGCGAGGAGCTCAGCACCTTCCTCGACGAGCGCATCGAGCACTTGATGGCGCGCGGGATGTCGCAGCGTGATGCCCGCGCCGAGGCCTTGCGGCGCCTGGGCGCACCCCTCGGCGATGCGCGTGAGATGATCCGGAGCTCCGCTGTCGATCGCGAGCGCGCCCTTCGCACGCGGCAATCGTTCGAGGATCTCGAGCAGGACGTGCGATTCGCCATGCGCACGCTCGGCCGCGACCGCGCGTTCACGCTGAGCGCCATCGCGATCATCGCGCTGGGCATCGGCGCCAGCGCAACCGTGTACAGCGTCGCAGACGCGCTTCTCCTCCGGCCGCTCCCTTTTCGCGATCCCGGCCAGCTCGTGTGGATGGCAAATGGCACGCACGGCGGATTGTCGGGACAGACCGCGCAGGTGAACCACCTCGTGCAGTTGCACGAGCTCGATCGCTCATTCGCGGATATCGCGGGCTACTTCGCTTTTTATGGCGTCGGCGACGCGAACCTCGTTCGGAACGGCGACGCCGTCCGACTGAGCATGGTCCCGGTGACGCAGAACTTCTTTTCGATGCTCGGCGTGCAGCCGGAGCTCGGCCGGTCATTCACCGCGGAGGAATGTGCTGCGGATCCGACGAACGTCGTGATGCTCAGCCACGCGCTCTGGCGGAGCGAGTTCGCGTCGGATCCGGCGATCGTGGGCAAGAGCATCACGCTGAACGACACACCGCAGACGGTCGTCGGCGTGCTGCCGCCCTCCTTCGATTTCGGGTCGGTCTTCGCGCCCGGCACGCGGATCGATCTCTTCGTTCCCTTTCCGCTCACCGAAGCCAACGATCGACAAGGAAACACGCTCGCGCTCATCGGCCGTCTCAGGCCCGGGGCCACGATGGGCGGCGCCGCCGCGGAGCTCGCTGTGCTCGCGCCGCGCATCACTGCGGCACATCCCGACCGAAACGCGTTCACGCCCCACCTCAGCGCCCTGCGCACACACGTCGTCGGTCAGCTCAACTCCGCTCTCGTGATGCTGGCGTTCGCGGTGGGCACCGTGATGCTGATCGTCTGCGCGAATCTCTCCAATCTGCTGCTGGTGCGCGCGACGGCGCGCCGCAAGGAGATGGCGATCCGCGCGGCGCTCGGCGCGGGCCGACGGCGCCTCGTGCGCCAGATGCTCACCGAGAGCGTCCTGCTCTCGGCTGGCGGCGCGGTCGTCGGACTGCTGCTCGCCATCCTCGGTACGCGCACCATCGCGCGCCTGCAAACCGTGAATCTGCCATTGCTCAGCGATGTCCGCATCGATGCGAGCTCGTTCGCCTTCATAGTGTGTCTCGCCACGCTC
Source organism: Gemmatimonadaceae bacterium (assembly GCA_025450815.1). Lineage (GTDB taxonomy): Bacteria > Gemmatimonadota > Gemmatimonadetes > Gemmatimonadales > Gemmatimonadaceae > FEN-1250. Next base: position 1,984 of record JANWLO010000022.1, read on the forward strand.
GCGGGGCTCGTCTTCGGGATGGCACCCGCCCTCCAGCTGAGCGAGCTCGCCGTGCACGACGCGCTCAAAGAGTCGGGACGCGGCACCACAGAGCACAAACGCGGACGCAGGATCCGTACGACGCTGGTGGTGAGCGAGATCGCGCTTGCGTGCGTCCTGCTCGTCGGATCCGGGCTGCTCATCCGCAGCTTCCTGAAGTTGCTCGATGTCGACCTCGGCTTCCGTCCCGACATGGTGACTGCGATTCGCATCGACCCCGATCAACAGGTGCTCGACTCGCAGTCACGGTTCGCGGCGTACGTGAACGAGGCGCTGCGGCTCACGAAGGCGCTGCCGGGAGTCCAGGCTGCCGCCATCGCCGACGGTCTCCCGCTCGGCAAGAACCGCACGTGGGGAGTGAGAGCGCAGGGGCAGGCGTACAAGGATGGACACAATCCCGTAGCCTACGTCCGCCTAACGACGGATGGTCTTGTGGGCGCGATGGGGATGCGACTCGTATCCGGGCGCGACATCGCAGCCACCGACGATTCAGCAAGCGAGCAGGTAGTGATGATCAACGAGACGATGGCGCGCACGCTCTGGCCCGGAGAGGATGCAATCGGCAAGATCGCCCTGATCGACACGGCGCGGCGAGTGGTAGGCGTGGTGAGTGACGTGCGCCATCTGAGTCTCGATCAGGCCGCCGGACTCGAGTTCTACATTCCGTTTCGCCAGATCGTCGACTACCCCATCGTCGACCTCATCGTCCGGAGCCCCCTGCCCGCGACGTCTCTCGCGACGAGCATTCGCACCGCGCTGGCGCCCATCGCGCCCAACGTGGCGCTCAACGAGGTGCAGACACTCGGGCAAATCGTCGATCGCTCCGTGTCGCCGCGCCGGTTCTTCACGATGCTGCTCGGCGGGTTCGCCGTCTTCGCACTCGCGCTCGCGCTGTTCGGGATCTACGGCGTGATCTCATATACAGTCGCACACCGGCAGCAGGAGATCGGCGTACGCATGGCGCTTGGAGCAACACAGGGCATCGTACAGCGAAGGATCCTTCGCGAAACGCTCGAGCTGGCGATCATCGGGATCACAATCGGCACGGTCGCCGCGTGGATCTTTGCGAGATTTCTGCGCAGCCAGCTGTTCGGCGTGGGCTCGACGGATCCGGCAACGTTCGTTGCGATGATCGTCATCGTGACGACCGTCTCGCTCGTGAGCGGCTACCTGCCTGCACGGCGTGCCTCGCGCATCGATCCCACCGCCGCGTTCCGGTCGGGCTGAGGGGCGACCGCTCGGCGGATCAGCGTGAGATCATCGCGAGCGGGTGCGCTTCCGTGTTGAAGACGTGATTCCGGAGATCCACGGTACCCGGTGCCGCAAAGAGCAGATATAAATACTTGAGCGTTTCCGCGAGAAAGTAGCTCTCCATGGAATCGCGTTGCGTGTGCGTCCGCACGCCAGAGAGTGCCGCGTACCCCACTTCGGTCCTGCAGCACGCGATGAGATCGCGCAGAAAAGTGCGACCCATCTTCCGATAGCGTTCGTCGCCGGTGAAGTGATGGAGATAATACGCCGACTCGATGATCTCCGGCCGTAACTCATAGCCATCGTCCACGATCGTCATCGAACGGTAGTCGATCATTTCCGGCTCCACGCCGAACGTCGTCCACATCTTGTAAGTGGATGTCTGCAGCCGGCGGGCGCGATCGAGGTCGCCGGAGAGCGCGAGCGTGCCGGGGAAGAAGGCCGCCAGCGCTTCGAAGTTGTGGCTCAGCCGTGCTCCGCTGTACATGTCCGCCTGACCGTACCAAAAACCGCTGGACACATCCTCGCTCAGGTACTCGTTCGCGGCGCGCGCGCTGGTCTCCCACATTCGTTTGCAATGCTGGTCACCGAAGAGCAGCCACGCCTTGAGCAAATACTCGTAGTAGGAATCGATACCACCACCGATGTGGCTGGTGCTGTCCGACCAGACGCCAGTCTCGACGTTGATGGCGGAGCCCACGAGGCCGAGTGGCGACCGGCGCGCATAGAGCGCGACCATGGCCCGCTTGGCCTTGTCGTAGAAAACCGGATTTCCAGTGAGTCGGCTCAACGTCCCGAACTCGAGCAGCAGTGTGCCCACTTCGGCGGGGTTCGTGTGCGGATTGCGCACCTTCCCGGTTTTGAGATTCACCTCCACGTACGGCATTCCTGTGGGGGAGTTGAACGCGGGAAGTAGGCGCGTGCCCAGATCTTCTGCGAGCATCAGGAGGCGCTTGTCTCCGCTGAGCTGGTAGCCGCTGAGAAGGCCGCCCAGCAGCCGGATGGTGATCTCGAAATTCTTGACGTAGATATCCTGATCGAACGAGAGCGTCGTGTCGATCAGCTCACGTGCGTCGCGCGCGTCGTCCGTGAGTCCCATCAGGATCATCGTGTCGAGCGCATCGACGGGTGTCATCAACAACGAGTGACCGTACCAGTCGTGATAGCTCTTGCTCAGCGGCAACAGCTCGTCGTGCCCCCAGGCGTAGCGCTTGTAGCCGCTCCACGCGTGCACGAACTCCCGTCGCACAGCGGCCGCCGTCACCGAATCGGCGGTTGCGTGGTCTCTCGTCGTATCCTGCGCGTGCACCGGTGAGGCAGCAAGTGACGCGCACAGTGCGAAAACGACGCAGCTCAATTCACGCATACGTACTGAGGGCGAGGATGGTCATGATTGCGCTAAGTGCCACACCGCAGAGACACAGAGTGCGCGCAGAGGCGCAGAGGACACCACAAAAAAAATGACTGATGCCCGAAAAGGTCGCCAGAGGTGAATCGCCCATAAACTCTGCGACTCTGCATACCTCCGCGACCTCTGCGGTGATTCAGTTATCCGCTCTTCCGTTCTCCAGCCCCTCCCCGAATCCTACACCACCGCGTGCTCCTCCGCGTGCTCCTCCGCCTCCTCCATCATCGTCGGGGCGGTGGTGACCCCGCGCTGGTCCTCCTTCACCAGCGCGATGTCGAACACCTCATCCAGCGTGCTCACCGGGAAGAACGTGAGCGTCTTCCGGACTTCCTCCGGGATGTCCTCCATGTCCGCCTCGTTGTCCTTTGGCAGAATGATGGTAGTGATCCCCGCCCGGTGCGCGCCGAGCACTTTCTCCTTGAGTCCGCCGATCGGCAAAACTCTGCCGCGCAGCGTGGTCTCGCCCGTCATCGCCACATCCTTCCGCACGCGCCGCCCCGACATCGCGGAGACGAGCGCCGTGGAGATCGTGACGCCGGCCGACGGGCCATCCTTCGGGATCGCGCCAGCGGGCACGTGGATGTGCACCTCGATCGATCCCAGCCTGTCGTTCGGAATGCGGAGCTGCGACGCATGGGTGGCCGCATACGTCAGCGCTGCACGCGCTGATTCCTTCATCACGTCGCCGAGTTGGCCCGTGAGTATCAGTGAGACGTTCCCCCACCCCTGCACCTGCACCTCTTCGTCGCTCGACTTCGTGGGCCCGTATAGCCGGCGTATCGCCGCCTCCACGAACATGATGTCGCCGCCCGCGGGTGTATAGTACATCCCGGTGGCCACACCAACCTCGTTGTCCTCGGCCGCATGCTCCGGGTGCACCTTCGGTCGTCCCAGCAGCTCGCGTACGTCGTTGGGCGTGATCGTGAGCGAAGAAATTTCCCCGGCCGCGACTTTGCGCGCGACCTTCCGCGCCACCGCACCAACCTGGCGCTCGAGCTGGCGTACGCCGCTCTCGCGTGTGTAGCGCGTCACGATGGAAGCGATCGCGTCATCAGTGAACGAAATGTTCTTGTCCTTGAGCCCCGCCTCTTCCAGCTGTCGCGGCACGAGGTACGTCTTGGCGATCTCCGCCTTCTCGCGCTCCGTATACCCCGAGAACTCCACCACTTCCATGCGGTCGAGCAAGGGCGCCGGAATATTCTGAATGAAGTTCGCCGTCGCGATGAACAGCACCTCGCTCAGATCGAACGGAACGTTCAGATAGTGATCCGTGAAGTTGTCGTTCTGCGCCGGATCGAGCACCTCGAGCAGCGCGCTCGATGGATCGCCCTGGTACGACACGCCGAGCTTGTCCACTTCATCGAGCAGGAAGACGGGATTCTTCGTGCCCGCCTGCTTGAGTCCCTGAATCACGCGGCCCGGCATCGCACCGACGTACGTACGCCGGTGCCCGCGGATGTCCGCCTCGTCGCGGGCGCCACCGAGCGCTGCCCGCACGTACTCGCGCCCGAGCGAGCGCGCGATCGACTTCGCGATCGACGTCTTGCCCACGCCCGGAGGTCCGACGAAGAGCAGAATCGGCCCCTTCGCCATCGCACGCGCCTTCGCTTCCTTCGCGTCGGTGATCGGATGGTCTTCCTCCTCGCCGATCGCGAGCGTTGGCACCACTGTCTCCTTCGGCACCTTGAGCTTCGCCGACGGGAACTCTCCCGTCTTCTCGACCTCCGCCGCCAGCTCCTGCGCGCGCAGCTGTCGTACGGCGAGGAACTCGAGCACGCGGTCCTTCACGTCCGGAAGCCCGTAGTGATCCTCGTCGAGCACCTTGGCCGCGTGCCGCAGATCGAGATTATCGTCCGAGCGCGTGCTCCACGGCAGCTCCGCCACCCACTCGAGGTAAGTGCGAATTACCTGGGCCTCCATGGACTCCCGTCCCGAGCGTTCGAGGCGCCCGAGCTCGCGCTCGACCTCCTGTCGCGCGGTCTTCGGAAGCTCGAGCTTCGTCAGCTTCTCGCGCAGCTCCTCGATCTCGCGGCTCTGGTCATCGTCGCCGAGCTCCTTCTGGATCGCCTTCATCTGCTCGCGCAGATACATCTCGCGCTGGCGCTGGCCGAGCTCCTCCTGCACCTGAGACTTGATCTCCTCCTGCGCTTCGAGCAGGCCGATCTGTCGCTGCACGTGCACGAGCACGCGACGCAGCCGCTCCTCGACACTCAGCGTCTCGAGCAGCCCCTGCTTCTCCGCGACGGAGAGCTCGATGTAGCCGGCGACGAGATCGGCGAACTTGCCGGGCTCGGTGACGGAGTCGAGCACCTGATGCACGACCTCTTCGGGAAGTCCGCGCTTCTCGCCCAGTTCGGCGGCGCGCTCGCGAATCTCCTTGTGAAGCGCCTCGAAGGCGCTGTCGTGCTCATCGAGCGGGTTCATCTCGTCGACCGGTAGCGTTACGGACGCGAGATAGTTGTCGGTGGTGGTGTACTGCAACGCGGTCGCGCGCTGCTCGCCCTGCAGGAGCAGCTGCACCCCGCCGAGCCCGCGCTGCACCTGACCGATGCGCGCGATCACTCCCATCGAATAGAGATTCTCCGGGGTTGGCTCATCCGCGTTGTCGCGCTGCGCGACTGCGAACACGAGCCGGTCACCCTTGAGCGCCGCCTCGATTGCGCGGAGCGTGCCCGGCCGTCCCGCGGCTATGGGCGCGGTGAGACCGGGGAAGATGACCGTCCCCCGAAGCGGAAGTACTGGCAGTGTTTGACGTTGCGCCATTGTTTGAACCTTGATGTGGGACATCACGAGATGCCGCTTGCGGGCATCCGATCATGAGACGAAGATGATGTCCGCGGAAGTCGTTCCGCGAGCAGGGCTGGAGCACCAAACAGGCCACCACGGCAGAAGTTGCAACTTCTACCCGTCGCTTTGACGTAGTGCCCCTGCCAGCGCGGCCGATCATCTTTTCAGATCGCGCATGCAATGGTACACTAAGCAGATTGTATTCCTCCCGGAGGGCGCGTCCCCGAGGGCTTCTTGTTCCCCCCAGGGGTTCTCGAGTGGCTGATCCCACCGCCGTGCCTGCGGATGCGGAGATCCGTGCTGTAGCCGAGCGCGCGCTCGCCGCGAACTATGAGCTCGACAACGAGCTTGGCCGCGGGGGGATGGGCATCGTGTATCGCGCCCGCGATCGCCGGCTCAAGCGGCTGGTCGCGATCAAGCTGCTCCCGCCCGAGCTCGCGTTTCGCAGCGAGATCAAGACGCGCTTTCTCCGCGAGGCGGAGACGGCCGCGCAGCTCAGCCATCCGAACATCGTTCCGATCTACAGCGTGGACGAGCGTGACGGGCTGGTGTATTTCGTCATGGCGCTCGTCGAAGGACCAACGCTGGCGCGGCGCATGTACGAGGATGGTCAGCTTCCGGTGGAGGATGTGCGGCGCGTGTTGCGCGAGGTCGCCGAAGCACTCGCCTACGCCCACGGACGGGGCGTGATTCATCGCGACATCAAGCCCGACAACATTCTCCTCGACAAGGAGAGTGGCCGCGCGATGGTCACCGACTTCGGAATCGCCCGCGCGATCCAGGAAGGCGCGGACTCCCGTCTCACCGCCACCGGTGTCGCGATCGGAACGCCGGCGTACATGTCGCCGGAGCAGGCCGCTGGCGACCGCGAGATCGACGGGCGCACCGATCTCTACGCACTTGGCGTCGTCGCCTACCAGATGCTTGCAGGGCGTCTTCCGTTCCAGGCGGCGAGCACGGCGTCGATGCTCATGAAGCACATCACCGAGCGCCCGATGCCGCTCTCGCAGCTGCGACCCGACTGTCCGCAAGATCTCGGCGCGGCGGTGATGTCGCTGCTCGAGAAGGAGCCCGCCAATCGGGTTCCGAACGCGGCGTCGCTCGCGCGCGCTCTCGCTGGCGACTCGAGCGCGATTCCCGTTCCAACGGAGTCGGCGCAGACCGCACAAGCCTCGACGCCGGCGTGGGACAATCGCCCGTTCCAGACAGCGCCGTCGTCGCCTCTCCCCGCCACGCGCGCTGACACAGGCGTGCGCTACGCCGCAACGAGCGAGGAGATGGCGCGCTGGATGGCGCCCGAGGTTCGAAAGTTCCGCGGGAGCTTCGGCACGTTCGCGTTCGTGAACGCCGTGATCATCATCGCGTCCATTCTCGGCCACATGGACCTGTATGTGTTCACGGTGTTCTGGTCCGTGGTCATGGCGTTCAAGTACTCGAAGCTCTGGAACGCGGGCTACGACTGGCGCGACGTGTTTCGGCAGCCGCGCGATCGGCGGCTCGTGGATGTCGCGTCGGAAACGATAGATGAGGCGCGCGGCCTCTTCAATCGCGATCGTCGCTCGCTCCCACGTCCACCGCGCGCCGCTCTCCCGCCAATGCCACCGCTGCCGGGCACCGGCTCCCTGAACCGCACATCCGGCTCCGATCCGAATCACCCCGACATGGGGCCTTATCGCGGCACGGTACAGCGCGCCGAGCAGGATCGCGGCGAGATACTGAGGCTCGTGAGCTCGCTGCCGCCAAGCGATCAGTCGCTGGTAGATGGTGTGATTCCGGCGACCGAGGCACTCTATCAGCGCATCCAGCTTCTCGCGCAGGCGACGGCGGCCGACGAGCGGTCGAGCGCGCCCGAGGCGCTCGCGCAGATCGAGTCGCAGATCGTGGAGCTCGAGGCGCAGGCCAATCCGCTCGACGTACGCGCGAGCGAGGATCGCGTGCGCCGCCTCGCGCTACTCAAGCGCCAGCGACGGGGAGTCGCGGACGTCGCGCGCCGCCACGACGACGCTCGTGCGAAGCTCGACAGCTGCGTGCTGGCGCTGCAGAACATGCGGCTCGACATCCTGCGACTTCGCGCGGGCTCCGTCGCCAACGCCGGAAGCCACATCACGCAGCTCACCGAGCGCGCACGATCCCTCGCCGATGAGGTGGACGCTGCGGTATACGGCGCGGACTCCGCGCGCGGCCCCGGTGGCGCCCGCGGCACCACGTGACCGACCCGATGCGCGACCGCGTCGTCGCAGCGGTCGGTGATCTCTACGATGTGAAGGAGGAGCTTGGCCGCGGCGGGATGGCGCTCGTCTACCGCGCCATCGACCGGCGCCTCAAGCGCGCCGTTGCGCTGAAGGTGCTGCCGCCCGAGCTCGCGTTTCGTGAAGAGGTAAGGCGCCGCTTCCTTCGTGAAGCGGAAACGTCCGCGAAGCTCTCCTACCAGAACATCGTTCCCATCTATTCCGTCGACGAGAAGAACGGGATCGTGTATCTCGTCATGGCGCTCGTGGATGGCGAGACGCTCGCCGCTCGCATGGCGCGCGGGCCACGCATGAGCTTCGACGAGATTCGTCGCGTGCTGCGCGAGGTAGCAGGCGCTCTCGCGTACGCGCACGCGCACGGCGTGGTTCACCGCGACATCAAACCCGAGAACATCCTGCTCGATCGCGAGAGCGGCCGCGCGATGGTCACCGACTTCGGCATCGCGCGCGCGGCCGAGGGCGATGCGCGGCTGACGGTCACCGGAGTGGCGATCGGCACGCCCGCGTACATGTCCCCCGAGCAGGCGCTCGGCGAGCGCGAGGCGGATGGCCGCAGCGACATCTATTCGCTCGGCGTCGTCGGCTATCAGATGCTCGCTGGCGAGCTGCCGTTCAAGGCGTCGAACACGCCGTCGATGATGATGAAGCATCTCACGGAGCGGCTGCGTCCCATTCGCGAAGTTCGGCCCGATGCGCCGAGCGACATCGCGGCGGTGATCGAGCACGCATTGGGGAAGCGCCCCGAGGACCGTTTCTCGAGCGCGTCGGAGATGGCGAGTGCGCTGGCGACGCCGGGGTGGCGCGCTCCCGCCGGGCTCGGATCCGCGCCGCAGGCTCCGCAGTCGGCGCCGCAGCCGCAGTACTCAGCGGCACCACCGGCTCCGCAGGCGCCGCGGCTGCCCGCGGAGGCGCGCGACCCCCGCGCGGCCTGGATGCATCAGGCTTTTCCGGTTGGGCCCGATGGACTGCCCGCGTACCCTCTCTCGCGCCGCGAGTGGAAGGAGTGGCGGCGCAACTACAGAGATCAGATTCGCGACGGCAGCGTCGTCGGTCCCATGCCCGGCCCCACGATCGGCGAGCGCATCATGCGCTTCCGCCGCAACATCGTGAGCACCGGATCGGTGATAGCGATGCTCGCGGGGATCAACCTTCTCACCAGTCCGCGCTTTCCATGGTTCCTCTTTCCTGCGATCCCGATGTTCATCGGGCTGCTCAAGCAGTGGGGCAGCCTGTGGGCCGAGGGGGTGACGCTTGGCCAGATCCTCGCGCGGCCGAACTCGCCGGATCTCGCTTCATTGGGCGCGGGCGCGCAGCGGCGCGCGCTCCCCGCTCCGGATTCGGACGATGAGGCGGTGAAGCTCGTACCACGCGAGGTGCTCGCGGGCAACTACGGTACGACCGTTCGACGCGCGGTAGCGGATCGTGCGGCGGTGCTCGCGACGGTAAACACGCTCTCCAAGGCGGACCGCGATCTCATTCCCGATGTCGTCCCCACGGTTACGGCGCTGGTGGAACGCGTCGCATCGATCGCGCAAACGCTGCACCATCTCGACGCCGACTGCTCACCGTCGCTCATCACGGAGCTGCAGACGCGCATCGAGGCAGTGGATCGAGAGCCGGCCGAGGCGGCGGACCGCGAGCGGCGACTGTCGCTGCTGCGGCGGCAGCTCCTGTCGATGCAGGAGCTGAGCTCGCGTCGAACCAGATTGGCCGGACAGCTCGACAGCGCCGGTATCGCGTTGCAGAATCTGAAGTATGATCTCCTCAAGCTTCGCTCATCCGGTGTGCAGTCGGCCATCGGCGACGTCAACAGCGCGACCGTCGAGGCGCGCGCCCTCTCTCGCGAAATCGGTCACGTGCTCGAGGCCGCCGACGAGCTCCGCAAGATCGACGTCTGACCGCGTGACGCTGCTCGCGCGCCGCGCGGCGATCGTCGTCGGGCTCGCCATACCTTCGTTCGCCGGCGCGCAGGCGACGACGAACATCCCCACGCCGGCGTCGGTGATCGGCTTCACGCCCGGCACGGATCGCAAGCTTCCCGAGTGGTCGCAGGTCGTCGCGTACTTTACTTCGCTTGCCAAGGCGAGCCCGCGCATCCAGCTGCATACGCTCGGCAACACCACCCTGGGCCGTCCCTTCATCGCCGCGATTATCTCGGACTCGGCGACGATCGCTAACCTGGACAGCTACCGCGAGATCCAGCGGCGCCTCGCGGACCCGCGACTTCAGCATCCGGGCGAGCGCGACTCGCTGATCGCGAACGGCAAGCTCGTCATCCTCATCACATCGAGCATTCATTCGGATGAGGTGGGCGGGATTCTCACGCCGCTCGTGCTCGCGCACCGGTTGGTGAGTGGCGAGGATCCGGAGACGCGGGCGATACGCGCGCAGACGATCATCGTGATGGTGCCTTCGCTCAACCCCGACGGCGTGGACATCGTCGGGGGCTGGTATCGAAGCACGCTCGGCACCGCGTGGGAGGGGACGGATCCGCCGGTGCTCTATCATCACTACACTGGACACGACAACAACCGCGACTGGTACGCGTTCACACAGGTGGAAACCCAGATGACGGTGGACTCGCTCCACAACGTCTGGCATCCGGAGATCGTGAATGACATCCACCAGCAGGGGAGCTACGAAGCGCGACTCTTCATTCCGCCGTACATGGATCCGATCGAGCCGAACGTCGATCCGATACTCATCTCCAGCGTGAACTCGCTCGGTCTCGCGATGACGTGGCGGCTAACTGCCGAGGGGAAAACTGGAATCACGAACAACTCGACGTACGATGCGTGGACGCCGAGTCGTGCCTACATGCACTACCATGGCGGAGCGCGGATTCTCACCGAGACCGCGAGTGCGGACATCGCGTCGCCGATCACGATACCGTTCGACTCGCTGAAGCCGGGACGTGGCTACGACTCGAAGGTGAGCTCGTGGAACTTCCTGGTGCCTTGGCCGGGCGGCACGTGGACGATCGGCAACATCGTCGACTACCAGACGAGCGCGACGTGGGCTCTGCTCAACGCGAGCGCTCCGGAGCGGACGATGTGGCTGGAGAGCTTCGCGCGCGTGGGCGAGCGCGCGGTGCAGGGGAAGCGTGCGGTGGGGCGCGAGCACTGGCCCGCGGCGTTTCTCATCCCGATGCAGCAGCCGGACCAGGCGCCGCTCCGCACACTGTTGCGCATCCTTCAGCGCGGACAGGTGGAAATTCGGCGCGCGACGTCGCCGTTCATCGCGAATCGCGTTCGCTTCTCTGCGGGCACGTACGTGGTTCTCACCGATCAGCCGTACGGCGGCTTCGCGAAGGCGCTGCTCGAGAACCAGCATTATCCCGATCTGCACGAATATCCCGGCGGTCCGCCTAAGGCGCCGTACGACGTGACGGCGCAAACGCTGCCGTTGCTCATGGGTGTTGGCGCGATCGCGGTGGACTCCTTTCCCGTGACGATGACGGATCCGATCGGACCGATTGCGCCGCCCGTGCTCGACGTGCCGGGGCTCAGCGGCAAGACCACGCGCCGCATTGCGATCTACCGGAGCTGGAATCCGTCGATGGACGAGGGATGGACGCGATTCGTCTTCGACCAGTATCACATTCCATTCACGACGATCGGCGACCGCGAGGTGCACGCGGGAAATCTCGCCGCGCACTTCGATGCGATCGTGATCCCGGACGAGTCGCCGCGCGGGTTGCAGTCCGGACCGCGCGAGAAGTTCTACCCCGACTCGCTCAAGGGTGGTCTCGGAGTGAAGGGCGATAGCGCGCTGAGCGAGTTCGTTCGCGCTGGGGGCACGCTCGTGACGTTCAACGATGCGAGCCGCTGGGCGATCACCGCGCTCTCACTTCCGGTTCGCGACGTGCTCAGGGGACTTCCAGACCGCGACTTCTACGCACCAGGCTCTCTGCTCGCGCTCAACCTTAACCAGTCGCATCCGCTCAACCGGTTGATGCTCGCGCATCCGGCCGCGTGGTTCGAAGATGGACCCGCCTTCGAGATCACCGACAGCACGCGCGCCACCGCCGCCGCAGTGTATCCGTCCACGGGGAATCCGTTGCTCTCCGGCTGGCTGCTCGGCGGCAACCGCCTGCTGGGCAAGGCAGCGCTGGTGGACGTGAAGGATGGGAAGGGACACGTCGTGCTGTTCGGCTACCGCCCGCAGTATCGAGCGCAGAGCATGGCGATGTACCCTCAGGTGTGGGCGGCGCTGCTCGGCTATCAGTGAACTGCACAGAATTCAGGTGGTTGCGCGGGCGGCGCGCATCACGAGGAGTACGGCGAGCCCGAGCTATAAGCCAGAAGCCGCAAGCGGTGAGAAATGAGCCTGTTCTGACTCGGCGAGCGCGCATCCCTTTTCTACTACACATCTACACCGGCTGAAGGCTCAATGCTGACAGCTCACGAGCTTATAGCTTGGGCTCACCTTCGGCCTCGCGATGACAGTGCACCCGACGAGATTCACGCCTTGTTTTTTCTCTCCGCCACCCAGGCGCGGACTCTTGCGTCGAGCACGTCGAGCGGAAGCGCGCCCGAGTCGATCACCTCGTCGTGGAACTCGCGGATGTCGAACTTCTCGCCGAGCTGCTGCTCGGCGTACGCGCGCAGCGCCTTGATCTCGAGCTCGCCAGTCTTGTACGCGAGTGCCTGCCCCGGCGCGACGATGTAGCGGTCCACCTCCACCGTGATGTCGTTCTGCGTCTTGGCGGAGTTGGCCATGAAGTAGTCGATCGCCTGCTGCCGCGACCATCCCTCCGAGTGAATCCCCGTGTCGACCACGAGACGGATCGCGCGCCACATCTCGTAGGTGAGCTGGCCGAACTTCGAGTACGGATCCTTGTAGAGACCAATCCGGTCGCCGAGGCTCTCGGAGTACAACGCCCACCCCTCCACGAACGCAGTGTAGCCGCCGTAGCGGCGGAAGTCGGGGACGTTCGTGAGCTCCTGCGCGATCGAGATCTGCAGGTGATGTCCCGGCACCGCCTCGTGTGAGGAGAGCGCTTCCATCTCCC
>JANWLO010000023.1 GCA_025450815.1 Gemmatimonadaceae bacterium
CTTCCAGTTGCGCGACGACACCGCGATTGCGCGGCGCGTGCCAATCCCGAGTTGCCCGGCGGCGCGCGACACACAATAGTGTGCATGCTCCCCGTACACGATCACGGGTGGCTTCTCACCGATGCCCTTCTCCCACGCGTCAGGTACCGCGCGCGCACGAGCGGCCAGCAGCGCCGTGAAGGTCGCCTCCGTGCCGCCGGACGTGAGCGTTCCGCCAGCGTCGCCGCCCCACCCGATGAGCCGTGCGAAGCTGCGCACGAGCTGCGTCTCGATCACTGTCGCGGTGGGCGACATCTCCCAGATGGCCGTCGACTGGTTGAGCGCCGCGATCAACATCTCGGTCCACACCGCGGCAGGTAGCGGCGCCGCGACCTGGTGCCCGAGCGCCATCGGATGCATGAGATGGTTCGCGTCCGCGACGACGTCGCGGGACAACCGGTTCACCACCTCCCGCAACGGACGCCCCATTGCGGGCAGCGGCTCGGCGAAGCGCGCCGCCAGCTCCTCCGCCGTTCGGGGCGTGGACACCGGCCCGTTTCCATCGCGTGTTGCCGTGAAGTAGTTGGCGACGAGGCCCACGAACAGCCTGCCTGCTTCCTCGCCCATGTCGCTCTCGATGGCGCGCAGCGACTCGGCTGCCAGGTCCGGTGCGGAAGTGCTCAAACGCCTGCCCGTGCGAAAAGGGTGATGGCAGCTGTGATGAGAGTGCCAATCGCGAAATCTACCACGCGCCACTCGACCGCCATCGCCGCGCGCCCCACTTTTGCATTGACATGAAGGCTGTGCAGCCTCAACCCGCACGACCGGAGGTCCGTACCATGAAAACCACGCTGAGCTCGATGCGATTGCTGGCTGGGTTGTGCGCCGTTGGATTGGCCGTGACGGTCTTCGCCTGCCACAGCAACAGGGTGCCGCGCGAGGGCGACGATCGACAGAGGGGGACGACAATCACCGTCGAGAACCAGGACTTCTACGACATGACCGTGTACGCGGTGGTGAACGGCCAACGCGATCGCCTTGGCATCGCGCCAGGAAACCGCTCGACGGAACTCACCATCCCCCCGTATCTCCTGAACGGCGTGGCGCAGCTTCGATTCCTCTGCGATCCCATCGGCGGCGGCCGCACCCCCGTGTCCGAGGAGATCAACGTGAATCCCGGAGATCACCTCGTGATGATCGTTAATCCCGGAGGGTGAGCGCGCGAATGGTGAAGAGTTTCAACCCGTATTCGCGCGCGGCAGCGCCCAGGGATTCCACGGGATTCGTGCACGTCCGGGGCGCGCGCGAGCACAACCTCAAGAACATCGACGTCGAGATACCGCGCGACTCGCTAGTCGTATTCACCGGAGTTTCGGGATCCGGCAAATCGTCGCTCGCCTTCGGCACGCTCTACGCGGAGGCGCAACGGCGCTACCTCGAGTCAGTGTCGCCGTACGCGCGACGACTCTTCCATCAGATGGCCGTGCCGGAAGTGGATGAGGTGGACGGGCTGCCTCCCGCAGTGGCGTTGCAGCAGCAGCGCGGATCGCCCACCACCCGCTCGTCCGTCGGCAGCGTCACCACGCTCTCCAATTTGCTGCGCATGCTCTACTCCCGCGCGGGACAGTACCCGGCAAAGCAGGAGCATCTGGAGGCCGAGTCGTTCTCGCCGAACACTCCTGCCGGCGCCTGCCCGCGATGCCACGGGCTCGGCCGCGTGTACGAGGTGACCGAGCGCTCGATGGTCCGCGACGACACGCTCACCATTCGCGAGCGCGCGATCGCCGCGTGGCCCACCGCGTGGCAGGGACAGAACCTCCGCGACATTCTCGTCACCCTCGGTCACGACGTCGACAAGCCGTGGCGCGACATCCCAAAAAAGGAGCGCGACTGGATTCTCTTCACTGAAGAACAGCCCACGGTGCCCGTGTACGCGGGCTACACGCCGGCCGAGGTGCGCCGAGCGCTCAGGCGAAAGGAGGAGCCGAGCTACATGGGCACGTTCACCAGCGCGCGCCGGCACGTGCTGCACACGTTCGCCAACACCGAGAGCGCGTCGATGAAGCGGCGCGTGTCACAGTACATGGAGAGCACGGAGTGCCCACTGTGTCACGGCAAACGGCTACGCCTCGAATCGCTCTCGGTGAAATTCGCGGGCTACGACATCGCGGACATCTCATCGCTGCCACTCAAGCGGCTCGAGCTGTTGCTCCGCCCGTACGCGGACGGAACGTTCGTCGGTCGCGCAACGGTGGAGGCCGCGCACCCGGAGAAGGCGATCGTGACGCAACGCATCGCGCAGGACCTCGGCGCGCGCCTGAAGGTTCTGCTCGATCTCGGCCTCTCCTATCTCTCGCTCGAGCGTAGCACGCCAACGCTCTCGCCCGGCGAGCTCCAGCGTCTGCGGCTCGCGACTCAGGTGCGCTCGAATCTCTTCGGCGTCGTCTACGTGCTCGACGAGCCATCGGCGGGACTGCACCCCGCGGACACCGAGGCGCTGCTCGTCGCGCTCGAGCGACTCAAGGCGAGCGGCAACTCGCTCTTCGTCGTCGAGCACGATCTGGATGTCATTCGACGCGCCGACTGGATCGTCGACGTCGGGCCGGCGGCCGGCGAGAAGGGCGGCTTCGTGCTCTACAGCGGACCGCCGCCGGGGCTCGAGCACATCGAGGCGTCACAGACGCGGCGGCACCTTTTCGACTATCGATTTCAGAGCGCGCGTGCTCCTCGCGAGCCCACGGCGTGGCTCGAGCTCGAGGGCGTCACGCGTAACAATCTCGCGAACCTCGACGTCTCTCTTCCGATTGGTGTGTTCACCACCGTCACCGGCGTGTCGGGCTCCGGCAAGTCGAGTCTCGTGAGTCAGGCCCTCGTCGAGCTCGTAGCCGCTCGGCTCGGCCACGAGCTTCAGGTGGACGCAGAAGATGTCGAGGAGCTGGAGCGCGCCACGCCCGCAACGATCGGCGGGCAAATCACGGGCGGGATGGAGCTCATCAAGCGGCTCGTGCGCGTGGATCAGAAGCCGATCGGTCGCACTCCTCGCTCGAATCTCGCCACGTACACGGGACTCTTCGACCACGTTCGTCGTCTGTTCGCGGCAACCAAAGCCGCGCGCGCACGTCATTATGATGCCGGACGATTCTCCTTCAACGTCGCCAAGGGAAGATGCGAGACATGCGAGGGTGAGGGATTCGTGATGGTCGAGCTACTCTTCCTGCCGAGCGTGTACGCTCCCTGTCCAACGTGCCACGGCGCGCGCTACAATGCGAAGACGCTCGAGATCCAGTACAACGGCAGGAATATCGCCGAGGTACTCGGGATGACCGTCGATGCCGCGTGGGAGTTCTTCGCCCATGAGCCTCAGCTCGCGCGCTCGCTTGGCGTCGTGCGCGAAGTGGGGCTCGGCTACCTTCGGCTCGGCCAGCCCGCCACGGAGCTCTCGGGCGGCGAGGCGCAGCGCATCAAGCTGGCGACGGAGCTGCAGCGCGCGCAGCGCGGCAATACGCTCTACGTGCTCGACGAGCCGACCACGGGGCTGCATCCCTCGGACGTGGAGAAGCTCATGACGCAGCTGGACGGGCTGGTGGAGGCCGGGAATACCGTGATCGTGGTGGAGCACGACATGCGCGTGGTCGCGGGGAGCGATTGGGTGATCGACATAGGGCCCGGCGCGGGCGATGAGGGCGGACGCATCGTCGCGGAAGGGACGCCGGCGAGTATCGCGACGGCGAAGGTGAGTCGCACGGCTCCGTTTCTGGCGCGCTTTCTCGGCTGAGCGAATCCTCACCAGAGCATGCGGTCGCGCGTGACTGCGCGCACGCGTAGCTTCCCCGCCCGTGACTTCTTTCGAGCAGAATTCCGCCGCCCCTCGCACGCTTCACCGCGAGCTGGGCCTTCTCTCCGCGACGATGATCGTCGTTGGCGGCATCATTGGAGGCGGAATATTCTTTACTCCCGCGCAGGTGGCGCGCACGCTGCCCACCGGCGGCTGGGTGCTCGCGATCTGGGTGGTGGGCGGATTCGTGGCGCTCGCGGGCGCGCTCACCTTCGCGGAGCTGGGCGCGATGCTCCCGGACGCAGGCGGACCATTCGTCTACATTCGTGGTGCGTTCGGCGACGGCGCGGCGTTCGTATATGGCTGGATGATTCTGAGCACGATCGCGAGCGGCGCGGCCGCTGCGGTGGCGCTGGCGTTCGCCAACTACGTCGGCCGATTCTTCGACCTCGTTCCAGTGGGCGGTCCGACGGTAGTGGCCGTGGCCGTGCTGCTCATCCTCACCGCCACCAACTATCGCGGACTCAAACTCGGCGCGGCTGTGCAGAATACGCTCGTGATGAGCAAGCTCGTCGCCCTCGCGGCGCTCATCCTTGGCGTGATCGTACTTTGGGGGCGGACGGGAGCACCTGCATCGGCGCCGTCGGCCGACAAGCTGCCGCCGCTCGCCGCGGGGCTGGCGGCGGCGTTCGTTCCCGTGTTGTTCTCCGTGGGCGGTTGGGAGAATCTCAACATGGTCGCGGGCGAAGTGCGCGATCCCGCGCGACTCATTCCGCGCGCGCTCGCGCTCGGAATCGCGATAGTGATGGTGTGCTATCTCGGCGTGAACGTCGCCTATCTACACGTGCTCGGCCGCAACGGCATGGCCGCGAGCTCGAGCGTCGCCGCGGACACGGCGATTCGCATGGCCGGATCGCTGGGCGGTACGCTCATCACCATAGCCGCGATGGTATCGATACTCGGTTTGGTGAACGTCGTGCTGCTCGCAACGCCGCGAATTTTCTACGCGATGGCGAACGCCGGGCTGTTCTTTCCTGCTGCTGCACGAATCCATCCGCGGTTCGGTACGCCGCACATAAGCATCGCGATGCTGGGGCTCTGGTCCGTCGCGATTCTGCTGCTCGCGCAGTCGCGGCTCGACTGGCTCCTGAGCGGCGAGGTGTTCGCTGACTGGATCTTTTTTGGCCTGAGCGCCGCGAGCGTGTTCGTCTTTCGGCGCACGATGCCGGATGCTTCGCGTCCGTACCGCGCGTGGGGGTATCCGCTGGTCCCGTTGTTCTTCGTTGCGGCGTCGGTCGCGGCGGTGCTCAGCGCGGTGTTCAGCGCTCCCATTCCCTCCGCGTTCGGCGCCGCGAGCGTGCTTGCGGGGGTGATCGTCTACGCGCTGTACGCGCCGCGATGGAGAGCCCGCGCTACGCCGGAGCCGCACTCACGCTGATGTACTCGAGGGCGGCCTCCACGACATCGTCTCTCCACCAAGCGCGGCATCGACGCAGCTCATCCACCGCCGCATCCACTGGCATCGCCGCGCGATAGCTGCGCGTGCTGGTGAGCGCGTCGTACACATCCACGATGCCGATGATCTGCGCCTCGAGCGGAATCGCCTCGCCGCGAAGGCGGTCCGGGTAGCCGCTGCCGTCGCACTTTTCGTGGTGCCACCGGATCAGCGGCTTGATGTCCCATGGAAAATCGACGCCTTCCAGTAGCTCGAGACCGTAGATGGTGTGCAGCTCCATGAGCTCGCGCTCTTCGCGGGTCAGCTTGCCGGGCTTGTTGAGGATCTCGTGCGGAATGCGAACCTTGCCCACGTCGTGGAGGTACGCGCCCACCTGCACGGTGGTCTGACGCGCGGCATCCAGTCCGAGCGCTCGGGCGACGGCCACCGCGTACGTGGCCACGCGCTCACAGTGCCCGTACGTGTAGGAGTCCGCGGATTCGATCGACTGCCCCCAGTCCCGCACGATCGCGAGATACGTGCGCTCCAGCTCGGCCGCCTTGCTCGTGACATCCGAGAGATCGCCGCGAGCGTCGAGATGCACGAATAGCGCGCGCGCCGCGTTGAGCAGTCGCAGCGCCTCCTGATTGCGACCCATGAGCTGATGCAATCGCGCCAGCTCCCGCGATGCCTCGGCCTCGCCGAGCGCGGATCCGCACTCCGACGCGAGCGCGATCGCGCTCGTGAGTCTCGCCTCCGCGAGCACCGGACGGCCCGTCTCGCGATAGACGACGCCCAGAAACTTGTACGCGTCGGCCTTCTGAGCTCGCGCATCGAGCTCGTCGAACAGACGGAGCGCGTCCTCGGCGCTCAGTCGCGCATCCTCGAACCGCTGCCGTGCGATGAACACCTCGCTGCGATTCAACAGGCATAGCCCGCGCATGCGCACATCGCCGAGCGAGTCGGCGAGCGTGAGACTCGAGTCGAAGTAGTGCTCGGCGCGCTCCCACTCGTGCTGGTCCGCGCTGATCATTCCGAGATTGTGGTACGCGATTGCGCATCCGCTATCGTCGCGCGCCAGCTTCGACGCGGCGAGCGAGTTCTGATAGTGGAGCAAGGCAGCGCCCAGATCGCCGCGAATGTTTGCGATGATCCCCAGGTTCTGTTCGATGCGACCGATGAGCGCTGGATTATCTCGAGCCATCGCGAGCGCGCGGTGAAAGAGCTCTCCCGCGGTTCCCGTCTGTCCCGCTTCGAGCTCGAATCCGCCCAGCGTGTTGAGCGCCTCCGCCGCCAGCGCCTGGTCGCCGATGTCGTCGGCGACCTCGAAGCTCTGCGTGCAAAGCTCGCGCGCGACGCCGCGCTCGAGCTGGCGATGCATGGCAACGCTCAGTCGTCGCAGCGCCTCCGACTGTGTGGGCGCGTCACCGGTGGCGATGGCCGCATCGATTGCCGCCTGATACTTGTCGACGGCCGTGCCGAGTCGCCCCGCGCGCTCATCGTCGCGGGCGTCGCGGAGGGCGCGCTTGGCGGGTGACACCAATGGATTGGGCGACATTTCCTTGAAGACGATTGAGTCGCTCAAACAGGGGGTGGAACCGTCACGCCATGGCGCGCATCCGTCACGTGGCTCAGTGCCGATGGTAGGCTTCAATGCGCGCCGCGAGGGTTGCGGGGTTCGCCGTCGCCTCGTCGTTCGATGAGGTCTTCGAACCCCCCCACCACCACATCGATGCGCGTCTCATCCGTCGTGAAAACGACAATCCTTCTCGCGATCGCCGCCGCGTGTGCGGCTGCCGGTCCGACGACGACCACGCCGCCGCCCGGGGGTGGCGGCAGTGACACGCTCACGCTCTCGAAGGTGAGCGGCGATGCTCAGCAGGCGACGATGGGCGCCGCGCTCGCCGCCCCGCTGGTGGTGCTGGTAGTGGATGCGAAGGGGGCGCCTACGTCTGGCGTCACAGTCGCGTGGTCCGCCGCGCCAGGCAACGGCGCGCTGAGCGCGGGCACGAGCGTCAGCGATGCGAGCGGACACGCGAGCGCTCGGTGGACGCTCGACGCCACGTACCTCGGCACGTCGGTCACAGCTGCAATTCCAAACGCGTCGGTGACCTTCAGCGCGCTCGGGAACGGGAGCGGAGATCTCGGAGGACGGCCGTTCTTTCCCGCCGACAACCCTTGGCGCGCCGACGTCTCGAGCGCACCGCTCGATGGGAACTCTGCGAACCTCATTGCGTCGTGCGGACCGAGTGCCGGGCTGCACCCGGATTTCGGCACCGTGTACGCGGGTGCACCCAACGGAATTCCGTACGTCGTCGTGCACGGCAATCAATCGCGAGTGCCGGTTAGCTTCACCTATGCCGACGAAAGCGATCCGGGGCCGTATCCAATTCCGCCGTACGCCCCGATCGAGGGCGGACCGTCATCCACGGGCGACCGCCACGTGATCGTGCTCGACGCGGACAACTGGAAATTGTACGAATTGTACGCTGCGTATCCGGCGAGCGGCGGCGCGCGCTGGGCAAGCGGCTCGGGGGCGATCTTCGACCTCACGAGCAATGCACTGCGCCCCGCTGGATGGACTTCCGCCGACGCGGCGGGACTTCCGATTCTTCCCGGCCTCGTGCGCTACGACGAGGTCGCGATCCATCACGCAATCGAGCACGCGATACGGTTCACCTGCGTGCACACGCGCAAGGCGTACATACCGCCGGCCCGGCACTGGGCGAGCACGCTCACCGGCGCGAACTACGCCCCCATGGGCATGCGCGTACGACTCAAGGCCGGGGTCGACATCTCTGCGTACTCCGCGAGCAACCAGGTTATTCTCAGGGCGCTCAAGAAGTACGGGATGATTCTCGCCGACAACGGCGCGGACATGATGATCGGTGGCGCACCGGATCCTCGATGGAGCGACGACGATCTGCACAACCTCACGCACATTCACGGCAGCGACTTCGAGGTCGTGCAGATGAACGGAATGGTCGTCAGCCCCTGAGCGCGCACCTGGCGCTGCCCGCTATACCTCCAGCGCGCCCATCGAGCGTGAGCTCCGACGAGCGCAGCGCTGAGACCCATCATTCGCATCCCGGGTTACAGGCTTTGATGTCGAGCGTGTAGTCGGCGGTATTGCCCTGTCCGGGACGCGTACGCTTGAGCGAGCGTTGAATGCGCATCGCGCCGCGACCCACCTCCACCGGGAGCTCGATCGGCGACTCGCTCATCGCGCGAAAGAGAAGAAAGCGGGCCTTCACGTAGGGCAGATCGTATTTCACGATGATCGGCGCGAGAATCATGGGCCCCATCAGGACGTACGTCACCTGAGCCTGCACCGCGTCGCTGAAATCGGATCGCGCATCGAGCATGCGCAGCGTGAGCTTGTTTCCCACGAGATCGCCTTCCACGGGAATGAAAAATCCCATCGGCGAGTTCGCCGCCATGGTCTTCCCCTCCGTCTCCACGTACGGCACGCCAGGCGGTACGATCAGTTTGCGCAGCATTGTACTGGTCTTCTTCGTTACCGGATAGAGCACGGCGAGCGCATCCTCCCACACGCCGAACTTCGTTCCGGAACCCACAAATTCGCCGGTGACGTGCACCGCAGCTCCCGGCGGGCCGTTTTTCGCGTAGCGGAGAAACAACTTGCCCGTGAGTGCGATGTCGTACTTCCACCAGGGCGCCTTTTCCTGAAAGAGTTCGGCGTGCATGGTGGCGGCGAGCGGACCTTCGATCTTTTCACAGTACTGGTCGAAGCTCTTCTGCTTGACGTAGACGGCGGCGTCGGTCACGAGCTGAAACAACGCCGCGGGAAACGCCTCCGGCGCGATCATGATGTTGCTCATGAACTTCGACCCTTCGTTGAGGGCAAAGGCATATTCGCTGTTCGTCTTGAGTGACGAAGGGGTCAGGGCCTTGGTGAAGCTCTCCGCAGACAGATCGATGCCGAACGCGATTCCGACGTCGGCAATCTTCGACTGAACGAAGTTGGCCGCCGCGGAAACCACCTTCAGCCCCTCGATAGCTTGCTCCATTTTCTCGCACGTCACGCCGTTGGCCTCGCTGCGGGCGAGCTCTTCGTCAATCATCGCCTTTTCCGCCGCCGCTTCCGCCGTGATGTCGGCCAGCTTCTGCAGCCTGGGCTGAAAAAGCGACACGGCCGCCGGGTTTTTCTTCGACAGCGCCTGAAAGCGCTCGGTCGCCGCGCGTATCTTCTTCGAGTTTGCTGGCCACTCCCGCATCTTTGCGGCAACCGCATCGAGCTTCTGTTCCGCATCGATTTTTGCCGGATTCGCGGGAAGGCCGTCAATCTCCGCTCGCACTCGGCGCACCAGTGGCTCCATGCCGTCGGTCACCA
>JANWLO010000024.1 GCA_025450815.1 Gemmatimonadaceae bacterium
CCTCCCGCATTACACGGGCTCTCGCCGTGACCGCTAAAGACGAAATCGTGGCCGTCAGTCATCACCACGTCTGCCGTGAAGCCAAGCGCCGGGCTACCACACGAATCGACCGGGTCTCGCGGCAACTCAGGATGAACACGGTCCAGCACCACGACGAGCTTCGCCCGCTCCAGATTTTGCAGCGACTCTCTCGAGCTCAGGATCACGCCTGCCGAATCCACGTAGGTGGGGCCGCGCAGTTCCTGGTCCTCGCTTGCAAAACAGGCGCTCAGACAAACGAGCGAGAGGATGACCCAGCAGTTTTTCATGCAAGCCTCCGATACGGGACCGGCTCTCGCCAATGTCATTGACTGCGGTCGCTGACTTACGACACTCGCCCCTCAGAACGTGATCGGCCCGTTCGCAAACAGCGCCCACGGATCGCCCGGCTCCGTGCCATCCAGGAAGTACTCCGTGTAGCGGCGATCCGGGATGGTCGTGCTGTCCGCGGGCGCCATCTTGTCGCGATCGAAGTCGACGGCGACGAGCCCAGCGGGGAGATTCCATTCGCCACTCGAACGCCGCGAATAGTACTGTCCGATCATGTCGCCCCAGATGGGCGCGGCAATCGAGCCGCCGGCGGCACCCGGCGCGATCGCGACCGGCTTATCGAATCCAACCCACACTCCCGCTACCACCTCCGGCGTCATGCCGACGAACCACGCATCGGTGTCGTCGTTCGTCGTTCCCGTTTTCCCCGCGACCTCGATGCGGTCCGGCACGTAACGCCGCACCGACGTCGCCGTGCCGCGCGTGACGACGTCGCGCATCATGTCGCGCACGATGAACGCGACGCGCGGATCGAGCACCGAGTCGCGCGGCGCGGGGCGCTCCGCGAATACCACGCGACCGCTTGCGTCATCGATTTTCCGAATGAAGCGCGTCGTGACCGCGGCGCCATCGTTGTCGAACGCGGCATAAGCCGTCACGAGATCGATCGGGCGCACCGCCGACGCTCCGATCGCGCTCGACGGATAGGGCGAGATCGGGGTCGTGATGCCGAGCGCGTGCGCGAGCGCGGCGATCGTATCCATTCCTGTCGCGAGTCCGAGCTGCACGGCGACCGGATTGCGCGAGCGCACGAGCGCGTCGCGCACGGTGAGCGGGCCGAGGAACTGGCCGTCGTCGTTCCTCGGGCGATAGACGGCGTTGCGGTCGAGCGGAATCGCGAGCGCCGTGTCGTACACAATCGTGCTCGCGGTGATCGAGTCGGCGATCGCCGCGGCGTACACGATTGGCTTGAACGCCGAGCCGGGCTGGCGCAGCGCGTTCGTTGCGCGATCAAAGTGTGAATCGGCGTAGCTCCGGCCACCAACCAACGCGAGCACGTCGCCATTCTCCGGATCGATCGCGACTACGGCGCCCTGCAGGTAGTCACTGCTCCCCTGCGCGCGCGATGCGAAGCGTGGGTGCTTGTAGCCCGCCCGCGCCTCCGCGCGCGTGAGGCCCGTGGTGAGGGCGTCGGCGGCCTCGCGCTGAAGGTCGGCGTCGATGGTCGTCGTGATCTCGTAGCCGCCGTTCATCACCGAGACGCCGTTTGCTTCCGCCTCGCGCCGCACCACGTCGAGCACGTACGGCGCAGGCGCCGATAATCCGCCCGACGGCACGGTGACGATCGGCTCCGCCTTCGCAGCCGCCGCCGCGGCCGGCGTTATGTACTGTTGATCCACCATCTGCGACAACACGAGATTGCGCCGGTCGCGCGCCCGATCAGGGTGGCGAACCGGATCGTAGAGCGCGGGGCCCGTGGGGAGCGCGGCGAGTGTCGCCGCCTGCGCGAGCGAGAGCCGCGCGGCGGGAATGCCGAAGTAGTGGCGCGATGCCTCCTCGATGCCGTACCAGCCGTGACCGAAGTGGATCTGGTTGAGGTACGCCTCGAGAATCTGCGACTTGTCGTAGTGGCGCTCCATCTCGCGCGCCGCGTTCTGCTCGTGGATCTTGCGCGAGATCGACCGGTCGGCGCGGTCGATGAGATCGGGGTGCATGTTCCCGACGAGCTGCTGCGTGATCGTGCTCGCGCCGCGCGCGTGTCCGCGCAGCGCATCCTTGAACGCCGCCGCCATGCCGACGACATCCACGCCGTCGTGCTTGTAGAAACGCTGGTCCTCGATCGAGATGAACGCCTGCCCCACGTACACGGGGAGCGTTCGAATCGGTACGCTCACACGCAGCTGCGCGCCCAGCTCGCCGATGAGCCGGCCGTCGCGCGACAGCACGAGCGACGACTGCGGCTGCGGCACGATCTGCCACGCCGCGCTGGGCGCCTGCGCGCCCAGCGGCACGGCCAGGCACGTGGCGAGCGCCACGATGTGTAGTGACCTACTGAGGTACATATCCAGATGACGAAACGAAGGTGAGGGAAGATAACCCGCCCCGGACGTGAGGCCCGTCTACCCCTCCCTCTCTTATACACGCATCTTTCGCGGATGCCTCACATTCTGCAGCTCGCCGCGCTGCAATTCTCTCCGCGCAAGGGAGAATACGCGGAGAACCTCGCGCGGCTGCGCGAGATCTTTTCACAGCTCCAGTCGCTCGACCCGAGGCCGGACGTGTTGCATCTCCCGGAGGCCGCCCTCACTGGCTACTTCCTCGAGGGCGGCGTGCGCGAGCAATCTCGCACCGCCGGCGCCCTCGCGGCCGATCTCCAGCGAGTCTATCTGGCTTCGAATCCCGGATCACGTCCGCTCGAGGTCGCGATCGGCTTTTACGAGTTGTGGAACAGCATTCTCTACAACAGCGCCATGTGGGTGCAGCTCGGCGGTGAGGCGCCGGTCGTTCGACACGTGCATCGCAAGAACTTTCTTCCCACGTACGGACTCTTCGACGAGGAGCGCTTCGTCGAACGCGGACACGATATTCGCGCGTTCGTCACACCATGGGGACGGTTCGCGATGCTGGTGTGCGAGGACGCGTGGCACTCGCTCCCCGGAACTCTGCTCGCGCTCGACGGCGCGACGATGATCTTCATCTCCTCCGCGGCGCCGGCGCGTGGCGCGTGGCCGCGCGAGGACGCCGTACCCGGGCCCGCGAGCGTCGCGCGGTGGGAGCGCCTGGTGCGCGATATCGCGGAAGAACATGGCGTGTTCGTGTCGTTCACGAATCTCGTGGCGAGCGAGGGCGGTAAGTCGTTCCCGGGCGGCGCCGCGATCTCGGGCCCCAATGGTGAGATTCGCGTGCGTGGGCCCCTGTGGAAGGAGGCGCTGGTCGCGCTGCCGGTGGACTTCGCGGACCTCGCCCGCGCGCGCGCCGAGATGCCGCTGCTCGCCGATCTCGAGACCGCGATGCCGCATCTGCTCGACACGCTCGCGCAGATCCGCGCGGAAACCCCCGCGGCACTCGAGTTCGACCCGCCGCCCCGGGTGCGCGCCGCAAGCACAGGCGGCCCCGCGAGCACGAGCACCGCTCGGCCGAGCGATCTGCCCGTCGTTACGCTCACCAGCCGCGAGAGCGGCAGTCCGCCATCGCTCGAGATCGAGGGCGCATTGGTTGAATCGTGGCTGGCGAGCTTCATTCGCGACGAGCTCGCGCAGCGCGGCTTCGGGAAGGCGATCGTCGGCATCTCTGGCGGCGTCGACTCCGCTGTCTCGGCGTATCTCGCCGTGCTTGCGCTCGGCGCCGGGAACGTCGTGGGCGTGCGGCTGCCCTACCGCACGTCGAGCCCCGAGAGTCTCGAGCACGCGCAGCTCGTGATCGACGCGCTTCACATCGAAAGCCGCACGCTCGACATCACGCCGGCCGTGGACGGCTACCTCGCGAACGAGCCTGAGGCCGACGCGACGCGCCGCGGAAACGTGATGGCGCGCATGCGCATGATCGCGCTCTTCGATCTCGGCGAGCGGTACGAGGCGCTCCCGCTCGGCACCGGCAACAAGACGGAGCGACTGCTCGGCTACTTCACCTGGCACGGCGACGATGCGCCGCCGCTCAATCCGCTCGGTGATCTGTACAAAACGCAGATCCGCGCGCTCGCGCGACATCTGGGCGTGCCTAAGGAGATCGTGGAGAAGCCGCCCACCGCCGATCTCGTGCACGGCCAGACGGACGAGGGTGATATCGGGATCACCTACGCGAAGGCCGACGAGATCCTGAATTGGCTGCTGAGCGGCTTCTCGACGGAGGAGCTGCTCGCGCGCGGATTCGATCGCGAGCAGCTGATGACCGTTCGCAAGCGGCTCGACTCGACGCACTGGAAGCGCCGGCTGTCCACCGTTGCGATGTTGAGCGGCACGGCGATCGGCGACAGCTACCTTCGGCCGGTGGACTACTAGGAGGACTGCTGGTACAGTGACGCGCGTAAGTCGCCGCGCGTCCACCAGTTACTGTGACCACCGCCCCGCTCGAGATCACCGCCACGCGACGGATGCCATCGCGCCGCTCGTGGTTGACCGACGAGCTGGTGCGGATGAGCGTTGTTGCCTTTGGCGCGCTTTCCGTCGCGCTGGGGCTCAGCTTCAACTATTACGCGCACCCATTTCCATGGCTCGGCGCAGGGCTGCTGCTGTTCATCGCGGCGGCCCCGCGCGTTTTCGGTATCCCCTTGCCTGGCAAGGGGTTCGCCAGCTTCGCCGTGGGCCCCGGCATCGCTGCGATCATTGCCTTCGACTGGGCGGCCGGAGCGCTCGTAGCCGCGCTCGGGATCATCGTCGGCGACGCGATCGTGCGCCGCCTTCCGCTGCGGAACGCCCTCAGCAATGCGGGCCACTTTCTCACCGCCGGCACGATCGCCGGTTACGGCTACTTCGGCCTTCTGGACGGACAGCTCGGTCTCGCCGCCTTCTCGAGCTACAACGCGTGGCGCCTGGGCGCCCTGATCGCGCTCTACCTGCTCACGGTGAATGGCACGTTCTACCTGCAGCTCAAGCTCTCACCGGCAATCGCCTGGGTAGACGCCAGACTCACCGCGCGCTGGGAGAGCACCGTCGCGGTGCTGGCGACGCTCCTCGCGCTCGGCGCGCTCCGGCTCGCGTACAGCCAGCTGCCGCCTCGAACGATGGTGGCCGGCGCAATCGTGCTCACGCTCGTCGCGGTGATGATGCACTGGCTCGTGCGGCAAGCAGCGGTTGGCGAGAGCCTCCAGCTGGTGCAGCGGCTGACGAGCGCGATCAGCGCGCGTCCCGAGCTTCACCTCGCGCTGCATGACATCCAGCGGCTCACACGCTCGCTCGTACCGTGGGAGCAGATGGGTATCTCGGCGTACGATGAGCCGAGCAAGGAGTTCGTCGTCGTCGTGGACACGTCGCCCGACGTGCCGGTGGGCGCACGCATCTCGGCGACGGAAGGAATGGTGGGCAGCGCGATTCGCGCGGGCCATGCGATCACTGATCTCGCGCTTCCGCGAGCGCAGCGGCCCACGGACAGCGCCCTGCGCTCGCAGATCGTGCTACCACTCATGTACGGTCCGAAGCTGGTGGGCATCTGGACGGTGCGGCACTCGCGCGTCGAGATGTATCGCATCCACGACGCCTCGCTGCTCGAGTACATCGCGCCGCAGCTCGCACTGTCGCTCGCACTCGACAAGCTTATTCAGCCCGTCGTCGCAGCGAGTGCGGACATGACGTCTCACGTCGAGTCGATCACCGCGACGACGCAGCAGCTGCACGCCTCGGCGCAAGAGAGCGCGGAGACCGCGCGACGCCTCGCCGCCACGGTGCGCGATCTCGCCGATACGCTGTCGCGCGGTGCGGAGAGCGCGCGCACCGCGCAGACCCTCGCCGACAGCACGGTGACGGAGGGACGCGTGACCCAGCAGAGCGGCGGCCAGATGCTCGACGACGCGCGCGTGGTGCGCGACGCGACGGAGCAGGCGCGCACCAAGCTCACCGCAGCGGCGGCCGTGGTGCAGCAGGGCGCCGACCAGGTCTCACGTCTCCGCGAGATCTCCGAGGCCGTCCGGAAATTCGGACGGACGATCACGGAGCTCGCCGATCAGACGGGGCTGCTCGCGCTCAACGCCGCGGTGGAGGCGGCGCGCGCGGGCACACACGGGCGTGGGTTCGCGGTTGTCGCGCGAGAGATTCGCGAACTTGCGGACAGAAGCGCGGCGGAGGCGGAAGGAATGGACGGCGCCGTGCGCGACATCCGCGCAACGCTCGATCGCGCGGTGGCGCTCATGCAGCGCACGCGCAGCGAGGTTCTCTCGGTCGCCGATGCGAGCGGCGACTGGGTGGATGAGCTCGACCGCATCGTCGTCGCGTCGGAGTCCGTAGCGTCGGCCGGCCATCGCATCGTCGACACGGCGCGCGAGAGCGCGGATCGCTCCGGCATGATGTCGCGAACGTTCGCGGAGGCGAAGGACGAGGCGACGCGCGCCGCGTCCGAGACTGGCGTCGTCGCCGGAGCAAGCACCCAGCAGGAAGGCGCGATCGATTCGCTGAACGGCGCCGCGACTGAGCTCAGCGCAACCGCGCAGGCGCTGGCGGCGGCCGTCGCCGCCGTGCGCGCGGGGCGGTAACCGCCTACTTCTTTCCGACCACGCTCGTCGCGCGCGGCGTCGGGCGCATCGGGTCGCGAAGCGAAGCGAGAATCTGCGCGGCCTGCGCATCCAGTACCGTCCGTTCGGGCATCGTCGAGCCGGCGAAGGGAAGCGGCACGTCGAACCCGTCGCCCGCACGGCGTGGAATGAGATGGATGTGAAAATGATAGACATCCTGCCCGGCTGCCTCGCCGCTCGACACGATTAGGTTCATCGCCTCCGCGCCGCCCACCCTCCGAATCACCGGGCCGAGTCGCATCGCAACCTCGAACAGATGCTTCGCAAGCTCCGCGGGCAGATCCTGAAACGACTCGAAGTGCTCGCGCGGCACTACGAGAGTGTGCCCCTGATTTACCGGCTGAATGTCCATGAACGCGACCGCGCTCGAGTCCTCGTAGCACACGGAAACCTCGGCGGCGCCCTTCATGATGTCGCAGAAGATGCAGTGCGAAGGCTGGCTTTCAGAGTGCTGCATGTCGCCGCCAGTGCGCGGCCGAGGCCGCTGCGGAAAAGGTCTTTTCGTGATCGCGTGAGTGCGTATCGGATGATAAGCCGTCGGGATCGGCCCCGGTAGGAGTTCGTGTGGCATCCGCAGTGGTCGATCGGGTATCTTACACCGTCGATTTCACAGCTTCCTCGGAGACTCATGGCCACCCCCTCGACCGCCACGCGACCGCCCACCACCGGGCTGAGCCCCGCTCAAATGGTGAGTGCGTACAGGAACATGTATCTGTCGCGGCGGCTCGACGACAAAGAGATCCAGCTCAAGCGACAGAACCGGATCTTCTTCCAGATATCGGGCGCGGGACACGAGGCGATTCTCACCGCCGCGGGGATGGTGCTCCGCCCCGGCATCGATTGGGCGATTCCGTACTATCGTGATCGCGCGCTCTGCCTCGAGCTCGGCGTGACGCCGGCGGAGATGCTCTACGAGGCGGTTGGCGCGGCGATCGACCCTGCTTCCGGCGGCCGCCAGATGCCTAGCCATTGGGGGCACAAGGCGCTCAACATCGTGTCGTCGTCATCGCCAACCGGCACGCAGTTCCTGCAGGCGGTGGGGCTGGCCGAAGCGTCGATGCGCGCGCGCATGCTCGGCATCACCGAGGGCTTCGCGAAGGACGAGGTGGTGTACGTCTCCACCGGCGAGGGTGCGACGAGCGAGGGCGAGTTCTGGGAGTCGATCAACAGTGCGTGCAATCTCGCCGTACCGGTTGTGTACGTGGTGGAAGACAACGGCTACGCGATCTCCGTTCCGGTTGAGGTGAATACACCCGGCTCGAACATCTCGAAGCTGTTGCTACTCTTCCCGGGGCTCTACGTGCAGGAGGTGGACGGCTGCGACTTCATAGCGTCGCACGAGGCGATGGTGCGCGCAGTGGACTACGCGCGCCAGCGGAAGGGACCGTCGCTCGTACACGCGCACGTGATTCGCCCGTACTCGCACTCGCTCTCGGACGACGAGGTGATGTATCGGCCGGCGTCGGAGCGCGAGGCGGACGCCGCGCGCGACCCGCTCAACGTCTTCCCGGCGTGGCTCATCGCGGAGGGGCACGCGACGGAGGAGACGCTCGCGAAAGTGCGCGACGAGGCGGACGCGCTGGTGCTCGCCGCAACGGACGACGCGCTGCAGCAGCCGCAGCCCACGCCGGATACGATCTATCACGCGGTCTACTCGCCGCACGTCGATCCTTGCGGGGAGAACTTCGACACGGAGGACGATCCGCAGTTTGCTGGCGAGCCCACCACGATGGTGGATCTGCTCAATGCGTGCATGAAGGACGAGATGCGCCGCGATGAGAAAATCCTCGTGTTCGGCGAGGATGTGGCGGACGTGTCGCGCGAGCAGTACCTCGCATCGCTCAAGGGCAAGGGCGGCGTATTCAAGGTGACGTGGGGATTGCAGCGGGAATTCGGCAGTGCGCGCGTCTACAACTCGCCGCTGGCCGAGGCGAACATCATCGGGCGGGCGATCGGGCTGGCGCTGCGCGGGTTCAAGCCCGTGGTCGAGATCCAGTTCTTCGACTACATCTGGCCGGCCTACATGCAGCTGCGCGACGAGCTGGCGACCATGCGGTGGCGCTCCAACGACGCGTTCAGTGCGCCGGTGGTGGTGCGCACGACGTACGGCGGCTATATCCGCGGCGCGATCTATCACTCGCAGACAGGGGCGTCGCTGTTCACGCACACGCCGGGACTGCGCGTGGTGTGCCCGGCGACGGCGCTCGACGCAAACGGACTATTGCGCACCGCGATTCGTGGCGACGATCCCGTGATCTTCCTCGAGCACAAGCATCTCTACCGGCAGACGTACAACAAGGCGTGCTATCCCGGACCGAACTTCATGATCCCGTTCGGCAAGGCAAAGGTCGTGCGTGAGGGAGCCGATCTCACCGTGGTGACTTACGGTGCAACGGTGCAGCGCGCCCTGCTCGCGGCGAACCAGGCCGCCGAGCAGGGAGTGGACGTAGAGGTGATCGATCTGCGGACATTGAGCCCATGGGATCGCGAGACGGTGTTCGCGAGCGTGCGCAAGACGAACCGTGTGGTGGTGGGCTACGAGGATTCGCAGTCGTGGGGCTACGGCGCGGAGATCGTGGCCGCGCTCGCGGACGAGTGCTTCGCGTGGCTCGACGCGCCGGTGAAGCGCGTGGCGAGCACGGACACCTTCGTGGGCTACGCGCCGCAACTCGAGGACGCGATCCTGCCGCAGGTGGACGACTTTCGTAAGGCCTACGACGAATTGATGCGGTTCTAGTTCGGAAATCGCGAGGCTAGCACGCATCTCGAATTCGCCGGCGAGCCCCAGCTATAAGCGAGAAGCTGCCAGCATTAAGAGGTGAGCCCTTCCTGGCCCGTCGTGCGAGCATCCCTTTTCTACCGGGCATCTACACCGGCTGAAAGCTCAATGCTGATAGCTTCTGGCTTATAGCTCGGGCTCGTCGTACTGCTCGCGCAACACGAGACTCCCCTCGTGAGCCCTCAGCGCGGAAGATGAAAGAGTCCCTTCTTTTTCTTCTTCGCGGTGTCGGGCTGCGCGTTCGCGTCTTGCGCGGATGCGGCTTGCTGCGGCGGCTCGTACTTCGTGTAGCCCGCGGGAATCTCGAAGGTGGACGCCGGTATGTCCGCGCGCACGAGGTTCGTCGTGTGCATCGTCGTCGTTCCGCTCGTTGCCTTCCCCTTCTTGTCCGTGGTCGTGGAGTGCATCACCATGAGCACCGGCACGCCGTGATGCAGCTTTGACGACGCGGCCTTGAGCTGAGTCGTGTAGTCGGCGTTGTTGAAGAAGTTGCCCGATGAGCTCCACCCGCTCGACATGTATGGATTGATCAGATCGTCGAACTGCGACGCGTAATAATAGTCGAGCACCGACGAGACGTCGTTCTCGCTGTGGATGAACGCGACCGACATCTTCATGTGGTATTGCTGCGTCATCCGATAGTGCTCGGTCTTGTAGCTATCCACGGTGGTATCGGGCTGCACGCGATCCGCGTCCACGTGCACGTTCGTCATTTCGACCTTGACGATGTTCGTGAGCGCGCTCGTCAGGTTCATCAGTTGATCCTGATTCATGGACGAGTACTGCTTTTGCTTCGTATCGACGACGATGAACTCCTTCGTGGCGCTCTTGAACAGAATGTAAGAGCCCTCGGCGAACGGCCCGCCCTGCGCACGCATCTGCGGCATGTTCACGTCCGTGAACTCGATGCGCGCGTTGCCGCCGGCGACCATGCCTTTGCCAGCCATGGTCATGTCCTTTCCCTTGCCATTGTCGTTCGTCGTGACCATCGAGAAGTCGTACGAGATTCCCTTGGTCGCGCCCGGCGTGGCGCCGAGAAGCAGCGCGAGCGCGGGAATCGCGGCAGCGGCGCGCCACCGTGGAATAGACAGCAACATCTGATTGTGCTCCTGGCTCCTGGGTCGAGCGAAGGTAGTGCACCAGAGCCCGGTTCGCCAGCCACCCTCTTCTGCGCCGGTATTGTCACGCACGCCGGCATTGAGAGGCGGAAGGCGAGCCCCAGCAGATAGCTCGAGAGCCGATATCTGCGAGCGGTGAGCCGTTACCGCCTCCAGTCGAGGATCCCTTTCCTGCAGGCGAAAGGGATGTTCGGAATCGCCACCGGCACAAGCTCAAGACTCAACGCTCTTGGCTCACAAACTTATAGCTTGGGCTCGCTGTGGACGTCGCGATGCCAGCGCGCATCGCGATGCGCGCTATTTACTAGCGACAGAGGCGGCACGCTCGTACACTACGCGTCCGCCCACGACCGTCATCATGATGTGGGCGTTCCGGATCTCCTCCGGCGGGATCGCGGTGAGATCCTTGTCGATGAGCACGAAGTCGGCAAGCTTGTCGCTCTCGAGCGTGCCCTTGATCTTCTCCTCGAAACTCGCGTACGCGGCGCCGCTGGTGTACGCGCGCAGCGCATCTTCCACCGTGATCTTCTGCTCGGGGATCCATCCGCCCGGATGTTTTCCGTCGAGCGTCTCGCGCGTGACGGCGCCGTAAATCCCCTCGATGGGCGTGGGTGGCGCCACCGACCAGTCGCTGCCGAACGCGAGACGCGCCCCCGACTCGAGAATCGACTTGAACGCGTACGTCGTCTTAGACCGTTCGTGTCCGATGATCGGCTCGGCCCACCGGCCATCGTCCATCTCGTGGTACGGCTGCATGCTCGCGATCACGCCGAGTTTGGCGAAGCGCGGCATGTCGGACGGCGCGATGTGTTGCGCGTGCTCGATGCGGAAGCGGCGATCCTTCGGACCGTCCTCGCGCTCCACGCGCTCGTAGTTGTCGAGCTGGATGCGAATCGCGCGGTCGCCGATGGCGTGCACCATCACGTTTAGCCCCGCCTTGTCCGCGCCCGAAGTGCGCGCGTACAGGCTTTCCGGCGAAGTGACGAGCAAACCGCTGTCCTTCGGCGCGTCGGTGACTGGCTGCAGCATCGCCGCGGTGTGCGAGCCGAGCGATCCGTCGACGAAGCCTTTTAGACCGCCGATTCGCACCCACTCGTCGCCGTGCCCGCGCGCGGCAACGGTGTCGCGCAGCTGCTCCCACGTCGCCAGTGGCACCACGGCGTACATGCGCGTGATCATCCGCCCCGCCTTGTGCGCGCGCTCGAATATCGCGAGGTCGTACCACGTGCCCATGTTCTGCGCGGAGGTGACACCGCGCTCCGCGAGGAAGTGCAGGGCTGCGTCGAAGGCGCGATCCGCCACGGCCTCCGGCGGATCGGGCATCGAGTCGTCGACGAGCCCCTGCGCGTTGTCCTTCAAGAGCCCCGTGGGCTCGCCCTTCGCGTCGCGCTCGATGACGCCCCCGTCAACTTCCTTCGTCGCCTTGGTGACGTGGGCAGCCGCGAGCGCGAGGCCGTTCGCGAGGCTCATGTGCCCGTCCAGGCGACTCACCCACACCGGATTGTCAGGCGTCACCGAGTCGATCCACTGGCGCACGGGGAGCTCGCCGCCCCAGAGAGTGTGGTCCCAGTCGCCGTCCGTGATCCACGCGCCCTTCGGAATCGTCTTCGCGTACGCCTTGATCCGCGCGATGAACTCGGCCGGCGTCGACGCGTCGCGCAGCTTCACCGACGAGAGTCCACGACCGGCGCTTATGATGTGGACGTGGCTGTCGTTGAACCCCGGCACGAGCATCTGCCCGCGCGCGTTGATGAGCTGCGCGTCCTTCGGCACCATCTTCTGGATCTCGGCGCTCGAGCCCACTGCCGCAATGCGATCACCGCGAACGGCAATCGCCTCGGCCCACGGTCGTTGTGGGTTGCCGGTCCAGATGCGCGCGTTGACGACTGCGAGCGTGACTGGAGAGCTCTTTGGTCCGCCGCAGGCAGCGAGTGTGTATGCGATGGTCACGGCCGTGAGGGTGCGCGCGAGGCGGATAGGAAATATCATCCCTCAGCGCCGCTCGATCGCGTCGCGGATGTCCAGAAGAATTTCGAAGTAGAGCTGTTCCCGGCGATACGCGAAGTCGAGCGTCGCCATCTGCGCACTGTCACTCGTCGCCTTGGCGCGCTCGAATGTCTCACGGTACATCTCGTCCAGGTTGTTGAGAATGCGTTCGCGGCTGCGCGACATGGAGATCTTCTCGAGAGCTCGGAGGGTGAGTCGTGGCGGATCATCGTTCGTGGTGGCGTGGAGCGCGGCTTCACCCTGTTCGAGGAAGTAGCGCTTCGCCGCTCCCATCAACGCACGACGTGGTGTGAGAGGATTCGACATTGACTCGTGACCAGGTCTTCGCGCGCGACGGACATCGCTGCGTCTACTGCGGAGAGATTTTCCCGCCGGAGGAGCTGACGGTGGATCACGTACAGCCTCGCGTTCGTGGGGGAGACCGATCCGGTGGGAACTTAGTGACGGCGTGCAGAGGCTGCAACACGCTCAAGGGTCATCGCCGGCTTGCGGAGTTCCTCGCCGCGGTGCCGAGCGCGCGCAAACACTTCTTCGCGCTCGCGACATCGGTGTGGCCGCGCCATCTGCGCGCGGTGGAAGAGGAGCTCGCGCGAGGAAAACCCGCGCGCGCACCGCGCGGCTAGCCGCCGGGCTGACGTGGACTGCTCAGCGCGTTCCGCGGTCGCGACCCGGACTCTGTGCGAGCGAGCGAAAGCGATCCGCCATTCGACTCACTCGCTCGGCATACTGCCGCGGCGTTTCGTCCGCGGCGCGCGGAGGAATTACCTGCCGGCTGCGCTCATCGCTCAGCGAAGACATTGCCCGCCCCGCGAGCGTCTCCGCTGCGCGGCGAAACTCCTCCACTGCAGACTGCATGAGCGTAAGCTCGGCCATCGATTCCGAGCCGGTGACGTCCACGCCGTGTTCCTGGAGCGTCCGCACCGCCACGAGCGTCTGGTAGGAAGGAGTGTCGGAGCGGATCCCTTCGCGCTCCGGATCGTCGTGTCTGTCTGATGTCATCATCTGTCTACTGCACCTTCATTTGGGAAGCTTATTGTCGCCGGGAGACGCGACGTACCTATAGTCCTCTACGATCTGCCCGCCGATGAGATGATCGTGCAGGATCCGTTCGGCGCCGGGCACGTCCACGTGCGAATACCATACTGCCTCGGGGTAAACTGCGACCATCGGGCCGTTGCCGCACTGCCCCATGCATCCCGAGTGATTTACGCGCACGATGCCGTGTAATCCGGCGGCCGCTGCACCCTTCTTGAGCGTGGCGAATACCAGATCGCCTCCTTGACCGGGACACGTACTTCCGGAGGTACACACGAAGACGTGCCGCTCGTACTGACCCATGAGGGAAAGTTAGCGACGGAGCGGGTGCCTTGGGGTAGGCGCTTGTCGCGCTTTGCCAGCCATCTACCTTACTCGCATGGTCGAGCCCTGGCTGAGAGGACCAATCCCCGGGATGCCGCCGGTGGTCATGCCCGCGGCGCACGCGTTGATGCAGGCCGCAGAGGATATCGCCGCTGCCGCGCCCGGTTTGACTGACGGCCAGCTGTGGATGAGGCCGGGCGGCGCCGCCTCGGTGGGCTTTCATCTTCGTCACGTCGCGGGGAGCATCGATCGCCTCCTCACGTACGCGCGCGGCGAGATGCTGAGCCAGGCGCAGCTCGCCGCGATCGCCGGCGAGCAGGACGCGGGCGACGATACCGCCAGCGCGGCCGCGCTCGCGAGCGACGCGACGACGGCGATCCACCGAGCGATCGACGTGATGCGGAGCGTTCCACCCGAGAGCTACTTCGAGCCACGCAGCGTGGGACGGCGCAAGCTCCAGACCAACGTACTCGGACTGCTCGTGCACGTCGCCGAGCATACGCAGCGTCATGCGGGCGCGATCATCGCGACGTCGAAGGTCGTGCGGGGATAGCAGCGCTCAGCAGGTTGCTGAAAAACCAGGCACAGCTCGACGCAGAGTCGCAGAGCTGAACCGAGAGGCGCAGAATAATGGGATTCAAGACTTCCCTGAGAGACTCACGTGGCGATTGTCCTCCGCGGCTCTGCGTATCCTCTGCGGCTCTGCGTCCCTCTTTATGTCTTCTTCTTCCTTTGTCCGCAACCTCTTACACCACCGGCGCGACGCGCGCGTCGTCGTGCGGTACGCGTCGCGGAATCGGCGCCGCGGTGCTGGCGAGCACGCCGTGCAGCTCCGCCTGCATCACCGCCCACACGGGGAGATAGCCCCACGCTCGTAAGCCGGTGAGGCTGAGCAGGACGAGCGCGAGCCGCGCGGCATCGCGAGGCGACTGGACGAACCATATCGCGACGCCGGCGGCCGCGATCACGAACGATGGCCGCTCCGCCTGATGATTGAAGATCACGACGAACACGAGGAGCGACGCGAGATACGTGCGCCGAAAGTGTGGATCGGCCCAGCGCGAGCGATGCAGCAGCGGGAGCAGCAGCACGACCACTCCCGCAAGCTGCACGGGCCAGTTGGGCCACGCCTCGCCGAATGCGTCGTGCAGTACCCGCATCACCGACGCGCCGAGCGCCACCGCGTCGACGGACTCGATGGCGTGCCACCATTCGTACTGAGACAGCAGCATCGAGGGAGTCGTCACCACGAGCGGAAGCAGAATGAGCGCCGCGGCGCACAGCGCGAAGATGCCGGCGGCCCGCGCGCGCCGCCGATGGAAGATCGCGAGGCTCAGGGCGGCGAGCGGGAAAATCTTGATCGCCGCGCCGAGCGCGATCGTGAGATAGCCACGCCACTGCTCGCCGCGCTCGAGCGCAACGAACGCGAGCACGATGATCGCAGCGACAAGCGAGTTGCTCTGCGATGCCTGCATCGAGGCGAACAGCTCTGGAAACACGAGGAGCAGCGCGAGCGTCGCGTCGCGCTGCGGGAAGAGCCGGTCCAGCGCGTAGATGAGCGCCGCGGCATTGAGCGTGTCCCAGAGAAGTAGCGCCGGACCGAACGGCAGCAGCGAGAAAGGAGCGAAGAGCAGCGCCGCGGTCGGGCTGTACTTGAAGAGATCGCGCTCCGCGTACTGCGCGTAGAGGTTCTGCTGGTGGACGAGATGGCGGAAGGACGCGCGAAATACCGGGAAGGTCCAGTGCGGATGGTGCGGCAGCATGCTGCGCTGGATCATCACCGCGATGAGCAACACGCCGAGAATGGCGAAGAGCAGAGTGCGAACACGATTTTCGTATCGCTCCCATGCGCTCGCGCTGGTGTCGCTCATGCGGTAGCATCGGCTCGCTCGGTGCGCGCGGCAAGTGAATTCTTTCTTGTGCGGGCGCTGTCATCGTGTGGACAGCATCCTTGACAGCTTGCCGTAATCATTCTAGTAGTTCGCAGACACTCCAACGGCCGCCCAATGGCGGCCGTCGTCGTTTCCACGTGCTGTAGCGGGCGAAACTACGCCGCGCGCTCGATCGTTCATCACGTGTGCACCAACAGCAAGGGGGAAGGCATGGCACCAACATCAACACCAGTCGACAAGGGGATCGCAGCCAAGGGCTACATCCACCCCGAGGTGCTCGTCTCGACCGAGTGGCTCGCGCAAAACCTCGACAACCCGAAGATCAGAATCATCGAGAGCGATGAAGACGTGCTTCTCTACGACCTCGGCCACATAAAGAACGCACAAAAGGTCGATTGGCATCTCGATCTCAACGACGACGTCATGCGCGACTACGTGAGTCCCGAGCTGTTCGAGAAGCTGCTGCGATCGAAGGGGATCGACGAGTCGACCACCGTCGTGTTCTACGGCGACAAGAACAACTGGTGGGCGACGTATGCGTTCTGGGTGTTCAAGCTGTTCGGCTTCGAGAACGCGCGCGTGCTCGATGGCGGAAGGATCAAATGGGAGCAGGAAGGCCGTCCGTTCGTTTCGGAGGTTCCGTCGTTCCCAAAGACGAGCTACAAGGCGCCCAAGCGCGACGACACGAAGATTCGCGCGTTCCGCGAAGAAGCACTCGCGCAGTCGAAGGCGAAGAAGCCCCTCATCGACGTTCGCTCGCCGGACGAATTCTCGGGCAAGAAGACGCACATGCCGGAGTATCCCCAGGAGGGCGTGCT
Organism: Gemmatimonadaceae bacterium; assembly: GCA_025450815.1. GTDB lineage: Bacteria > Gemmatimonadota > Gemmatimonadetes > Gemmatimonadales > Gemmatimonadaceae > FEN-1250. Next base: position 16,503 of record JANWLO010000024.1, read on the forward strand.
GCGCGGCGGGCACATTCCCGGCGCGAAAAACGTTCCGTGGGGTCGCGCTGCGAGCATAGACGGCACCTTCAAGAGCGCGGATGAGCTGCGCGGCATCTACGAGAAGGAGATCGGTCTCAAAAAGGAAGACGACGTCATCGCCTACTGCCGCATCGGGGAACGCTCCTCCCACAGCTGGTTCGTGCTCTCGTACCTCCTCGGTTATCCGAAAGTGCGGAACTACGACGGTAGCTGGACGGAATGGGGGAACTCCGTGCGACTGCCAATCGAGAAATGACGGGACCAACTACGGGAATGAGGGCGCCCAACCGCATCATCTCGGTGTGGAAGGGCGAGCAGGACTTCGATGCGGGGAAGCCCGGCGGCGCGGTGACGCGCGTCGACGGTCACGGAAAGAAGGGGATGGGACCCGTGGACACGCTGCTAAGCGCGCTCGCAGCGTGCTCGGCGATCGACGTCGTCGAGATCCTGAAGAAGAAGCGCACGCCTGCGGCGACACTCGAGGTGGAGGTGATCGGCTCGCGCGCGAACGCGGTGCCGAGCCCGCTCACGCACGTGCTGCTGTATTTCCGGATATCGGGCGAGGGAATCGTTCGCGAGCAGGCGCTGCACGCAATCGAGCTCTCCGTGACCAAGTACTGCTCGGTGCGCGATTCACTCGACCCCAGAATTCCGGTGGAGTGGGAGCTGGAGCTGAAGTAGGGGAGTCACGTGATCGATGCAGCGATAGGCAGAACTCCTACTGTTCGGCTCGAGAAGGTGATCGAGCCGGAGATGGCGGAGATATGGGTCAAGGTCGAGGGAATGAATCCGGGCGGTTCGATCAAGGACCGCACGGCCCTCGGCATGATCATGGACGCGGAGCAGCGCGGAGTGCTTCGGCCGGGCGGAACGATCGTCGAGCCGACGTCGGGCAACACGGGCATCGGGCTCGCGCAGGTCGCGGCCGCGCGCGGCTACGAGCTGATCCTCTGTCTTCCGTCGCAGATGAGCGAGGAGCGCAAGCGCACGCTCATCGCGTACGGTGCGCGGCTCGTTCTCACCGACCCGGAGCGGCGCATGCTGGCCGCGATCGAGGAGGCCGAGCGGATCAGGGACAAGACGGGGGCATGGATGCCGAATCAGTTCTCGAACCCCGCGAATCCGCGCGTGCACTACGAGTTCACGGCGCCCGAGCTGTGGGAGCAGATGCAGGGGCGCATCGATGCGTTCGTGTACGGATCGGGAACTGGCGGCACGATCAGCGGCGTGGGACGCTACATCAAGGAGCGCACGCCGAAGACGCTGGTGGTGTCCGTGGAGCCGGCGCGCTCACCGGTGCTGAGCGGCGGCGAGCGCGGCGTGCACAAGTTTCAGGGGATGGGTCCGGGCTTCATTCCCGACAACTTCGACCGCACCGTGGTCGATCGCATCGTCACGGCGTGGGAGGAAGATGCGTTCCCGCTCGCGCGCCGGCTCGCGCGCGAGGAGGGATTGTTCGTCGGGATGTCGAGCGGCGCGATCGTATTCGTGGCGATGCAGATCGCGCGCGAGCTCGGGCCGGGGAAGCGCGTGGCGTGCATCGCCCCCGATTCCGGCGCGCGCTACCTCACTACGGCGCTCTTCGCGGCGGATTGATCTCGCAGGCTATCCTGGCTCGCGAAGATCCTTCATGAGCGCCAGCGTCTTGGGATCGGCCTTCGGATAGCGCGGGCGCATGCGCGCGAGCGTCGAGACGAGCGTGTCGAGCACCAGATAGTCGCGCGCATGCTTCCGGTCCGCCGGAACGACGTACCACGGCGCCCATTTCGTGCTGCACTTCCGGAACACATCGCGGTACGCGTGCGTGTAGTCGTCCCAGAGGTCGCGCTCCTTCAGGTCGCCCGCCTCGAACTTCCAGTTCTTCGTGGGGTCCGTGAGCCGCGAGAGCAGCCGCACACGCTGCTCCTCTCGCGAGACGTGCAGGAAAAACTTCACGATCGTCACGCCATTCTCCGTGAGCATCCGCTCGAAGTCGTTGATCTGATCGAAGCGCTTCTTCCACGTTTCCTTGGGCACGAGCTTGTGTACGCGCGCCGCGAGCACGTCTTCGTACTGCGAGCGATTGAAGATGCCGATCATCCCGTGAGCTGGCACCACGGCGTGCGCGCGCCAGAGGAAGTCGTGCGCGAGCTCCTGCGGTGTCGGCTGCTTGAACGAGTGTACGTCGCACCCCTGTGGGTTCACCAGGCTGAAGACGCGGCGAATCGTGCCGTCCTTCCCTCCCGCGTCGCGCGCCTGAAGCACCACGAGCAGCGACTGCTTCGACTCGGCGTACAGCGCCTCTTGCAGGGTCGCGAGCCGATCGCGGAGCTTGTCGACCTTCCGCTCGAGAGTATCGTCGTCCGCGTCGAGCCCCTTGGGCGGGCGCGCGTCGCGATCGCGCAGCGAAACCTTGTCGTGCGCGCGAACCGGTTCGAGGCTCACGCGAGCGCGCGAGTCAGGAATTCAGCCGCCGCGGCTCCCGCTCGGCGTCGGTCGACGCGCTGCGCGCCGGCGACTCGACGTCGCGCGCGGGCTCGCGCAGGTCGGCGCGCGCAGGCGGCGTGTCCGGGGTGTCGCCGGTATCACCAATGCTCTTTTTGAACTCCCGGATTCCCCTGCCGAACGACGAGCCGATCTCCGGAATCCGCTTCGCGCCGAAGAGCAGCAGGACTACGATCAGCAGCAGGATGATCTTTTCCGGTCCGATTCCACCAAACATGCGGGCCTCACAGAGGAGGATGTGATCGAGGCGGACGCGGCGGCATCGTGCGATGCCGCCCGCCCTTCCCGGAAGTTACGCTGATGCAATAAACGGGGACACGATCGCGGTCACCTGATCCTTGGTGAGCGGCTCGTCGAACGCCTGCGTGGCGGCTGCGGTGCCGCCATTCGATCCGGTCAATGCCAGACCGCTCACGTCCACTCCTCCCTGATTCACGTTGTCCTCGCCATCGTAAATCCCCTGTGTGAACGCCGGGAGATCGTCCCGGCTGGCACCCGTAATCCACCCTTTGAGCCCGCGAAGGCGCCTGACCTCGGACGCGTGGCGCGCTTCGATCGAATGGATCGTGAGCGCCGCCGTCAACACGGCCTTGTCGTTGATGAGTCGCGGCGCCTGCCCCTTGTACGCACGGACGCCCGTGTCCTCGAACGCCTGCGCGAGAGTCTTGAAGGTGTCGTACTGGCCCGCAGAGAAATTGAAGCCGGACACTGCACCGTGCGCCGTGAAATCGAATGTCGGCTTTGGATTCGGCGTCGCACTCTTGCCCATGATCAGCGCCTCGAGCGCGGTCACGTGCGCCGTCTCGTGCGCGCTGATCGTCTGAAAGACTGTCGCGTCCGCCGCATCAATGAGCCCCGACGCTGCGACGCCGCGCGAGTAGAACTCCGATTCGAGATGCTCGAGCAACAGCGCGAATTGCAGCACATCCAGCACGTCGCTCGGCGCCTGCCCGTAGACGTCCTTCGACAAAGCGGCGAGCGCGACAGGGATGGAGCCGAGAGCGAGCGCGGCGGCGAGCTTCGAGTTGGTGGATGCGCCGTTCGAGATCTCGTCGTGGCGCGCGCTTACGCGGGTGATGATCTCGGGATCGATCGTGTCGTAGAGAGTTTTCTGGTCCATGATCGGGACTCCTCAGCCGTTGTTGTTGGGACCCTGCACGAATGTGCCGGGCGCGTTCGCGAAAGCGAGCTTGTCGACGATGTACGACTGCGCCATGGTTGCGACCTTCGGCGGACTGAACGCGTCGTCGAACGCCTGCGGCGCAAAGGCGTCGCTCTTGGGTGAGATCAGATCGTGAATCGCGGACGCGTGGCGCGCCTCCACCGAGACGATCTTGCCGGCAAGCGTGAGATAGGTCGCATTCGAGAGGTATTGCGCGGCTCCGTTGTAAGCGGCGACGCCCAGGTCCTCGAACGCGGCGGCCGTGGCGAGCACCGACGTACGGCTATTGAAGCTCACGCCCGGATATGTTGCTGTGATCGTGAATCCGTTCGACGCGCCAAGCGCAGCCTTTAGGAACTCGCGATGAATCACCTCGTGATTCTTCACGTCTCCCAGAAGCGCCTGTTCGGCGCTCGAGAGATTGGAGCTACCGAACGCCGCCACGACGCGCGTGTAGTAGTCCGCCTCGAGCTGCTCGAGCGCGTAGGCGAACTGCAGCACGGCGATGTCGCCGTTCACGAAGTCGATCGTGAGGGTGTTACCGCTTCCCGGCTTTGGGCCAGTCATTGTATTGTCGTTGCTGCACGCGGTGATCACGCTCGGCAACAGCACGAGCATGCCGCCAACCCCGAGCACCTTGAGGAAGTCGCGGCGTGTGCGACCCTCCAGGAGCTGGTCTGCGGACGAGATCACGAGTGATTGCTTCTGAGCCATGCCCTTCCTCCTGTCATCCCGCTGGCGGCTGAGATCCCGCGGAGGTGTGGCCAGCGGCACTCCGGGCGAGATTCGTAAACATCCGAGTGGCAACGCATTTTAGGGGCCATTCTGTCCACGAATATGCGAACAGACGATATTGACAGCGCGATCTGTAACATTTAGTATGAACAGAACTAGCACGGGAGGCTGCCATGGATCGACGTCTTGAGATCACTGACCTGCTGCGCCGCCGCGTTCGGCTGGGACTCCTCGCGGGCTCGCTTTCGGCCGGCGACCGTCTGCCCAGCACGCGCGAGCTCGCGCTGGATTTCGACGTCGATCATCGCGTCCTCGTTGCGGCATACCATCAGCTGGTAGTCGAGGGGTTGGTGGAGATGCGGCCGCGCGGCGGCATCTACGTCGCCAACGTGCCGGCTGGCGCCGCTCGCGAGCCGATGCCCGCCGAGCGATGGCTACACGACGTGCTCATGCAGGGGCGTGCGCGCGACATGTCGGTGCGCGGAGTCATCGACGCACTGCGCCGAGCCACCGAGACGCTGCGGCTTCGCGCCGTCGTCATCCATGGCGTTGCGGACCAGCTCACGGGAATGTGCCGCGAGCTCGAAGAGGACTACGGCTTCGAGACCGCCGGAGTGAACGCCGATGTATTGATCACGGGGCATCGGCCGCCGGAGGTGCACGAGGCAGATCTCGTCGTCACGACGCCAGCGCACGAGAAGATCGTGCGCCGCATCGCCGCGCAGTCGAAGAAGCCGTGCATCATCGCGGACGTGCGCGCGGACATGATCGGCGGCGAGTGGCGTCTGCTTCTCCGCAAACCCGTGTACGTCATAGTGCGCGACGCACACTTTCGGGATGCTCTCGTCGGCTTCTTCGAGCACACGAAGGGCAAGGAGAATCTCCGCATCCTCGTCGTCGACGCCGACGACATCGCGGCGATTCCCGCCGCAGCGCCAACCTCCGTCACGCGCGGCGCGCGCGACTGGCTTTGCGCCGAGCAGCGGGAGCACGAGATTGGGGGACGGATACTACCCAACGCCCGCACCTTCTCCACGTCTACCGCGGACGAGCTCATTTCATTCGTTCTCGAGACTAACCTCGCGGCGGTCAGTCTACGCGCGTGAGCGCCCGTATCGGGGCCGGCCCGGGACGCGGGGCACTCCGCCCCGATTCCCGGTGTATTAAGGCGACCCCTTTCAAGTAACTTTGCGGAATGCCCATTCCAGTGAGTACATCTCGGCGCTGGCTCGCCGTCGCCTGCACCATCGCGCTATCGGCAATGGCGCTCCCGGCGCAGCAGACGCACTCGCCGCACCTCGCCGCGGCGACGCCGCCGGTACTCTCGCAGCGCGCCAAGCTCGAGAAGATCATTCATCAGAAGGTGCTCGCGAACGGACTCGAGGTCATCGTCGTCGAGAATCACGGCGTTCCGCTCGCGACCGTAGAAATCGACGTGCGCAACGGCTCGTTCACGCAGACGCACGAGTACGAAGGGCTCGCGCACCTCTACGAGCACATGTTCTTCAAGAGCAACAAGGATTATCCGGAGCCTGAGCAGTTCATCGATCGCGCGGCGGAGCTGGGCGCCGTGTTCAATGGTCAGACGCAGGAAGAGGTGGTGAACTACTACCTCACCGTGCCCGCGGACAGCCTCGTTGGAGGGATGAAGTTTCTCGCGTCCGCGTTCCGCTCGCCGCTCTTCCGCGAGGATGAGCTGGCGGCGGAGCGCGAGGTCGTGCTCGGCGAGTACGATCGTCAGGAATCGAGCCCGTTCTTCCGGCTGAACGAACTGATGGGCAAGCATCTCTGGACCACCGAGTGGAGTCGCAAGAACAAGATCGGCGACCGCGACATAGTACGCTCCACGACGCCCGAGAAGATGCGCTACATCCAGCATCTCTATTACATCCCGAACAACGCGGCGCTCATCGTCGCCGGCGACGTCTCGCCGGACACGGTGTTCCGTCTCGCGGAGAGCACCTTCGGCGACATTCCGCGCGGCGCCGATCCGTTCGTCGCCAATCCGATTCCCGACGTGCCGCCGCTGAAGGGCAACGACGCCGTGATCGTCGAGGAGCCGGTGAACACGGTCGCTGTGCTCGTCCAATGGCTGGGGCCAAGCGTGGGCAAGGATCCGCAGGCGACGTACGCGGCGGACGTTTTCTCCGACGTGATGAACCAGGACGGCTCCGCGTTCCAGCGGCGGCTCGTGGACAGTGGGCTCTGGCACTCGATTATCGTCAACTACTACACGCTCAATCACACCGGGCCGATCACCATCAGCGGCGAGACGACCGCCGACAAGCTCCGCCCTGCTCTCGCCGCGCTGGACGAGGAAATCGCCAAATTCGACCAGCCGGGATACTTCACCGCCGCCGATGTCGCGCTGCAGAAGCAACAGCGATCCGTGAACACGGTTCTCGGTCTCGAGCGCGCGTCGGGCTTCGCACACGAGCTGGGATTCTGGTGGAGTGTCGCCGGGCTCGACTACTACATGGGATACATCGACAACATGGCGAAGCGCACTCCGGCCGATCTTCGCGCGTACGCGCACACGTACATCGTTGGCAAGCCGCACGTCACGGGCGTCTTGCTCTCCCCCGAAGATCGCAAATCGCTCGGTCTCACGACGCAGGAGCTGATTCAGGGCGAGCGCGCCGCGACCGTGGGTGTGCAATGAGCCGCGCCCCCGCGGGTCGCGCGGCGTGCGTTGCATTGGCGGCTGCGCTGTCGCTCGCGCCGGGCGCGGTGCCTGGCGCGCGGGCTCAGTCGGCGGCCAACGACACCTCCACCACGGTGTTCGACGTGAGCGGAGTGCACGTGATCCTGCGACGTAATACCGCGAACGATGTCGTCGCCGCGAATCTCTATCTCATCGGCGGCGATCAGCAGGTGACGTCGCAGAACGCCGGCATCGAGCCTTTTCTCCTCTGGGTGTCCGAGCGCGGCACGAAGCACTACGCGCGCGACGTGCTCCGCGCGAAGATGGCGGCGCTGGGTAGCACGATCGTGGTCGAGCCGCGCGATGACTGGACGATGTACGGGTTCCGCGGCGTGCGGGACACCTTCGACAGCACCTGGGCGATCTTCGCCGACCGTCTCATGGCGCCCACGCTCGCGACATCCGATGTCGAGTTCGTTCGCGCGCAGGTGCTGAGCGCCGTCAAGCAGCGCAACGACTCGCCCGACGATCTCGTGCAGGGACTCGCGGACAGCCTGCTCTTCGCTGGCCAGCCGTATTCGATTCCAGCAACGGGAAGCGAACAGTCGCTCTCGTCGATCACCCCGGCCGACCTGCAGAAGTACCGTGCGACGCAGATGGTGACGTCGCGCATGCTGCTGGTGGTGGTGGGGAACATCGAGCGCGCGCGCCTCGAGAAGCTCATCGCGCCGACCATCGGCACGCTGCCGCGCGGGACTTACAAGTGGACTCCGCCCCCGGATCCGCCGGCGAGCCCCGCCTCCGTCATGTACGTTCAGCGCCAACTGCCCACCAACTACCTGCTCGGCTACTACGCCGGTCCGCGCTCCACGAGCCCGGACTATCAGGCGCTCCGAATCGCGACGTCGGTGCTGAGCGGCCGGCTGTTCACGGAGATCCGAGTTCGCCGGAATCTCACGTACGACGTGTCCGCGCCGTTCATCGAGCGCGCGATCTCATCGGGCGGGCTGTACGTCACGACCGTCTTTCCCGACTCCGCACTCGGCATCATGCGCCACGAGATTCTGCGCATGCAGACGACGCTGCTCGACGCCGAAAACCTGAACGTGATCGTGCAGCAGTTCATCACCGAGTATTACCTGAACAACGAGACGGACGCCGAGCAGGCGAATCAGATCGCGCGCGCGGAGCTGTATGGTGGCGACTACCGGCTCGCCGAGAAGTTCGTGGAGCAGCTGCGCGCGGTGACGCCGCAGGACATCCGCGATGCGTCGCGGAAATACATGCGCGGAACGCATTTCGCGTACGTCGGCGACTCCGCGAAGGTCTCTCGCGCTCTGATCACGTCGTTTTAGGGATCAGTGAACAGGAAACTGCATCACCGCAGAGACACGGAGAACGGCCGAGAGAGACACAGAGATGGCGAAGGCCACGCGCGTTCTGCGACTAACAACTTCAAATTGTTAGTGCCCGTTCGGGCGATATCGAAACATCGTCATCGACGATTCGATTCGACTCTCGTCCACCTCTGTGCCTCTGTGTTCTCCTCTGCGTCTCTGCGGTCCGCAGTTGACCTAGACTGTTTTAGCTACCCTACTGCGGTCCCGCCGCGGCGGGCGTCTCCTCCACCGGCATCTCGATGTACGACGCGGCCGATGCCGAGCGGTGGATGCTCTGCGTGGCCGGCTTGAAGTCCGAGTCCTTCGCCTTGAAGATGTTGGCGACGAAGGTCTGCGGATTCCGGTCGATGAGCGGGAACCAGCTGCTCTGCACCTGGACCATGATCCGGTGCCCCTTGAGGAATCGATAATCCTGCGTGTGCAGGTCCACGACATATTTCTCGACCGCCTCAGGCGTGACGGGCTCGGGGTGCTCGAAGCCGTCGCGGAAGCGGCCGCGCAGCACATCGTTGGCGACCATCAGCTCGTAGCCAGCGAGCTTGGGATCGGCGGTGGAGTCCGGGTACACGTCGATGAGCTTCACGATCCAGTCGGCGTCCGAGCCGGTGGTGGACGCGAAGAGATGTGCGGCCAACGCGCCCGAGATCACGACATCCTGAGTGAGCGGCGCGGTCTGCCAGCTCAGCACGTCCTTGCGCGCCTGCGCGAAGCGCTGATCGTCCACGAGCCAGCGCGTCCACGTGGATGAGTCGCCATACGTCGGGCGGATGGGACGCTCGCGATAGGGCACCGGGTTCGCCGGATCGGACACGTAGCTGTCCGCCGCCGTCGCGCCGGTCTCCGATGGGGCGTCGAAGGAAAGCTCGTGGTTGGCGCGCATGTACAGCTTTCGATCGCTCACGCCGCTCTTCGGCGGCCAGCTGTCGAACGACCGCCACTTGTTCGCTCCCGCCTCGAACGTCGTTGCCTCCGCGAGCTTGAGCGTGCCCTGATCCTTGAGCCAGTGCGCGAAGAAGGGCGCCTCGATGTCCTTGCGAAACGTCTCCGAGGTGGGGCTTCCGAAGTCGATCGCGCCGAGCTTTTCGCCGGTGGGTGAGTTCCACCCGCCGTGGTTCCAGGGCCCCACCACGAGGAAGTTCAGATGCTGCGGGTCGTTCTTCTCCAGAGTCTCGTAGATCCTGATGGGGCCGTAGAAGTCCTCCTGATCCCACCACCCCGCCACGTTGAGCGTAGGAACCGTCACTTGGGCGAGACTCGACCCAACGGCCTGCGTCTGCCAGAAGCCATCGTAGTTGGGATGGTTCACGAAGTTGTTCCAGGTCGGCAGCTTGCCGTGCAGGAACTTCGGATTCGCATTCGCGAGCGAGCCGAGCTTCTGGTACCAGTCGTACGTGTCCGGATCCTTGAAGTCCCATTTCGCGAACTTGTTGTTCGTCTCCATCATCGTGGAGTACTCGAAGCCGTAGCTCAACCGGAACGCGCCGTTGTGATGGAAGTCATCGCCGATGAACATGTCTGCCGGCGAGGCGCGGGGCGACACCGCCTTGAGCGCGGGATGCGGATCGAGCATGGCCATCACCGTGAGCCACCCCGGATACGACGTGCCGAGCATGCCCACGCGTCCGTTGTTGTGCGGCACGTGCTTGACGAGCCAGTCGATCGAGTCCCACGCGTCGGTGCTCTCGTCGATCGCCTTCTTGTCGCTCTTGTTCCGCATGGGCCGGAGCATCACGAACTGCCCCTGCGACTCGAAGCGGCCGCGAATGTCCTGGAACGCGAAGATGTAGCCATCCTTGTTCAGATACTTGAGCGACGGGCTCCCGAGCGCGTTGTCCATGCCGTCAATGCCGTACGGCGTGCGCGACATCAGTATCGGCAGGTCCATGCTGGCGCCTCGCGGCGTGAAGATCACGGTGTGCAGCTTCACGCCGTCACGCATGGCGATCATCGTATCGACTTTGTCGAACGTCGGTGTGATCGCGATGGATTTGGCCGTGTCGCCCGCGGCGGCGGTGGTGTCGTGCCGCGCGCCGGCATCGGGCGCCTTGCTCGTGCACGCCGCGCATGCCGCGCATACCGCGATGACACAGAGGCGAACGAGTGGCGCGCGAACGAAGGTGCTATGCGTCCCTGTCATTTGTCGGTCCTCGGAATGTCTTTCGGAAACGCCTGGCCAAAAAAGCGCAGCGCGCTCGTGTGTCCCTGTCCATCGGGGACAAAGGTGATCTGCGTGATCCCCTCGAGCGGGTCGCGCACCTTGCTGTGGAACTCCTCGTACCTGCCGTGCACCAGATCGCCGACGTCCCACTTTTCGTATCGCGCGTGCAACGAGCCGTTGGCTTCCGACACCGTGATGGTGCCGTAGGTGGAATCGGTGTAGGTGCCCGCATAGCGGTCGAGCGGGAGCGAGGCCGGCGCGGCGCTATCCCCTGCCGCCGGGCGGGCGTTGCGGCGCGAGGGTCTCTCCGCCCGCTTGGCGGCGAAGAGCGCCTGGACATCCTTGCTCCAGTCACGATGTGACTTGAGAGCACCACCGTCGAACATGTCGAGCACCTCGAACATGAGCGCGTGCCGCAGCTCCGCGTGGTCGAGATTCTCGAGCACGTATACACCGAGCTTCTTGTCCGGCTCGAGCGCGATGAGCGCGCACATGCCATCGATGCTTCCGGTGTGCATCCAGATCGTGTGCCCGTGGTACTCCTCCACGAACCAGCCGAAGGCGTAGCTGAAGAATGCCGGCTTCGAGAGCTCGAGCGCGGGGTACTCCTCCATCGGCGCCTGGATCTGCGGCGCCATGAATTCCTTGAACGTCGCCGGCTGAATGAGCTGCTTCGTGCCCACCCGGCCGCTGTCGAGCATGAATCGCATCCACTTCGACATGTCGGAAACGCTCGACCACACCGAGCCGGCGGACGCCACGGCGTCGGTGGTGCGCACGGGCACCACTGACACGGTGTCGTTCACGAGGTCGTGCGGCACCGCGACGTTGGGCTGCCCCAGCACCTCCGAGATGAGGGGCACTGTCTCGTTCATCCCCAGCGGAGTGAAGATCCGCTTGCGAACAAAATCCTGCCACGGCATGCCCGAAATGCGCTCGACGATGAGCCCTCCGATCGAGTACACCACGTTCTGGTATTCCCAGTGCGAGCGGAACGACGACGTCGGCTTAACGTAGCGCAGCCGGTGCATCATCTCGGCGGTGCTCATGTTGTTCTGGGGGATTACCCAGAGCAGATCGGTGCCCGGCAGCCCGCTGCGGTGCGTGAGCATGTCGCGCACGGTCATCTCGTGCGTGGCGTACGAGTCGTAGAGCTGGAAGTCGGGAAGGATGTCGATCAGGCGATCGTCCCAGTGCAGCTTCCCCTCGTCCACGAGCATCGCGAGGGCCGCGGTGGTCATGGCTTTGGTGGTGGACCCGATCGCAAATCTCGTGTGTTCGGTGGCGGGCGCGGGCTTGCCAATCTGGATCACGCCGTAGCCCTTGGCGAATACCAGCGAATCGTCCTTCACGATGGAGATCGCGAGTCCAGGCACGCGCCAATCGCGCGCGGCGTGCGCCACGTACGCGTCGAACGCCTTGAGGTCGGGCCTCTGCTGCGCACGCGCGATCGCTGGCGACGCGACGATGGCAATCGCGAGCGCTACGGCGAAACGACGGGGCGCGCTCACTGCGTCACCCGATCGATCGGCGCGGGCCGCGGCACGCGCTGCACCGGGTTCGCCTCGAGGAGCTTGAGCGCCTCGGCCACCGCGCGCTCGAGCTGCGTGTCGTGACCTTTGACATCTTCCGCGGTGGTGTTCTCCACCTCGATGTCGGGCGTCACTCCCTCGTTCTCCACCGCCCATTTGCCCTTCAGATCGTAGAAGGCGAGGTCCGGCGCGGTGATTCCTCCGTCGTCGATCGGCGATGCGTCGCCGAGGGTGCCCACCAGGCCGCCCCACGTGCGCGTGCCCACGAGCGTGCCGATCTTCATTTCGTGGAAGAGATACGGCAGCGCGTCGCCGCCCGAGCCGCCGGATTCGTTGATGATCATCACTCTCGGTCCCGGGATTCCGGTCATGGGCTCGGTGATAGTCTTGCCCGCGCGCCGCGCGAAGTATCCCAAGGTCTTGCGAGCCAGCAGGTCCACGATGTAGTCCGCGACGGAGCCGCCCTGGTTGTAGCGCTCATCGACGATGACGCCCTGTTTGCCCTGCTGCGCGAAGAAGTAGCGGTTGAATGCCGTGTAGCCGCCGACCGAGGTGTTGGGAAGCCACACGTAGGCGAGACGTCCGCCGGACAGCTTGTCTACCGTGCGGCGATTGTCGTCGATCCAGGCCTGCGTGCGCAGCCCCTCGTCGTCGCCGACAGGCGTCACCGTCACGGTCCACGATCCATCCGCCGTGGGCGAATGACTCAGTCGCAACGTCGTCGCCTTCTCCGCGACGCCCACGAACGCGCTGTAAAAGTTCTCCGACGGCGCGAGCGGGCGGCCGTTCACCTCGAGGATGTAGTCGCCCTCCGCCACCTTGAGGCCGGGCACACTCAGCGGCGCGCGAAGCCGCGGGTTCCAGCTACCGGCCGTGAAGATGTGTCCGATGCGATAGCGCCCGTGATCCACCGTGACGTCCGCGCCGAGGAGACCGACGGAGACGTGCGCCGTGTCCGGGACATCGCCTTCCCCCTCGAGATACGAATGTCCGACCGTAAGCTCGCCGCCCACGGTCGCGATGAGGTAACCGAGATCGGCGCGGTGGCGGACGTAGGGTACGAAGTCGGCGTACTTGTCGTAGATCTTCTTCCAGTCGTTCCCGTGCATCTTGGGATCGTAGAAGAACTGACGCTCGGTGCGCCACGTCTCGCGAAATATCTCGGCCCATTCCGCCTTCGGATCGACGAGCGTCTCGAGCTGATCCACGTCGAGCATGCCGTCGCCGGGCTTGGCCGGCTGCTCGGTGGGAATGACGCCCCAATGGTTGGCGCCCGCGTCGTAGAGAATCTTCTTGCCGTCCGCAGAGACGGCGTAGGAGCGCACTCCCTCGAGGAATGGATGCGGCTTCCCCGCGGCGAGTTGAAATTGAAGGAGCGTGCCTGGCGCTCCCGGCGGCGCGCCCGCGCGTGTCTCGATGTAGAAGAACGAGCCCGCGCTTCCGGCCTCGAGCGAGCCGTATTCCGCGGCCGGGGCGGCAAGTGGCACGATGCGATCGCGGATGCCCTCGAGATCGATGACGACGCGCTTGGCGGACGGCGACTCGGGCGGCGTCGCAGCGAGGTGCGAGGCGGCGCGCTTCGCCGTCGGCGGCGCGGCAGGCGCCGAGTCGGCGTGTCCCACCGAGCGCTCGGCTTCGTCGGCTGGAGCGGGCGTGAGCGGCGAGGGATCGTGTGCGCCGAGCACTGCCAGATAGATGTTGCGCCTGACGGGGCGCTCCATGGAGCTCATGTCGAGCCAGCCCGCATTCAGCGCGTAGTTCGTGCTCGCCAGGAAGTAGAGATACTTTCCGCTCGCATCGAACGACGGAGTGATGGCGTCCGCCAGATCATCGGTGAGCTGCGTCGCCTTCCCCGAGGCGAACGAATACAGGAAGATCGCGCGCAGCTGATTGTCGAGGGACTTCGAATACGCGACCCATTTCGAATCGGGCGACCATGCGGCGTCGAATCCGCGCCCTGGTTCGTTGTAGGTATCGGAGTCGATGGTGGTGAACTTGCCGCTCGCGACGTCGACGACCCAGAGCTGTGCCTCGGTGTCGCGAAAGAGGATGTGCGTCGCGTCGGGGGACCAGATGGGATCCGCG
>JANWLO010000025.1 GCA_025450815.1 Gemmatimonadaceae bacterium
AAGAAGGCGACGTTGAAGCCGATGAACATCACCCAGAAATTCCACTTGCCCAATCGTTCGCTGAGCATTCGTCCCGTGATCTTGGGCAGCCAGTAGTAGAATCCGGCGAGCACCGGGAACACGTTGATGCCGATGAGCACGTAGTGAATGTGCGCGACGATGAAGTACGTGTCGGTGAGCTGCCAGTCGAACGGCACCGCGGCCGTCATCACGCCCGAAATGCCGCCGATCACGAACAGCGCGATGAAGCCGAGCGCGAACAGCATCGGCGTGCGGATAAGTGGGCGCGATCCCCACAGCGTTGCGAGCCACGCGAAAATGCTCACGCCACTCGGGATCACGATCGTGAGGCTCACAGCGCTGAAGAAGCTGAGAGCCAGAATGGGCAGCCCTGTTGCGAACATGTGGTGCACCCACACGCCGAATCCAAGAATCCCCGTGAGCACGGTCGCAAGCACCACGTACGTGTAGCCCGCGAGCGGCCGCCGGCAGAATGTCGGGATGATCATCGAGATCATCCCCATCCCCGGCAGCACGATGATGTAGACCCACGGATGCCCGAAGATCCAGAAGAGATGCTGCCAGAGGAGCGGACTCCCGCCCTGCGCCGCCTGGAAGAAGTGCATGCCGAGGTGCCGGTCGAAAAACAGGAACGCGAGCGCGACCGAAAGCGACGGCATCGCGAAGAGGACCGCAGTCGAGATCGTGAGCGTGCTCCAGATCATCACGGGCAGCCGGTTGATCGACATTCCCGGCGCGCGCAGCGTGAGCGCGGTCGCGATGAAGTTGATCGCTCCTACCGTGGTGGAGATCGAAAGAAAAATCAGCCCTAGCGAGTAGAAGTCCATGTTGAGCGCGGGCGAGTACTGCAGCTCCGTGAGCGGCGCGTAGGCGAACCACCCGCGGTCGGGCATCTGGCCCATGAACAGACTCGTGTACAGGAAGATTCCCGAGAAGAGAAAGATCCAGTACGACACCGCGTTGAGCCGCGGGAACGCCATGTCACGCGAACCGAGCATCAGCGGCCACAAATAGTTGCTGAAGCCGGAGAGGATCGGCGCGGCGTAAAAGAAGATCATCGTCGTGCCGTGCATCGTGAACAGCTGGTCGTACATCTCAGGCGTGAGCAGATGCTGATTCGGTCCCTTGAGCTGCCAACGCATCAGCGCCGCCTCGAGCCCGCCCAGCAGCAGGAAGACGAACGCCGTCACGAGGTAGCGCTTGCCGATCGTCTTGTGATCGACGGTGGCGAGCGTGCCGTACAGCGTGTGCGGCGTCGTCCATTCCTCGTGCAGTCGCTCGGCGATTGTAGCCACGGTTCTCTCCCTGGTGGTCGCCGCGGTCAGCGCAGCGTCTCGAGGTAAGCGAGAAGAGCCGACATGCTCTTGCCGTCGAGCTGGATCTGCGGCATGTCGCTTCCCGGCTTGAACGCCTGGGCATTCGCGATCCACCCTGCCATCGTTCCGGGCGTGTTGTCCACCGCCCCCGCGCCCAGCGTGAGGCGCGTAGCGATGTGCGTGAGATCGGGTCCCATGCGGCCGCCGGCGTCGGTGCCACGAATCGTGTGGCAGAGCACGCAGGGCGCGCTCTTGAACACGGCCAGCCCCCTCGTGCTGAGACTGTCGGTTGGCTCGGGCGCGGGCGCACGCTGCGTGCGCATCCACTCCTGGAATTTGTCCATCGGCTCTGCAACGACGGCCATCGCCATGTGCGCGTGCTGCGTTCCGCAGTACTCCGCGCATTCGCCACGGTACGTACCCACCTTGTCCGCGCGAATCCAGAAGCTGTTCGTCTGCCCCGGAATCGCATCGATCTTTCCCTGCAGCTGCGGCACCCAGAAGCTGTGCGCGACGTCGCCGGACGCTACGCGCAGCGCCACGGGCTCGCCCACCGGGATGTGAATCTCGTTCGCGGTGGTAAACTCGCCGCTCGAGTCCGCCGAGACGTAATGGATCTCCCACCACCACTGATGCCCTGTGACCTCGATCATGTACTTCGGACGCACCGCCGGCGTGGCCGTGGCGTTCAGCGTCTGCAGCGTGCCGATGTAGACTCCGATGAGGATGATCGCCGGCACGAGCGCGCCCGCGATCAGGATCAGCCGCTCGTTGTGCGGCGGCGCGACGTCCGCGCGATCGATTGTGTGGCGCCGCTCGCGCAGCGGCACGAGCAGCATGAAGAGCACGACGAGAAAAACGAGCGTCGCGACCCCGATGAGCCACCAGCCGAGCGTGGCGAGATGCGCCGCGGGCTCGCTCGCGGGGAGCATCGGCGACGGCGCATGCGCGCACGCGGCAGCGACGAGCGGGAGCAGCAGCGCGGCAGCAAGAGGCGAGCGCGACGAGTCGGTCGGCATCGCGCGCTTACTTGATGTTGGGTTGAGTCGCCTTCGGCGGTGGATCGGGCTCCGCCGGCGTGCGCAGCGTTCGGATGTACGTGATCAGCTTCCAGATCTGATCCGGCGGAATCCTCCCTCCCCACGTCGGCATTCCGGCCGGGCGCCCTTCGACGATCGTCGCGTACAGATCGGCATCGCTTTCGCCATACGCCCACGCGCTGTCGCGGAGGCTGGGTCCCATTCCGCCGCCCGCGCGCCCGCCATGACAGCCCACACAGTTGTACGCGAGGAACAGCCGCCGCCCATCCCGCTCGGCCGCGACCTGCCCAGTGTACGGATTCACGAGATTGCCGTATGCGACGTTCGCGTGAATGCCGGGAACGACGCCGCCGGTGCTGTCGGTGATCATCGACTTCGCGACACCACCGGGGTGCGACAAGGGCTCCTCGTAGCCCTCGTTCTTTCGCTGGCACGCGGCAACGGCGAGGATGCCCGCGCAGAGGAAGAACGCGCGACCGAGTGGGAGACGCGGCAGTGCGCGCATGTCAGTGCCCTCCGTGGGAACGCGCATCGGCGATCGGCAGCTCCGCGCGCGGCACGTGATAGTGGTCGAGAATTCGCTGGATGGTATCGCGATTCGTGTCGATGGCGTGCTGGAGCGCGACCGCGAGCGAGTCGTCTCCGCGCCGCACGGCGACCGAGATGTCGAAGGTGTAGCGAAGCGAGCCCGGATCGGTGACCGGCGAAACGGGAACGATCTCCAGCGGGACTCGCTCCTTTGGCGCGAAGTAGCCGGCGAACGGTCCCCAGATGATCGCGATGTCGACGTCGCCCTTCGCCACCGCATCGACGAGCGCCGCGGGCGGATTCGGCTTGGAGTAGTCGCCGTAGATGCTGTAGCCCACGACGTTCTTGACCATCCCGCGGCGCGCGAGCGCTTGCGCCACCGGCGGATTTCCATAGTCCGCGCCGATGAAGTGCACGCCGATGCGGAGCTTTCTCAGCGCGGCGTCATCGAGCGACGTGATGTGATAGCCGCGGTCGCGGCGATAGAGAAAAACGTACGTCGACCGGTAGTACGGGCGCGTGGTGCGCACCATGTCGCTCTGCGTCGGCATGCCCATGATGACGTCGCACGAGCGGGCGCCGAGCGTGTTGCGGATGAAGCCGCGACGCTGCGCTCGCCACGTGTACTCGACGTGCGAATGCATTGCCTTGCCGAGCAGGTCCGCGATTTTGTTTTCGAAACCTTCGCGGTTCTCGTTCGAGAACGGCATGTTGTTCGGATCGGAGCAAACGCGCAAAGCAGCTTCCGCCGGGCCGCCGCCCGGGATTATGCGCTGGGCGTTCGCGCCGGACGGCATTATTCCGAGCGCGAGTGCACAGGCGGCGGGCACGATCAATTGCCTCACAACCCGAACACGAAGAGCATTCCGCCCGGCGCCGTGTACTTTTTGAGATCTGGCGCGGCGCCGGTAGCGCCGAGGGCGGCGGTTGGATCGTCCGGTGAAAGATTCGCCGAAGCGATCGCCCCCATCCAGCCCCCGACGCCCGTGTAGATCGCGATGTACTCCTTGCCATCGGGACCCGTGTACGCGATTGGATTGCCGATGACGCCGGAGCCGGTCTTGAAGCTCCAGAGCGGCGCGCCGGTCTTGGCGTCGATGGCTTTTACCCATCCGTCCATCGTTCCGTAGAACACGACGTCGCCCGCGGTGACGAGCACGCCGCTCCAGAGCGGAAAGTTTTCCTTGATCCCCCACACCTTCTTGCCCTGCGCGGGATCCCACGCGACGAGCTCACCGCGATTGCCGCCCGGACCCTTGTACATGCGCACGTCGGCGCCCAGGTACGGAGTTCCGGAGATGTAGCTCACCGCGGTTCCCTCGTAGTCCATGCAATCGTTCGTCGCCGGGATGTACCAGAGCCCAGTCCGCGGCGAGAACGCGCTGGGTTGCTGGTCCTTGCCTCCCGTGGACGACGGGCAGATGTTGCGCGCGACCACGCCCTGCTTCGTCATCTTGCTCGGCACCACCTGCGGGCGGCCGGTCTTCATGTCGATGCCGGTTGCCCAGTTGGTGAAGATGAACGGTGAGGCGCTGATCAATTGGCCGTTGGTGCGATCGATGACGTACGAGAAACCGTTGCGATCTGCATGAAGGAGCACCTTTCGCGGCTGGCCGCTGATCGTGATGTCCGCGACGATGCTCTCGTTCACGCCGTCGTAATCCCACATGTCGTGCGGCGTCATCTGATATGCCCACTTCGCAGCACCTGTATCGGGGTCGCGCGCGAAGATGGTCATCGACCAGAGATTGTCGCCGGGGCGCAGGTCGGGGTTCCACACTCCGGGATTCCCGGTGCCGTAGAAGATCAGATTGGTTTCGGGATCGTAGGTGATCCATCCCCACACGGTGCCGCCGCCGAGCTTCCATTGATCTGTGGGCCACGTCTTAATGCCCAGATCGGTGCCCTGCATGGAGGAGTAGAACGGCTTGAAGTCGGCGCCGAGGAGAACGTCCTTGTCGGAACCGGTTGTGTAGGCCTTCCAGATGGTGTGTCCATCGTTGAGATCGAGAGCCTGGACCCATCCGCGCACTCCCATCTCCGCGCCGCTCACGCCGACGTACACTTTTCCCTTCGCGATGAGCGGCGCCATGGTGATGGTCTCGCCCTTGTTGATGTCGGCGAGCTTGACGGACCAGAGGGTCTTTCCCGTTTTCGCGTCGACGGCAACGGTGTGCCCGTCGAGCAGATTCCAGACGATTTTTCCGTTGGCGTACGACGAGCCGCGATTGACGACATCGCAGCACGCCTCGCCTTTGGCGGCGGATGCGGTGGGCGGCGCGTAGGCCCACTTCGCGGGTGCGTGCGCGTCCGTGAGATCGAGCGCGTACGTGATGTTGGGCCACGGCGTGGTGACGTACATCGTGTTGTTCACGACGAGCGGCTGACCCTCGTGACCGTTCAGCACGCCGGTGGAGAAGGTCCACGCGACGTGAAGATTTTTTACCGTGGAGCTGTTGATCTGATCGAGCGGACTGAATCGCGTTCCGCCGAAGTCGCGGCCGGGGAGCGTCCATTCGCCGGGCTTGTCGGCGCCGGGCTGCGAATAGGTTGCGGCGGGTGGATTGGGAGTTGGTTCCTTTGCCGCTGCGGGCCGGGGTCCGTCACCGGAGCAGGCGCCTAGTACAACTGAGACAGATGCAAGTGCGATGAGACTGATTGCGAAGCGACACGTTGGTCGGCTCATCACACCATCCTCGGTGAAGACAGAAGTCACTGCTATGCACTCGTGCTCGGAATTGCGGAAAACGCTTGATGCCTAATTCATGCCATTGGCGAAAGCTCGAGGCGATCGCGGAGGCAAACGTCTTGCGATATACGGACCGGCTGCACCAACACGACAAATGCGCAGAAGCAAATCCCGCAAACGATCCTGGGTCCATCGCCACTCGCTGAGCATGGTGGCGGCCACTCTTCTGCTGGTGTGGATCGCCGGCTACTTCGTACTCGATCCGAAATCGCACCTCGGTGCGTTTTTCGGCAACGCTGTCGCTGATTGGAGCGGCTCACTCCTGATCATCGTCGGCACGACTTTCCTGTACGAGGTTGGCTCGGCCGACAGCAATCCGGTGCGCGGGAAAAAACGGAATCGTGTGCGCGAGCTTGTGCACAAGCATTCGCTTCTCCTCTTCATCATCGTCACCGGTATTGGCTGGGCGGTGCTTTTTTTGCGAATGGATCCGCAAGGCAAATGGGGTCAGGTAGTGGGCAATCTGGTTTCGGAGTGGGTTCAGATGGCGGGACTCGTGTTTCTGACGAAGTGGCTGGTGGAGGCTGGATCGAAAGAATGAGCATCGTGGCTGAGAGCCAGCAGGAATCGTGAAACGTCGCGGCGGTATCGGCCGGACGTGTGCGGAATCGCTCGCGCTCGCCGCTCTGAGCGCATCGTGTGCGGGTGCGCCGTCGATTTTCAGCAGCGCGGGATCGGCGGCCCACCGAATCGGCGTGCTCGGATGGATTCTCACGAGCATTGCGATCGCGGTGACGGTGATCGTCGCCGCAGTGCTGCTGGGCGCACTCGTCCGCTCTCGCGCCGGCCAAGGCGAAGAGGTGCAGCGCGCCAGAGGGGGCGTGCGCTGGATCGTGATCGGCGGGGTGATCGCTCCCGCAGTAATTCTCGTCGCGGCATTCCTGTTCAGCGTGCTCACGCAGTCCGCGCTCGCGGATTCACCGCTGCGCACCATGCCGACGGTCCAGGTGATCGGGCATCGATGGTGGTGGGAGGTGCGATACCCGGACGCGCCGGGCCAACCAGTGGTGAGCGCGAATGAGCTGCACGTGGTAGCGGGAAGGCGCGTGCGTCTCGAGCTCACGTCCGCCGACGTGATTCACAGCTTCTGGGTTCCGCGCCTCGCTGGTAAAACGGACCTTATACCGGGACAGCACAACACGATGTGGATGGAGGCCGATCGCCCCGGAACGTTCTGGGGAGAGTGCGCGGAATACTGCGGGGTGCAGCACGCGCACATGAATCTCGTCGTGGTGGCCGAGACGCCGGAGCAGCACGACGCGTGGCTTGCTGCCCAGAACGCAGTGGCGAACGCACCAACCGATTCCGTGGCGAAGCGAGGACAAATCGTATTCGAGAGAGCGGCCTGCGCATCCTGTCACACCGTTCGCGGCTCGAAGGCGCAAGGACGCATTGGTCCCGACCTCACCCATCTCGAGAGCCGGCGCACCATCGCGGCCGGAACGTTTCCAAACACGCGTGGCAACCTCGCCGGCTGGATCGCCAATGCTCAGACATTGAAGCCCGGCAGCGGCATGCCCACGATCGCGCTTCCCGCAGCGGACTCTCGCGCGCTGCTCGCGTACCTCGAGACGCTGCGCTAGGAGAGCGGGCGTGGCCATCGTAACCGACCTCGAGGCACCCACCGACCTCCTGCGCGACATCTGGGAAACACCGCGCGGACTGCTCGGCACCCTGTCGAGCGTTGATCACAAGACCATCGGCAAGCGGTATCTCGTCACGGCATTCGTTTTCTTCCTGCTGGGCGGGCTCGAAGCCGCGGCCATGCGTGCGCAGCTCGCTCAGTCGGGCGAGCACCTGATGTCGCCGGAAGCGTACAACCAGCTCTTCACGATGCACGGTGTGACGATGATCTTCCTCTTCGCTTCGCCGGTGCTGTCGGGCTTCAGCAACTATCTCTGGCCCCTGCTGATCGGTTCGCGCGACATGGCATATCCGCGCGTCAACGCGCTGAGCTACTGGACCTTCCTCATGTCGGGGATCTTTCTCTACTCGAGCTTTCTCGTGGGCCAGGCTCCCGATGGCGGGTGGTTCGCGTACGTCCCGATGACGGAGCGCGCGTTCTCTCCCGGGCTGAACATGGACTTCTACGCCCTCGGACTGATCTTCCTCGGCATTTCCACCACCGTGGGCGCCGTGAATTTCATCACGACGTTCTTCAAGCTCCGCGCGCCCGGTATGTCGATAAACCGTGTGCCGATCATGATGTGGGGGACGCTCACGACCTCGTTCTCCGTGGTGTTCGCGGTGCCCGCGCTCACGGTCGCCTGCATCATGCTCTTCTTCGATCGACGGTTCGGCATGCACTTCTTCGACGCGGCGCGCGGCGGTCACCCGATGCTCTGGCAACATCTCTTCTGGATGTTCGGGCATCCATGGGTCTACATCGTCGTGCTGCCGGCGATCGGACTCGCGTCGGAGATCATCCCGACGTTCTGCCGCCGCCCGCTCGCGGGCTACACGTTCGTGGTACTCTCCACCATCGCCACCGCACTGCTCGGCTTCGGCGTGTGGGTGCACCACATGTTCGCCACGGGACTGCCGCAACTCTCCGCCGACTTCTTCAGCGCGAGCAGCATGGTGATCTCCATCGCGAGCGGCGTCTCCATCGCCGCCTGGATTGCGACCATCTGGCAAGGGCGACCCAAATTCAAGACGCCGTTTCTCTTCATGGCGGGCTTCATCATCCTGTTCGTTATCGGCGGTGTGAGCGGGGTGATGACGGCATCCGTGCCGTTCGACTGGCAGCTCACCGACAGCTATTTCGTCGTGGCTCATCTGCACTACGTGCTCATCGGCATCAACGTGTTCCCCGTGTTCGGCGCACTCTATTACTGGCTCCCCAAGATCACCGGCCGCATGCTGTCGGAGCGCCTCGGAAGGTGGGTGTTCTGGACGATGTTCGTCGGCTTCAACCTGGGCTTTTTCCCAATGCACATCGCTGGGATACTGGGAATGCCCCGTCGCATCTACACGTATCAATCCGGGCTCGGATGGGATTCGGTTAATCTCGTCACCACGCTCGGCGCGTACGTGTTTGCAGTAGGGGTATTGCTCTTCATCGTCGATTTTCTGCGCTCGCTGCGACACGGCGAGCCGGCGGGATGCAATCCCTGGGATGCGGCAACGCTCGAGTGGTCCACGAGCTCGCCGCCGCCGCCGTACAACTTCGCCGTGATGCCGACGGTACGCAGTCCGTATCCCTTGTGGGAGGCGCGGCTCGGCGAACAGGGTCAGAGCCAACTCGACCGAGGGGCGTTGCTCGGGAGCGGGCGCGAAACATTCGGGACGTCCGCGCTGGACTCCGATCCCGAGGAGGTTCTCCGCATGCCCGATGATTCGCTCTGGCCGGTGCTTCTCTCGCTCTCGCTGCTCGGCTTCTTCTATGGAATGTTGACGAGCGCGTGGTGGCTCGCAATTCTCGGCGTCGCCGCTCTCATCATCACGCTCGTCGGCTGGCTCTGGCCAACGGACATCACCTCGCCTTCGCCGCCGCGCCGCATCGCGCGGCGTGGAGCAGAAGCATGAGTATGGCGAATCGAGATTCGCTCGCGGCGCAGCCATTCGGCTTGCCCATCTCTCCCGCGGATCACCGCTCGCCTGGTTGGTGGGCAATGGTCTTCGTCATCGTGACGGAGTCCGCGTTTTTTGCCTATTTCATCTTCAGCTATTTCTATCTCGCGTCCATGGCGCAGGGTGCGTGGCCGCCGGAGGGGGCGCCATCACTCAGGCTGGCTCTGCCGAATACCATCATCCTCCTCGCGAGCAGCGCCGCGCTCAAGTGGGGCGAGGCCGGGATTCGCCACGGATCGCAGCGCCGCCTTCGCGCCGGCCTGCTGCTCACGTTCCTCCTGGGCGTCGCGTTCCTCGTGATCCAGAGTATCGAATACAGTCACCAGCATTTCACCCCGGCCACAGATGCGTACGGTTCGCTTTTCTTCACGATCACCGGCTTTCACGGCGCACATGTCGCCGTGGGATTGCTCATGAACCTGGTCGTGCAGCTTCGCGCCTGGCTCGGACACTTCTCCGCCGAGCGCCATCTCGCGGTCACTAACGCAGCGATGTACTGGCACTTCGTGGATGCAGTGTGGATCGTGGTGTTCATCTCGTTGTATCTCTCGCCGCGATTCGGATGAGTACCATGAAGGAGTCGAGCGCTCCGCGAGAGGGACGCACGCGCCGGATGGCGCTCTGGTTCGGCCTGTTCGGGGCACCGGCGATGTGGAGCCTGCAACTGATGAGCGGCTTCGCCGTGAGCGCGCACGGATGCTTTCCGTACTCGCTTCCCTTGACATCACCCACCATTGGCGTGCGAGCGATCGTGACGTTGATCAGCGTCGTCGCCGCGGCCGGTGCGATCGCCGCCGGCCTCATCGCGCACGGGAGCTGGCAGCGCACGCGAGAGTTCACGAGCGGCCCGGAGCGTGCGATGCTCGACGTGAGACAGCAGCGCGTACGCTTCATGGCGGAATCGGGCATGCTGATGAGCGCCCTCTTTCTCTTTGTAATCGTGTTGAGCTTTGTGTCCATTGCGATGGTGTCTCCATGCACCTACGGCGCGTAGTAGCAACCCGGTACGCGAAGCGGGCGGTGCTGATCGCGCTCGCTGCCGCCGCCGCGGGCGCGTGCGGCGACGCGCGCGGCGCGCCGGCACTGAAGGTCGAGGGCGGTGACGCCGCCCGCGGTGAGCGAGCGATCGCCGCGTACGGCTGCGGAACGTGCCACATGATTCCGGGCATTCGCGAAGCGACCGGCATGGTGGGTCCGCCGCTCACCGCCTTCGCACGGCGCACTATCATCGCGGGGCGCATGCCCAACACGGCGGATGCTCTGGTGCGCTGGATTCGCACGCCGCAGGAGGTCGATCCCGGCACCGCGATGCCCGATCTGAACGTGACCGAACGAGACGCAAAGGACATCGCGGCGTATCTGTATACGCTGCGTTGAGGGGAGCGGAACTGCGGACCGCGGAGGCGCAGAGGAAGGCAGAGGCGCAGAGATGGGCGACGATTTCCCGCGAGCTCCGCGTCTCTGCGGGTCTCTGCGTCTCAGCGTCCCTCTTTTGCCTTTTTCGTCCTTTTTCAGCAACCTGATAAGCAGCGACGATCATTTACTCGGGGGCGGCATGGTGCTCCTGCTTCTGTTGCTCCTCGTGCCGGTGTCGCTGGCGCTCGCCTACGTGGTGCATGCACCGGCACTCTGGATTTTCGTCGCGGCGATTCTCGCGATCGTACCTCTCGCCGAGTGGATCCGGAGGTCGACCGAGCAGCTCGCGCTGGTTGCCGGCGCGGCGATCGGCGGCCTGCTGAACGTCACGTTCGGCAACGCCACGGAGCTGGTGCTCGCGCTGTTCATTCTTCGTGCGGGGCATGATGCCGTGGTCAAGGCACAGATCACCGGCTCGATCATCGGCAACAGCCTGCTGGGACTCGGACTGGCGATCGTGGTCGGCACGTGGGGCCGCGAGCGGCAAAAGTTCAAGCGCGAGCGCGCGGGGCTTCTCGCGAGCCTTCTCGTTTTGTCGGTCATCGCGCTCATGGTGCCGGCGCTTTTCGACTACGCCGAGCGTGGCCTCTACGCGAACCCAAACCCGGGACGGCTGGATGAGCGGCTGAGTCTTGCGGTATCGGTGGTGCTCATAGTGGTCTACGTGGCGAATCTCCTTTACACGCTCGTGATGAATCGCGATGTGTTCGCGCCGGCAGAAGCGCACACGCACAAGGAGATTGATCAACCGAAAGCGTGGCCCGCGTGGCGCTCCGTTGCGGTGCTCGTGCTCGCGACCGCCGCAATCGCGTGGGAGGCTGAGCTGGTGTCGGGAGCTCTGGACGCGACAGCGCAGCGCACCGGGCTATCGACGTTTTTTCTCGGGATCGTCGTAATCGCCGTGATTGGGAACGCCGCCGAGTACATCTCGGCCGCGTATTTCGCCCGACAGGATCGCATGGGGCTCGTCATGACGATCACGGTGGGATCGTCGATTCAGGTGGCGCTCTTCACCGCACCGGTGCTGGTGCTGGTGTCGCACGCGATGAAGCATCCCATGAATCTCGTGTTCAGCAATCCGCTCGAGCTCGTGGCGATCACCGCCGCGGCATTTACCGTGAACACCATTGCGAGGGACGGCGAAACGACCTGGTTCGAGGGCGTGCTATTACTCGCGGTCTATGCCGTCCTCGGGATCGCGTTCTACTATGTAAGAGCGTAGCTACTCGTGATCGTGCGTAGGTGGCGAGTCTTCCGTTGCGGCAGAGTCCAGCCAGCCGCCCTTGAAGCCTGCTCGCTTCAAGCCCGTCTCGATGTATGGACATGCGCGCATGAGACGCCAAACGAGGTCCGACCGGAAATTCTCCATCATGAGCGCTACCGGGCCCTGGTTAATCGCGAAGTGGAATGGAGAGATCCA
This sequence comes from Gemmatimonadaceae bacterium, assembly GCA_025450815.1. Taxonomy (GTDB): domain Bacteria; phylum Gemmatimonadota; class Gemmatimonadetes; order Gemmatimonadales; family Gemmatimonadaceae; genus FEN-1250. Next base: position 12,064 of record JANWLO010000025.1, read on the forward strand.
TCCGCCTGCACTCGATGCGTCGGTGCGAAAGGTGGGATTGAAGCTGGCAGCAAAGCCGTATTTCCGCGCCAGGTCGGGATAGTTTTCGGCAACAGCCTTCGTTGCGGACATGACGATTTCCGGCGCAAAGGGGAGTGAGGCCAGCAGCGCCCACGGCGAGAGCGTACCATCGTCCGGGCCATACGGCACACCTCGAGCGCGATACTCCCAGAAGCGACGGACGCGGCCATCGATCGTGCGTGTTGCCGGACCCGGCCCATCGCTCGCCGTGATTCCCCAGCAGTCGGGACCGTACGCCGCAAACGCGCGCGGATTTCGCGTCGCGTACTCCCGCTGAACAAAGGTCGCGCGCCGGCTGTTCTCGAAATAGTCGATCCCACGCCCACGCATGAAGACGTCGCGGACGTTCCGAAAATCAATCCAGCAGTGGCTGAGCTGATGGATGAATAGCGGGCCCGCGTACACGAATTCGTAGCCGTACACCTGCTTCCACAGGTAGCCCTTGCACCATGCATCATAGGTGGAAGCCGGGAGCGGGTGAGTCGGAGAACCGAGGCCGAGGACGTAGAGCAGGAGCGCCTCGGAATACCCGCTCCAGCGATACTTGAGAAAACCTTTCTCGGGATGCCACCCGAGCGACACCATGGGGCCGTCGTCGAGTGCCCACTGCCAGTCGGCACGGCGGTAGAGCGCATCCGCGCGCGAGCGAATGTCTCGTTCGTCAACGGTGTCGCGATCGAAGTAGGCTGCGGCAGCGAGCGCGCCCGCAAAAAGGATGCTGGAGTCGATGGTGGAAAGCTCGCAGTCCCAAACGCGCCGCCCCGACCGCATATCGAGAAAATGATAAAAGAAACCGTGCGCTCCGATCGCGTCCTCACCGTCACCCTGCGGCGCCTCACAAAGAAATTGCAGCGCACGTCGCGCGCGTTGAGCCGCCGCAGCGCGAGGGAAATACCCGCGCTCGGCAGCGATGGCGTAACTGGTGAGAGCGAACCCCGATGCGGCGATGCTGGCGGGCGACGTGGCGGAGCTCTTGTCCCGCACGAGCCCTGTGACCTCATCCACCTCGTGCCAGAAATACGCCGACGCGGAACGCTCGAGGTCATCGAGCCACGCGCCACGCAGTCGATCCGTCATCCTATGTTTTGGCGAAGCGCTCCATCATCGTGCTCCAGGTCGATCGTAATCGCGGCGACTGCGTGAGGCGGGAGAGTGCATTCGAGCTCGATCGTACCGTTTGCATACGCCCATGGCTGGAGCTCCGGGATGACAGCGGACGCCTCGTGCATCGCATCCACCTGCGCGGCGCTCGGGTATGAGGGCTCGCCAAGCGCACACCACCGCGCCTTTGCGTTGGCGTGCTCGGCGTCGATGCGCGCGACCGCCGCCGTCAGTGGCGCTCGCGCGCCGGTGAGCGATACGTGTACGCGCTCGGTTTCGATCGGATGGCGAGGCAGGGCGTGGTTGGTCAGCATGACCGTCAGTCCCCCAGTGCGTCGCACCACCCACGCGTCCACCGTGGGGTGCTTGTCGGTCCGTGCCTGCACGAGGGTGGTTCCGAGTGCGTGCAGCAGCTCGAACGCCCGATACGACGGCTTCGCGACGCCATACAGGTTGAGCAGTCCGAAACCGCCATGAAACGGCGACCAGGGGAAATAGTTCTCCTCGAAGATGTCGCTGAACGTCCAGTAGCTGTATCCGTGCACCAGCCCCGTGGCCTCGAGCATTGTTTTCACGATAACCGGCGCGGCGTACGGTTCGTCATGCATCGGATCGAATGGGTTTGACGAGGTGTTCCATTCGGTATAGTACAGCGGATAGCCACGTGCGCGCTCATGCGTGCGTCGTGCGCGATCCCGAAGTACGCTGCGGGTGCTGGCAGCGAGTTGCGCGATCGTGTCGTCGCCCGGTTTGCCGAACGCATCGGTGGGATAGTGGTGCGTGCTCACGAAGTCGACCGGTACGTGATTGGTCTCGCAATAGTCGAGAAAGGGTTCGATCCAGCCGTTGCTCGCGGTTGCTGGGCCGCCGACGCGAATGCCGTCGTCGGCGCGTTTGAGTGCCTCCGCGGTCCAGTGGTAGAGCTCGAAATAATCATCGCGGGAGCCGAGCCAAAACGTCTGAAGGTTCGGCTCGTTCCACACTTCGAAGAACCATTCGCGAACCTCGGCCGCGCCGTATCGGTCGACGCAGTGCTGCCCTAGCAGCTGGATCAGCACCGCCCACAGCGCGGGATCTTTTGGCTGTGTGATGTTCCCGCGATAGTGAAAGACCGTCGCCGCACCGGACGACAGCGCGCTGGGCATGAAGCTGAGCTCGACGAACGGCCGCATCCCGATGGAGAGCAAAAAGTCCCAGATGCGGTCTGCGTTCACGAAGGAGTGGACAAACTCGTTGCGCTCGCACACGAGCGTTCCCATGTCGTCGCAGAGCAGCCCATGGAAACGCACGCATCGCATGCCGAGCTCCGCGTGACAGCGTGCGAGTTGCGCCTGATAGTCGGAGCGCAGCGCGAGCGTCGCGTGGCCGCTTCCAACGCACTGCTCCCACACGTGGGGCAGCGCGACGCCTGGCTGGGTGATGTCGCACTGAATCTGGAACATGCCGCTGCTCAATCCTCCGTTCCTGCCCAGCCTCGCGCTCGGCATTTGCTCCGCTAAAGGGCATAGGCTGTGCCCGATCGCATTTATCGCTGTTGCCGCCGGATGCATCGAAGGGCGAATCCGTTTGGAATCGAATCTGCATAGGAGATTGCTGAAAAAGAAGAAAAAGACAAAAGAGGGACGCCGAGCCGCAGAGGATACGCAGAGCCGCGGAGAAAGGAAGGTGAGACCGTCTGTGAAGACTTTCATCCCACTCGTCTGCGTCTCTCAGTTCACCTCGGCGACTCTGCGTCGAGCTGTTCCTGGTTTTTCAGCACCCTGATAAGCAACTGACGACAGCTCGCATCGCGGAGGAAGGAAGATGGCAGACACGGTCGCCGATCTATTCATCGAACGGCTCATCGCATGGGGCGTTGACACGATTTTCGGATTTCCCGGCGACGGGATAAATGGCATTTTCGAAGCGCTGCGCACCAGGCAGAAGGAGATCGCATTCATTCAGGTGCGCCACGAGGAGGCGGCTGCGTTCGCTGCATGTGGCTATGCCAAATACACGGGCCGGCTGGGTGTGTGTCTCGCGACATCGGGACCCGGAGGAATTCATCTTCTCAACGGACTCTACGACGCCAAGTGCGACGGCCAACCGGTGCTGGCGATTACGGGCCACACGTTTCACGATCTGATCGGCACGCATTACCAGCAGGACGTCGACCTCGACAAGCTGTTCATGGACGTCGCCGCGTTCAATCAGCGCATCATGGGACCGGCGCACGTGCACAACGTGGTGGACGAGGCGATCAAGACGGCGCTGGCACGACGCACGGTCGTTCACATCACCATCCCCAAGGACATTCAGGAATGGAAGGTGAGCGACGAGCATCGGTCCGGAGGAAACGTCGACAAGCACAGCGCCGATCTGTTTGCCGCGTCGCACGCGCTGCCGCCCGAAGCGGCATTGCAGCGCGCCGCGACCATGATCAACGCCGGCTCCAGGGTCGCCATTCTTGCCGGTCGCGGCTGCCTGGGTGCGCGCAAGGAGGTACTCGAGCTCGCGGAAAGAATCGGTGCGCCGATAATCAAGCCGCTGTTGGGAAAAGCGGTGGTGCCCGATGACAGTGAGTACACCACCGGCGGAATCGGGCTGCTGGGCACCGCGCCGTCGCAGGACGCGCTGGCGGAGTGCGACACGCTCCTCATTGCGGGCAGCGGCTTTCCGTACATGGAGTTCTATCCGAAGCCGGGCCACGCGAAGGGAATCCAGATTGACATCGACCCGGCACGCATCGGACTGCGCTTCAACGTCGACATCGGATTGATCGGCGATTGTCGCGCGGTGCTGCAGGCGCTCATGCCGATGATCGATCGCAAGAAGAAGCGGAAATTTCTCGAGGACTCGCAAGACAGCATGAAGGACTGGCGGAAGCTCATGAAGGAGCGCGGCACGCGGCGCGACATGCCGATGAAGCCGCAGGTCGTCACCTATCATCTAAACGAGCTACTCGACGATGACGCGATCGTGTCGGCGGACAGCGGCACGATCGCGACCTGGACGGCTCGGTACATCGATATTCGGGATCGCATGCAGTTCTCGCTGTCGGGCTCTCTCGCGACGATGGCGAATGGACTTCCCTACAGCATCGGGGCGGCGGTGGCGTATCCGAAGCGACAGGTGGTGTGCGTGGTGGGCGATGGCGGATTCACGATGCTCATGGGCGAGATCGCCACGCTGGTCAAGCACGACCTGCGCGTGAAGGTGATCATCATCAAGAACAACGTGCTGGGCGAGATCAAGTGGGAGCAGATGGTTCTCGACGGCAACCCGCAGTTCGGCGTGGAGCTGCAGCCGATCGACTTCGAGGCATATGCGAAGGCTTGCGGTGCCGGCGGTTTCACGATCGAAAAGCCGCAGGACGCGGAGAAGATATTGAAGGAGGCGCTGGCGTATCCGGGTCCTGCCGTGGTGCAGGCAGTAGTCGATCCGAATGAGCCGCCCCTTCCCGGCAAGATCAGCATGAAGCAGGCGCTCCGATTCTCCGAAGCGCTCGCGCGCGGCGAGAAGAACCGGTGGGACATCATCAAGACGGTGCTCGAGGATAAGGTGCGCGAGGTGATTTGATGCCCGCCTCCGCGCACGGTGACGCGGTGCGGCTCGACAACCTCACCGTCGCGACGTTTCGCATTCCGACCGACGTGCCCGAGGAGTCGGACGGAACGTACGCGTGGCGTGACACCACGCTCGTGTTCGTGGAAGCACGCGGCGGCGGCGTCACGGGCATTGGATACACGTACGCCGATGATGCGACGGCGCTGCTCATCCACGCGACACTCGCCGGCGTGGTTTGCGGAATGAACGTCATGGAGACGGGGACGATATGGACGGCGCTCGTCGCGGCCGTGCGAAATCTCGGGCGTTCGGGGATCGCCTCGATGGCGATTTCCGCGATCGACGTCGCGATGTGGGATCTCAAGGCGCGGATTCTTGGCGTGCCGCTCGTCGCGCTGCTCGGCGCGGTTCGCGACGCGGCTCCGGTATATGGAAGCGGCGGATTCACCTCGTATTCGCTAACGCAGCTTCGCGAGCAGCTGGCTGGCTGGGTAGAGAGCGGCATTCCGCGCGTGAAGATGAAGATCGGCCGCGATCCCGCCGCGGATGGCACGCGGGTGGCGGCCGCGCGGTCGGCGATCGGCGAGAACGCGGAGCTCTTCGTCGACGCGAACGGCGCGTACGGCCGCAAGCAGGCGATGCACCAGGCTCTTCTCTTTGCGGAATCGCGCGTGAGCTGGTTCGAGGAGCCGGTGTATCACCGCGATCTCGAGGGGCTGCGCCAGGTCCGGGAGCGCGCGCCCGCGGGGATGGAGATCTCCGTGGGCGAGTACGGCTACACGCCCGACACCTTCGACGCGATCCTTCGCGCGGGCGCCGTGGATGTGCTGCAGGCAGACGCGACACGCTGCGAGGGAATCACCGGCCTGCTCGTAGTGGACGGGCTGTGCGAATCCACCGCGACGCCGCTCTCCACGCACTGTGCGCCATCATTGCATGTGCATCCCGCGTGCGCTGCGAAACGTGTACGCCACGTCGAATATTTTCACGATCACGCGCGCATCGAGCGCATGCTGTTCGACGGAGCGCGCGTGCCGGTGGACGGCGCGTTGCATCCCGATCTCTCCCGCGCCGGACTCGGCCTCGAGCTCAAGCGAGCCGACGCGCAGCGGTACGCGACGTCATGACTTCCATTCCTCAGGCACCCGTCGGTCGGCCGGCAAGGCGCGGGGCGAAGGCACCACCCGCAACGCCGCCGCGGCCGGATGCCGTGAGCGGTATGACGACCGGCGTAGACGTCGAGGGGCTGGCGGCGGCGCTCGGGCGGCGCGTGCGCGGCGAGGTGCGGTTCACCAGCGGCGATCGCGCGCTCTATTCCACCGACGCGTCGAACTATCGGCAGATCCCCGTTGGCGTCGTCCTGCCGCGCGACAGCGACGACGTGGTCGAGACGGTTGCGGTGTGCCGCGAGTTCGGCGCGTCGATCGTGTCGCGCGGAGGCGGAACCGATCTCGCAGGCGCGACGTGCAACGCGAGCGTGATCATCGACATGAGCAAGTACATGAACCGCGTGCTCGAGATCGACTGGGATCACAAGTGGGCGCGAGTTCAGCCGGGATGCGTGCTCGACGATCTGCGCGATCAGGCGGAAGCGCGGCATCTGACGTTCGGGCCCGATCCTGCAACGCACAACCGCAACACGCTGGGCGGAATGATCGGCAATAACTCCTGCGGCATGCACGCGCAGATGGCGGGCAAGGTCGAAGAGAACACGTACGAGCTGGAGATTCTCACCTACGATGGACTCCGAATGTGGGTGGGCCCGGCAAGCGATGACGAGGTCGAGCGAATCATCGGGGAGGGCGGCGTTCGCGGCGAGATCTATGCTCGGCTCAGAGTAATCCGCGACAAATATGCGGACGAGATTCGACGGCGCTTCCCGCACATCCCGCGGCTCGTATCCGGATATCCGCTGCAACAGCTGCTGCCCGAGCATGGGTTCAACGTCGCGCGAGCGCTCGTGGGAACGGAGAACACGTGCATCACGGTGCTCGAGGCAAAACTCCGCCTGGTGCCCAGCCCGCCAGTGCGAACGCTCGCCGTGTTCGGCTTCCCGGACATCTTCACGGCTGGCGATCACGTCACGTTCTGCAATGAGTACGGTCCGATCGCGTTGGAAGGCATCGACTCCAGCATGTTCACGTACATGCACGACAAGGGCATGTCGACGGCCGGCCGGTCGATGTTTCCCGATGGCAATGCGTGGCTCATCGTCGAGTTCGGCGGCGACTCGAAGGACGAAGCCAACGGCAAGGCGCAAAAGCTCATGGATGCGTTCCGCGCGAAGCCGACGCCTCCTACGATGAAGCGGTTCGACAATGTGAGTCAGGAAGATCTGATCTGGCAGATACGCGAGTCCGGCCTCGGGTCGACCTCGAAGATTCCGGACCAGCCGGATTTCTATCCTGGATGGGAGGACTCCGCGATCGCGCCGAAGGACGTGGGCAACTACCTGCGCGATCTGCAGAAGCTGTTCGACAAGTACGGCTACACCGCGTCGCTCTACGGCCACTTCGGTCAGGGGTGCATTCACTGCAGCATCGACTTCGACCTCTACACGTCTTCAGGGATCGAGCGCTGGACGAAGTTTCTCGTCGAGGCGGCGCACCTCGTGACATCGTATGGTGGATCGTTATCCGGCGAGCACGGCGATGGGCAGGCGCGCGGCGCGCTGCTGCCGATAATGTTCGGCGACGAGATCATGCAGGCGTTCAGGGACTTCAAGTCAGCGTGGGATCCGCGCGGGAAGATGAATCCGGGCAAAGTCATCGACGCATTCCCGGTCGATGAAAATCTGCGCTGGGGCACCCACTACCATCCCTGGGAGCCGGTCACACACTTCGCCTTCCCGCAGGATCGGGGGAGCTTCGCCTACGCGGCGAACCGCTGCGTGGGGACGGGCAAATGCCGCAAGCACGACAGCGGCACGATGTGTCCGAGCTACATGGCCACACGCGACGAGAAGCACTCCACGCGCGGACGCTCCCGTCTGCTCTTCGAAATGCTCGAGGGAAATCCACTCACCGACGGTTGGCGAGACGAATCGGTGAAGGAAGCGCTCGACCTCTGTCTTGCCTGCAAGGGATGCCGCGGCGAGTGCCCCGTGAACGTGGACATGGCCACGTACAAGGCGGAATTCCTCTCGCACTATTTCGACGGACATCGCAGGCCGGTTGCAGCTTACGCGTTCGGCCTCATGTACCGGTGGGCTCGCCTGGCGTCGTATGCGCCATGGTTGGCGAATGCCTTCACGCAGACGCCCGGCCTCCGCACGCTGGCTAAAGCTCTCGTGACGATGGCACCGGAGCGAAGCATTCCCCCGTTCGCTCCTCGCACCTTCCGCTCGTGGTTCAAGGCGAGGGCGATCGTCAATGCCGGCAAACCGCCCGTGATACTCTGGCCGGATACCTGGAACAACCACTTCCATCCGCACTCTGCGCAGGCCGCGGTAGCGGTGCTCGAGGCGGCGGGCTATCAGGTATTACTGCCGAGCGCGAAGCTCTGCTGCGGCCGGCCGTTGTACGACTACGGCATGCTCGATCGCGCGAAGCACATGCTGCTGCGCATTCTCGATGTGCTCAGACCGCAGATACGCGCCGGCGTGAGCGTGGTGGGGCTCGAGCCGAGTTGCGTGTCGGTGTTTCGCGACGAGCTGATGAACATGCTGCCCAACGACGACGATGCGAAGCGTCTGAGTGCGCAGACGTATCTGCTCACCGAATTCCTCGACAAGAAGTCTCCCGGCTTCGTCATGCCGAAGTTGCACGCCAAGGCGGTGGTGCACGGACATTGCCATCAGAAGGCGGTGCTCGACTTCTCGAGCGAGAAGCGAATTCTCGACAAGATGGGACTCGAGTACTCGATGCCCGACACCGGATGCTGCGGCATGGCCGGCGCCTTCGGATTCGAGAAGGGTGAGCACTACGATGTCTCGATCGCCTGCGGCGAGCGCGTGCTCTTGCCCGCCGTGCGAAAGAGCGCGGCGGACACGCTGATCGTCGCAAATGGATTCAGCTGTCGCGAGCAGATCAGCCAGACGACGAATCGCCGCGCGATTCACGTTTCGGAGCTGCTCGAGATGGCGTTGACTGGGGAGGGAGGGGCTAATGGGTGAAGTGATCGTGGTGACCGGGGCGTCGGCGGGGCTGGGACGCGCCATCGTGGAGCGTTTCGCCAGAGACGGCAGCACGATCGCCCTCATTGCGCGAGGACGCGAGCGCCTCGAGAGCGCGCTTCGCAGCGTCGAGACGCTCGGCGGACGTGCGCTCGTGCTTCCGCTCGATGTCGCTAACGCAGACGAGGTGGAACAGGCCGCCGAGACGGTGGAGCGGGAGCTGGGCCCCATCGATGTCTGGATCAACAACGCAATGGTGTCGGTGTACTCGCCGATCAAGGAAATGCCGGCCGACGAATTCCGTCGCGTCACCGAGGTCACGTATCTCGGCTACGTTCACGGCACGCTGTCGGCGCTCAAACGCATGCTGCCGCGCAATCGCGGGATCATCATCCAGGTGGGGTCGGCACTCGCGCATCGCAGCATCCCGCTCCAGTCCGCGTATTGTGCGTCGAAGCACGCGATACTGGGCTTTCACGAGTCGCTGTTGAGCGAGCTGATACACGACGGCAGTCGCGTGCGCACCACGATGGTGCAGATGCCGGCGATGAACACGCCGCAGTTCTACTGGGCGAAGAGCCGGTTGCCGTTCAAGACGCAGCCCGTGCCGCCGATTTTCCAGCCCGAGGTGGGCGCTGAGGCAGTACACCATGCCGTTCGCGTGAATGTCGGCCGGGAATTTCTCGTTGGGTGGCCGACGGTCGAAGCAGTGATGGGCGAGAAGGTGGTGCCGGGCTACATCGACCGGAAGCTCGGGCACGGTTACGCCGGCGAGGAGACCACCGTACCGGCCGATCCAGACCGCCCGGACAATCTGTGGGGCCCCGCGCCGGGCGCGTACGGTGCGCACGGCCCGTTCGATGATCGCGCGAAGACGTTCAGCTCCGAGCTCTGGCTGGCGAAGCGCACGCCATGGCTCGCGTTCGCCGGAGCCATGCTCGTGGGCGCTGCGCTCGGCGCGCGCGCACGGAGCAATCGATGACGGCGAGCAGCGGTCTACCCGTAACGCCGATGTAGGCTCCATCCGAATGGCCGCGCCATTTCCCCGATGGGTGAACACCCTCGCGCGCGCGACGCTCATCGCCGCCGTGTGCACGCTCGTGGGCGTTCCGGTCGCGCTCATGGCGTGGGTGCGCACGCCCAACGCCACGCGGCGGTTTCAGCCCGTCGCGCAGCCGATCGCCTTCGATCATCGCATTCACGTCACAGGGCAGCACATCGATTGCCAGTATTGCCATTTCTCCGTCGAGCGTGCGGCGAGCGCCGGCATTCCACCGTCGTCCACGTGCGTGCCCTGTCACAGCACCGTCTGGATGAACTCGAGCGCGCTCAGTCTCGTGCGACAGAGCGTCGCCACGGGCACGCCGCTGCATTGGAATCGCGTGAATGCGCTGCCCGGGTTCGTGTACTTCAATCATGCCATTCATGTGAACAAGGGCATTAAATGCGAGAACTGTCACGGCCGAGTCGAGCGGATGGCGCGGGTCTATCAGGCCGCGCCATTGACGATGAGCTGGTGCGTCGACTGCCATCGCACTGTGCGCGCACCCACCAACTGCACCACCTGCCACCGATAGGCGCGAAATCATGACTGACCACGACGACGAATTCACAAGACGCGCCTTTCTCAAGCTGCTGGGCGCGAGCATCGCGCTCGCGGGTCTCGACGGCTGTTCGCGGATTCCCGCCGAGAAGATTCTGCCGTACGTGACGCAACCCCCGGAGTTCACGCCGGGAATACCGGTGCACTATGCGACGTCGATGGTGATCGACGGCTACGCCACCGGCATCGTCGTCGAATCGCACGATGGGCGCCCCACCAAGGTCGAGGGAAATCCCGCGCATCCGGCGAGCCTCGGCGCGGCAGGTATTCTCGAGCAGGCATCGCTGCTCCAGCTGTACGATCCGGATCGCGCGCGTACCGCTCGCGCGGGCAAGGCGCCGAGCACGTGGGAGACGTTCGCATCGGCCATGGCACCCCGCACGCTGCGGCAGCGCGTTGGCACGCGTGGCGCGGGGCTGGCGCTGCTCCTCGAGCCCACCGCGTCGCCGCTCATCGCGAGCATGCTCGCCTCGCTGCGTACACTCTATCCCGACATGCGCGTGCACTTCTACGCTCCCTTCGCATCGAGCGCGCGTACGATTCCGCAGTACGACTTTCGCTCGGCCGACGTCATTCTGAGTGTCGGGTCGAACTTCCTTGCGGAAGGCCCGTTTCATCTGCGGTACGCGCGCGAGTTCGCCGATCGGCGACGTTCGCCGCTTGCCGGCATGAATCGGCTGTACGTGGCCGAGCCGGGGTTTACGGTCACAGGTGGAACGGCGGATCATCGTCTGCAGTGCAGGCCCACGGAGACCGAGCCGCTGCTCGAGTCGCTGCGAGCGGCGCTCGACGGACATGCTCCGCAATCGGAGTGGATCGCCGCGGTTGCCACGGACTTGCGCGCGCATGCCGGCAGGAGCGTGGTGATCGCGGGCGAGCGGCTCGATTCCCGGGCCGGGGCGCTCGTGACGGCGATCAACGATGCGCTCGACAACACCGGCCGCACCGTGTGGCACGTTCGATCCCCGCTCCTCGGCGCCGGCGATCCCGGTGCGACGCTGACGTCGCTCACCGAGGCGCTGCGCGGCGCGGGCATCGACACGATCGTGTGCGTGGGCGGCAATCCCTCCTACGCCACGCCAGCGAGTTTGGAATTCTCGAGCGTGCTGCGCCGAGTCCCCAACGTGGTCTACGCCGGACTGTACGAGAACGAAACGGCGCGCGACGCAAAGTGGTTCGTTCCAACCGCGCACTACCTGGAGACGTGGGGCGATGCACGCGCGTACGACGGCACTTACTCCATCGTGCAACCGCTCGTGCAGCCGCTGTTCGGGGGCAAGTCCGTCATCGAGGTGCTTGCAGCGCTGGCGGGGAATGCCGCAGCGGATCCGCTGGCGATGTTGCGGGCATCGTCGAACGCGATCGGGATGACGACGGACGACGAAGGCTGGTCCGCCGCGCTGCGACGCGGTTTCGTTCCGGGAGCGCCGCTGCCGCGCGAAGCTACGCCTTCCACTCCGGACCGATCGCCCGAGCTGCGTCCTGAACCGGCCGGCGCAGCGGGCACGATCGATGTGATCTTCGAGGCCGATCCGCGAGTTCACGATGGCTCGTTCTCCAACAACGGCTGGCTGCAGGAGCTGCCGGATCCCGTCACGAAGCTCACCTGGGACAACGCCGCGCTATTGAGCCCGGACACGGCCAAACGGCTCGGCGTCGCGACCGGTGATGTGCTGCGTCTCGCTCATGGTTCGGCGACCTTGCAGATCGCAGCGCTGGTCGTTCCGGGCCAGACGAACGACGTTGCCACGCTTCACTTCGGGTACGGGCGCGCGGGCGCCGAGTCGGTGGCCTCGGGCGTTGGCGGGAACGCGAACCGACTCTGGCCCGCGACCGACAGATTCGCGTTGACTGGTGTGATGGCGGAGCGCGCGGCCCATGCGCCGCGCCGCGAATTCGCCATCACGCAAACGCACTGGACCATGGAAGGTCGCGATCAGGCACGAAGCGACACGCTCGAGCACTATGGCGGCGCCACTCCGATTGCACCCGTGCGGCAGCACCAGCCCCTTACGATCTACGACCCGCAGCAACGGCTCGGGAGCCCGCTGCAGTGGGCGATGACGATCGATCTTGGCACCTGCATCGGCTGCAGCGCGTGCGTGGTCGCCTGCCAGGCGGAGAACAACATCCCGATCGTCGGTCACGACGATGTCGTGAAGTCGCGCGAGATGCACTGGCTGCGGATCGACCGCTATCTGGAAAGCGGCGCCGATAATCCGGAGGTGATCACGCAGCCGATGCTCTGCCAGCAATGCGAGAACGCGCCATGCGAATACGTGTGTCCGGTGGGCGCAACGATGCATAGCCCCGACGGTTTGAACGAGATGGTCTACAACCGCTGCGTGGGGACTCGCTTCTGCTCGAACAACTGCCCGTACAAAGTGCGCCGCTTCAACTGGTTCGACTACAACGCGGAGCTGAGCGTCACGGAGAAGATGGTGAAGAACCCGGACGTCACGGTGCGAGAGCGCGGCGTGATGGAGAAGTGCACCTTCTGCGTGCAGCGCATTCGCGAGGCGGAGATCAGCGCGGGGATCGCGGGGCGGCCGCTTCGCGGCGATGAAGTCAAGACCGCGTGCCAGCAAGCGTGCCCCACCAACGCAATCGTCTTCGGCTCGCTCTCCGAGCGTGACTCGGAGATGATGCAGCGTCGCGACGAGCCGCGCTCGTACAGCGTGCTCGAGCAGCTCGGAACCGTTCCTCGCGTACAGTATCTGGCGCGCATTCGCAATCCGAATCCGAGCCTGGAGACTGGCCGTTGAGCGCTGCTGCGCTGCCGTCGCCGGGGATCGCGCAGCCGGCGAGCGACGAATGGCCTCTCATGCGAGGCGATCCCACCGACGCGTCGCTCACCGACGCCGTGCTGGCGCCGTTGTGGCACTCATCGCCCGCCTGGTGGGCGCTCTTCGCGTTCTCGGCAGCCGGCACGCTGCTCCTGCTCGGCACCGTCGCCTACACGGTGATGGTGGGAATCGGAACGTGGGGCAACAACATCCCGGTCGCATGGGCGTTCGCCATCACCAACTTCGTGTGGTGGATCGGCATCGGGCACGCCGGCACCTTCATCTCGGCGTTTCTGCTGCTGCTCAATCAGAAATGGCGCGGCTCCATCAACCGTGTCGCCGAGGCGATGACGATCTTCGCGCTGGTGAACGCGGCGCTCTTTCCGCTGCTGCACCTCGGCCGCCCCTGGTTTTTCTATTGGCTGGTGCCGTATCCCGCGACGATGAACGTCTGGCCGAACTTCAAGAGCGCGCTGCCATGGGACGTGGCGGCGGTGACGACGTACTTCACGGTGTCGCTGCTGTTCTGGTTTCTCGGCCTCGTGCCCGATCTGGCATCGGCTCGGGACCGCGCACCCACGCTGCTTCGTCGCAGGGTGTACGGCGTCTTCGCCATGGGCTGGCGCGGATCGGGATTCCAGTGGCAGCGCTATCGCGTCGCTTACGTGCTGCTCGCCGGGCTGGCGACGCCGCTCGTGATCTCGGTGCACAGCGTCGTGAGCCTCGATTTCAGCATCGCGCAGTTGCCCGGATGGCACTCGACGATCTTCCCGCCCTACTTCGTGGTGGGCGCGATCTACTCGGGGTTGGCGATGGTGCTCATTCTGCTGCTGCCGGTGCGACGCGCTTTTCACTTGTCCGGCATCATCACCGAAGCGCACCTCAATGCGATCGCCAAGCTCATGCTCGCCATGGGACTGATGCTCGCGTACAGCTACGTGATCGAGACGTTCATGGCGTGGTACAGTGCGGATGCCGCCGAGCGTTACACGTATCTGGTGGGGCGCCCGTTCGGGCCATACGCGGTGGCGTACTGGATCATGACTGTGCTCAACGTCCTCAGCCCGCAGCTATTCTGGTCGAAACGCCTTCGCACGAATACAGCGGCGCTCTTTCTCGTGTCGGTGGGCATTTTGACGGGCATGTGGATGGAGCGGTTCCTCATCATCGTGACGTCGCTGAACCGGGATTTTCTGACGTCGAGCTGGCATATCTACATGCCTACGTGGGTGGACTGGGGCATCCTTGCGGGCAGCTTCGGGCTGTTCGGATTTCTCTTCCTGCTTTTTCTGCGCTTCGTGCCTTCGGTTGCGATCAGCGAGGTGAAGTCGCTTCGCCTCGAGCTGGCATCGCGGCGGCGCGCGGAGTCGTCTCATGCGTGATCGCAGCTGGAGCTCCGGTGTGTACATGGCGGAGTTCAGCTCGGCGCGCGAGCTGCTTGCGGCCGTGCATGCATTCGCGGAGCGCGGCTACACGCAGCTCGAGACCTACTCGCCGGTGCCGCTGCGAACGGGCATCGCGCGCCGGCGGTCGTGGCTGCCGATGGTGGTGTTCGTTGCCGGCGAGATTGGCGGCATCGTGAGCTACGCGATCCAGTGGTTCGCGAACGTGTACTCCTATCCACTCGACATCGGAGGGCGCCCTGCGAACGCCATCCCTGCATTCATCATTCCGACGTTCGAGGGAACGGTGCTCGCCGCGTCGCTCGCAGCCTTTGTCGGATTCTTCGTGATCGCGCGACTGCCCCAGCCGTGGCATCCAGTATTCGATATCGACGGCTTCGAGCGCGCGACGATCGACCGGTACTGGCTCGCCGTGGACGCGGCCGACCCTCACTCGGCTCCCGATCGCACGATACGCGAGCTCGGCGCGCTCTCTCCGGTTCGTGTTTTACAACTGGATGCCGAGCGATGAGACGCCCGTGTGTCATCACGGCGGCGATATTCGCGCTTGCGCTCTTCGTGGGTGCGTGCAGCAAGTCGAGTGAGCGCGAACCGGGAGATTTCGAGCGGATGCGTATCCAGCAGCGCGACGAGCCGTACGCGCCGGGTGAGCTGTTCGCGAACAACGAGCGACTCCGGCAGCCTCCCGCGGGCACCGTGAGCCGGGAGAGCGAATCGGATACGGGCGCGATCGGGAGTGGGATGCAAGCGGGTCGGATGACGGCCGTCGTACCGCTGTCGATAACGCCGGAACGTCTCGCGCTCGGACAGCGGAAATACACCGTGTTTTGCGCGGTCTGTCACGGTGCGGGCGGGTTCGGTGGTAGCATCGTGGCCGTGAACATGGGAGCGCCACGGCCTCCGTCGCTTAGAAGCGCCGCGATGGCGGCGAAGGCGCCCGGCTATTTCTTCGTGATCGCGACGCATGGAATAGGCCGCATGCCGGGCTATGCGCCGCAGCTCACGGTGGAGGAGCGGTGGGCCGTGGTCGCCTACATCGAGCAGCTGCAGCGCTCCACGACCACCCCACCGGAGGCGCGAGCGGACTCGTTACGGGCGCTCGGCATTCGCCGCATTGATTCCGTGCTCGCGTCGGAGCAGCGCCGGTGAGCGCCGTGTCGCGTGCGCCAAAGCTCCCGGTGATAGTGACGTCCGTGGGCGTCGTTGTGTGCGTGATCGGCATCTTCGTGGATCCCGCGCGGCTCGCCTCGGCCTATCTCGTCGCGTATCTGTCGTGCCTCGCGGTGGTGCTCGGCGCGCTCGCGATGATAATGATCGCGCGAGTCACTGCCGCCACCTGGTTCGTGGCGCTGAGGCGGCAGGCGGAGGAGGTAACCGCGACGCTGCCCGTGTTCGCTCTGCTCTTCGTTCCCATACTCGTGTGGTCGCACGTGCTGTACCCATGGGCGTCCCGCATCCCGCTGCGCGATCCGCACGTGCGCGAGGCCGTGCTCGCGAAGGCCGCATACCTGAATCTTCCATTCTTCGCGATTCGATCCGTGGTGTATCTCGCGACGTGGATCGTGCTCGGCGAGCTGTTGCGGCGCGCCTCGCTCACCCAGGATCGCGGCGATACGGCGGCGATTGAGCGGCGCATGCGGACATTGAGCGCTGTGGGGCTCATCGCATTCGGGCTCACCGTGAGCTTCGCGGCGTTCGACTGGATGATGTCACTCACTCCCGCGTGGTACTCGACGATCTACGGAGTGAACTACTTCGCCGGCGCGATGGTGGGTGCCGTCTCGCTGCTCACGGTACTCGTCGCACGGGCCCGCTGGCGCGGCGAGCTGCCGGTTTCCGTGAGCGCCGATCACTTTCACGCGCTGGCCAAACTGCTGCTCACCTTCGTGCTCTTCTGGGTCTACATCGGGTTTTCGCAGCTGATCGTGATCTGGAGCGCGGAGATCCCGGCGGAACGCGTGTGGTACGTCGTGCGAATGCGAGGTGGATGGAACCTGCTAGGCGGCGTGCTAGTCGCCGGCCACTTCGCGCTGCCATTCTGCGCGCTGCTCGTCCGCTCCATTAAGCGCAGCGCGCTCGCGATGAGCTGCATCGGTGTCTGGCTGCTGGTGATGCATTACCTCGACATCTACTGGAACGTCATGCCCGCGGCACCCAAGGGCGCGAATTGGGCCGGAGGTTTCTGGCTCGACGCCGGCGCGCTGCTGCTGGTGGGTGGACTCGCGTCGGTCACGTGGGCGCTTCGAAGGGCGAACGAGCCGGCGATCCCGATTGGCGACGCCGAGATCGCGGCGTCGCTTTCCTACTCGACGAACTAACAGATGCGGATACGAGTGAGGAGAGCGGCCGCGGCGGGCATCGCGGGAGGCATTCTGGTCGTCGCCGTCGTGCGCGTTGCTGGCTGGCTCGTTGGGAGCGATGCCGATCTCTGCGCCCTGGGCGGCGCGGTGCTGCTTGGACGCACTGACGCAGTGGGATGGCTCGCGGGTGCCGCGGCGCAGCTGCTCATCGCGATCATTGCGGCACTCGTCTACGCGCTGGTGTTCGAATGGGTCACGCGCCGGGCGGGAGCACTCATCGGCTTGGCGATCGCGGTGCCGCACGTCGTGATCGCGGGACTGGCGGTCGGCTTCGTTCCTGCCGCGCGGATGCTCGATCTCGGCATCGGGCCGCCGGGTGCGTTTCTCGAGTACCGCGGCGGATGGGTGGTCGCGACGTTCGTGCTGGCGCACCTGGCGTTCGGTACCATTGTCGGCGCCTGGTACGGGAAAGCTCGGCACGCCGATCCGCGTGATCGACAACAATGGCGCGACGTGAGTGAGGGCGCGAATGCAGCTCGAATCGGATCGTAAGCAGCTCGTCCTGTCGCACGTCGCTCCTTCGTTCACGGCTCCGATAGCGGATTCGGTCGTGATCAAGAGCGAGGGACTGTTTTTTCTCACGGCTCGCGACGGCAGCGTGCCGCGGCGCGGCAAGCATGGCCTCGGCCTCTACTACCACGACTGCCGCTATCTCGATGCTTACGAGCTTCGCCTTCGCGGAGGCGCGCCGCGGGCGTTGGTGGCGACGGCGTCGCAGGGCGATCGCGCGGTGCTCGAGCTCACCAACCCCGACGCGAACACGAAGCACAGTGCTCGCGCTCGCCACGACATGCTCGGCATTCGCTGGGAGCGCGCGCTCGACGGCGCCCGTCTCACGCTTACGGACACGATTCTGCTGCGGAACCGCGGTCAGCACGCAGCAACGGTCGCGCTCACGTTGTCCTTTCGCGCACGATTCGAGGATATCTTCGTCGTTCGCGGGATGCTTCCGCCGCGGCCGCGGCGGGGCCTCTCGCACGTGTGGGCAGATGGTGCGCTCGTCTTTCAGTACAAAGGTGTCGACGAGGTAGAGCGTCGCACCTCACTCGCCTTCTCACCCAATCCCGATTCCACCACTGCCGCGACTGCGACCTGGCACGTGAAGGTCGCCTCGCGACGGACGGCGCGCATCACCGTCGCGATCTCGCTCACCGAAACACCGAACGTGAGCGAGCCGGAACACATCGTGAGCCAGGCGAAGAAGCTGCCGCCCGCCAAGCGTCCCCGCTCGGCCACAGCCTCGGACCTGCGTGCGGGGCAAACGATCGTCGAGGGAGACGAGCCGATTCTCGGCCGGCTCATCGATCGCTCGCTGGCCGATTTGCAGATGCTGCGAACCAACATCGGAGGCGCGGAGTTCTTCGCTGCGGGTGTGCCATGGTTCGTCACGCTCTTCGGCCGCGACAGCATCGTGACTGCATTGCAGATGCTCGCCTTCGACAGCCGCATCGCCGAGCAGACGCTCCTCGTGCTCGCACGCTATCAGGGAACGCGAGTCGACTCGTGGCGCGAGGAGCAGCCGGGGAAGGTGCTGCACGAGCTGCGAGTGGACGAGCTCACGCGAGCCAACCTCATTCCGTATTCGCCGTACTACGGCACCATCGATGCGACTCCGCTCTTTTTGGTGCTCGTGGCGAGACATGCGGCGTGGACGGGGAGCATGAGGCTTTTCGACGAGCTGCGCGAGAACATAGACCGGGCGCTTGCGTGGATCACGCAGTACGGCGACATCAGCGGCGACGGCTATGTCGCGTACGACAGCAGCAGCAAGAACGGGGCGCTCATCAATCAGGGGTGGAAGGACTCCGGCGACGCGATCGTCAATGCGGATGGCTCGATCGTCGTGCCGCCGGTCGCGCTCGTGGAGGTGCAAGCGTACGTGTACAGAGCGAAGCGCGAGATCGCCGATCTCCTGAGACGCGCCGGCGATTCGGAGCGCGCCGCGACCCTTGACAAGGAGGCGGACGCGTTGCGGAAGCGATTCAACCGGGATTTCTGGAACGAGTCGATGGGCAGCTACGTGCTGGCGCTGCAGCGTGACAATCGCCCCGCTGCGGTCGTGTCATCGAATCCCGGCCATGCGCTCTGGTGCGGCATCGCGGAGCCAGACAAGGCGCGACGTACGATGGAACGGCTGATGCGCGACGACATGTTCAGCGGTTGGGGGATCAGGACTCTCGCCACTTCGGAGGAGCGCTACGATCCAATCGGATACCATCTCGGTACGGTGTGGCCGCACGACAACTCGATCATCGCCGCCGGCTTTCGCCGCTACGGATTCGATGCGCCGGCGCAGCGCGTGATCGAGGCGACGGTGCACGCGGCCGAACAGTTCGAGCACCTGCGTCTTCCAGAGCTGTTCGCGGGATTCACCTCCGCGGAGTTCGACGTGCCCGTTCACTATCCGGTGGCGGACCATCCGCAGGCGTGGGGCGCGGGAAGCATCCCCTACATGCTGACAACGCTGTTGGGCCTCGAACCGGATGCGTTCGCGAATCAGCTGCGAATCGTGCGACCGCTCTTGCCTCCATCCGTGAATCGCCTCGATGTGCGGCAGCTGAGGGTCGGAGAGGCGACAGTCGATCTGAGGCTGCGACGCACGGCGCACGAGATAGCAGTCGACATTTTGCGCGTCGATGGTGAGCTCGATGTCATCGTCGACCGGGCCGGATCCTGATGCCATGAGCGCTCGCCCGTTCGGGCGCGACGATGAGCGCGTGGCGAGCATTCGTGCCGCGCTCGAGGCCTCGTCGCTCGACGGGCTGATCTGCGCACTGCCGAGCAACGTGCTGCTCGCCTCGGGCTACTGGCCGGTGATCGGCACGGCGTGCGCCGTGGTTGGCCCCCACGCCACGGTGGTCGTCGCGCCTCGAGACGAGTATGATTTCGCTCGCGCTGGCTGGGCTGATGCGATCGTTGCGTTCGATGCGGGCTCCCTCGAGAATCTCGATCCGGTGGCGCACGACATTCGGGAGCCGCTTCGCTCGGCGATTGCCCGCGCGGGGATCGAGGGCGCGCGAGTTGGCGTTGAGAGTGGACCGCAGCACGAGCCCTCGACGTACGTTGGCGCCTTTCGTTTTGGTGACGTCTTGGGCGACCTGCTCCGTCAGGAGGGATTGACGCCCGTGCCCGCGGATGATGTGCTGTCGCACCTCCGCTCCCGGGTGACGGCTCGCGAGCACGATGCGATTGCCGGCGCGTGCGCGATCGCGCAGCGCGGGTTCGCCGCGGGATCGTCCGCGCTTCGCCCTGGCGTCACCGAATCGGAAGCAGCCGAGCGCTTTCGCGCGCCGCTGGGCATCACCGCGGAAGCGAGTGGCGTGAGGCGCGCGGGCGGATACGTGTTCGCCATGTCGGGCGAGAATGGTGCGAACGCGTTCGGGGCGTACGCGCGATCCACATCGAGGCGGATGCGCGACGGCGAGCTGGTACTCGTGCACTGTAATTCGTATGCCGATGGTTATTGGACCGACATTACGCGCACCTACTGTCTCGGAGAGCCAGGCGAACGGCAGCGGGCCCTCTACGACGCGGTACTCTCCGCGCGCGACGCCGCGATCGCGAGCATTCGGCCCGGCGTGCGCGCGGCTGCGGTCGATGCGGCAGCACGCGACGTGATTGCATCGCGTGGGTTTGGTGCGCAGTTCAAACACTCCACGGGCCACGGCGTCGGCTTCGTGGCGATCGATGCGCGCGCGCACCCGCGGTTGCACCCCGCGTCCACTGATGTGTTGCGCGCCGGCATGGTGTGCAACGTCGAGCCGGCAATCTACGTCGATGGCTATTGTGGCCTTCGCCATTGCGACATGATCGCGGTAACGGAAGCCGGCGCCGAGGTGCTGACGCCCTTTCACGAGCGACTCGAGGACCTCGTGTTGCACTTCGGCTCCGCGTGAGTCGTGCGGGAGCCCTCACCATCCAGCGCATCAGGACGCTATAATTCCTTGAGCGCGCGTCGGGATATGCGTGCGCAAGGGTGTGGCGCGGTAGCCAAGTGGTAAGGCAGCGGTCTGCAAAACCGCTATTCGCCGGTTCGATTCCGGCTCGCGCCTCTGTGATGATGGGAGCACGAAAGGGCCGGAGAGCGATGTGCTCTCACGGCCCTTTCTGATTCGCCCCGCATCGCTCCACTCGACCTCCGAGCGCGCAGGATGCGCGCAAACGTTCAAACGATTCGAGTCGCTCGAGCATCCAACCGGATCACTCGCGCCGCCGCGCACACATCACGAAACAGCGGCGCGCCTCTTCTCGTAGATGTCCTTCATGCGACCCGTCTTCATCACCGCCATCCTCGCGTGTACCATTCCGTGCGCGTCGGCGCGCGCCCAGCAGATCGACAGCGTGCACACCCTCCTTCCCGAGGCCCACGCGTCGCGACGCATGGGCGCAGTCGAGATCGACGGCAGCCTCGACGACTCCGCCTGGAAGGCCGCCATTCCGATCACGCAGTTCAGGCAATACCAGCCGCGCGAGGGAGCGCCGGCGTCGCTCCCAACCGAGATTCGCATTCTGTACGACGAGGAGGCGATCTACATCGGCGCGCGCATGTCGGAGCCGAGCGGCGCGCACGGCGTGCGGGCGCCGCTCGCGCGACGCGATCAGCTGCTCGACGCCAATGGCAACAATGGCTCGTTCAACTCGCTCACCACCGACAAGCTCGTGGTCGTGTTCGATCCGTATCACAACAAGCGAGACGAGGCGCTGTTCGAGGTAAACCCGGCCGGGGTGCGCGGCGATCAGCTCAACGGCGATCAGGGATGGGATCCCATCTGGTCCGCCGCGACGAAAATCGACTCGGCGGGATGGACTGTCGAGATGCGGATTCCATATTCGCAGCTCCGCTTCTCGCGCGACTCGGTGCAGCTGTGGGGGATGCAGATCTGGCGCTACGAGGACCGGCTGAACGAGCGCGACATGTGGTCATTCTGGGGGCGTAGCGACGCCGGCGGGCCGGCGTATTTCGGCACACTCGACGGCATTCGCATCGGCTCACGCCCCCGACAGCTCGAGCTTCTCCCGTACGTGCTCACCGGTGAACAACTCCAGACGGCGGTCGCGAACGATCCCTTTCACGGGAGTCACGACACGCGCATTCGCGCCGGCGGCGATCTCAAATATCTGCTCACATCCAACCTCACCCTCGACGCCACCTTCTATCCCGACTTCGGCCAAGTCGAGGTCGACCCCGCGACTCTCAACCTCTCGCCTTTCGAGACGTTCTACGACGAGAAGCGGCCGTTCTTCATCGCGGGCTCGAGTGCGTTCGCCTTTGGCGGGATGAGCTGTCAGTTCTGCAGCAACACGTCGAGCCTCAGTGTGTTCTATTCGCGCCGGATCGGGAGACTGCCGCAGCTCAGCGACTACGTTCAGGGCATCTCCACGTTCCAGGACACGCCGGACTACACGCCGATCATTGGCGCGGCGAAGATCACCGGGCGAACGAACAGCGGCTACACCGTCGGCTTGCTCGATGCCGTTACGAGTCCGCAAACGTCGCGCTACCTCACCGCGTCGTCAGCGACTCCGCTAACGCAGGAGATCGAGCCGCTCACCAATTACTTCGTCGGACGCGTGCAGAAAGAGCTCAACAACGGCAACTCGGCCATCGGCGTTGCGCTCACCTCCACGGCCCGCCGCCTGGACGACACGGTGCTCACGGACCACCTGCGCAACCGCGCCGAGGCGGCGGGACTCGACTGGATGCACATGTGGCATCACCACGACTATTCGTGGATGGGCAGTGCCGTCGTGTCGAGCGTCGAAGGCTCGGCGGCATCGATCGCGGCGACTGAGCGCTCGAGCGCGCACTACTTCCAGCGTCCGGATCGAAGCGCATCGCCCGGCGGCTTCTTCGACGCGCAATACGACACGCTCGCCACCGCGCTCCGTGGTTATGGCTTCTACACGCGGGTTGCGAAGGACAACGGGAGCTGGCTGTGGGAGACGGCGCAGAACTGGCGAAGTCCGGGCTTCGAGGTGAACGACCTCGCGTATCTCGATCGCGCGGACTACAAGTGGATGAACGCCAACGTCGGCCGTCAGTGGACGGTGCCGACGAGCTGGTACAGAAGCATCAACACGATTGCCGGCGGCCAGCAGCAGTTCAGCTACGATGGGCTGCGCACCGACGCGCAGCTGCAGGCATTCTACGCGATGCAATTCACCAACTACTGGAATCTGCGCGCCTTTTGGATCTATCACCCCACCGTCGACGACGACCGGCTCACGCGCGGCGGCCCCGCGGTCAAGCGAACAGGCTACGACCTGGGCCACTTCGAAGTGTCCACCGACGCACGCGGGCGCGCGGTGGTCGACATGACGGTGGAGGTGGGGCACGGGATCGATGCGTCCACGCATACACTCACGCTGCAGCCGGGCGTGGCATTCAAGCCGATGGCCAGTATGTTCGTGCAGCTCTCGCCCACGTTTCAGAAGGATGAGACGGCGGCGCAGTACGTCACGACGGTGCCCGACTCCACGGATATTGCGTTCTTCGGCAATCGTTACGTGTTCGCGTTCATAAAGACGCGTACAATCTCGCTTGACACGCGTATCAACTGGACGTTCTCGCGGGACCTCACGCTACAGCTGTTCGTGCAGCCGTTCATCGCGAGCGGTGCGTACTCATCGTTTCGCGAGTTCGCGGCTCCGCGAACCGTGAAGAAGCTCGTCTACGGCCAGGATATCGGAACGATCGCGCGCACGCCGGCCACGCCGACGTCGGGCGCATCGTACACGGTCGATCCCGACGGCGTGGGGCCCGCCGCCCCGTTCACCTTCGCGGATCCGGACTTCACCACGCGGTCGCTGCGCGGGAGCGCGGTGCTGCGCTGGGAATACCGCCCGGGGTCGACGGTGTTCCTGGTGTGGACGCAGCAGCGCACCGGTTTCGACGACGCTGGCACGTTCGATTTCGGGAGCGCCGCGTCGGCGATCTTCCGCGACAAGGCGGTGAATCTGTTCCAGGTGAAGGTGAACTACTGGATCGGACGGTAGCCGCCGCTATCTGGCGACAGGCACGATCGAGATCTTCCCGTCCGGCTCCAGTATCGCCCACTCCACATCCTCGAAACGCTGCATCCCCGACTTGCGCATCGTCGACAGGATGTCGTCCAGCGCGATGCGCTCGCGATCGAGATGCGCCTGAACCACCGCGCCGCGGTGCACCAGCACCGTTGGCACTCCCTGCACGATCGACGCGACGCGCGCGCTCCGGTAGCGCGCGGCCGATGTCAGGTAGAGAAGCAGAAAGAGCGTCGATGCGCCGATGATGCCATTGGTCATCGAATAGTCCTGCCGCGTGAGCGCGCGCGAGAACAGCTGCGGAATGAACAGCAGCGTCACAAGCTCGAACGGCGATAGCTGCGTGAGCTCGCGCTTGCCAACCACGCGAAAGCACGCCCACACGAACACGTATACGATCGCGACGCGCGCGACGGTTTCCATTTATCGCTCTCCTGTGCTCACGGAAACACAAGCGACGAGAAGTGCACCGTCGCCCGCTCGCCTCCCATCGCCACACCCAGGGAAGCAGGATGCCGCCAGTACCGATTCCCCGTTACATCCGCGACCACCAGCCGCGTCTCCCCTGGCGCGATCCGCGCAAGCCGTACCTCGTACGCCGCCGACGGCTCCGGAGTCACGCGCACGTCCATGAATCGCGAGAGATACGCGGTGTCTA
>JANWLO010000026.1 GCA_025450815.1 Gemmatimonadaceae bacterium
GCGCCTCGACGAGAAGCTGCTGCACGATGTCGCCGACGCGCGCGCCGAGGGCGCGCCGCACGGCAATCTCGCGCGCGCGTGCTGAGGCCCGCAGAAGGAGCAGGTTGCCGACGTTCAAGCACGCGATAAGCAGCAGGAGCGCCACCGCGGACGTGAGCAGCGCGAGCACGGGTCGCACGTTCCCGAGCACCGTCTCGGCGAACGTTGCGACGTGAGCGCCGCGCAGCGTGAGCGCGGGTTCGAGCCGTGGTTCGATCGAGAGGTACTCATCGCGTGCGGACGCGACGGTCGATCCCGACTCGAGGCGCGCGACGGCGAAGGCGGATACAGTCGACTGCCAACCCGACCACATGGGAATCCAGTAGTCTGCGCCGGCAGGATAGTCAAAGCCGGGAGGCGCCACTCCGACGATCGTGTACTCGGTGTGGAGCAGCGGTTCGACCAATTGGCGGCCGACGACGGACGAGTCGCCGCCGAATCTCTCGCGCCAGGCGTGATAGCTCAGGACGAGGCCGCGGGCGACAAGAGGGTCGTTGGGCAATGCGCCCACAGGCTCGTCGTCGCTCGGGTGGAACAGTCGCCCCAACGCGGGGCGCACGCCCAGCACATCGAAGAAGTTTCCGGTGACCATCCCGCGATTCAACTCCATTGATTGCTGTCCGTACGTGAACGGCGAGGACGTGGCCGGCCAGTGAGCGACCGCGGCAATTGCGCGCATGGCGCGCGATTCCTGTCGCACGACGGAGAGATCCTTCGTGCCCGTCGCGACGTCGGTGGTTGGATCTGCGGCGTACGTCCACATGACGACGACGTGATCCTGATCGAGGACGGGCAGCTGGCGCACGACGACCGTTCGAAACACGGTGAACATCGCCACCGACATCCCGATTCCGAGCGCGAGGATGATCACCGCGGTGGCGAAGAAGCTTCGAGCGCGGTCAAAGCCGCGGAGTGCCAAGCGGATATCGTGGAAAATGCGATTCATGTGAGCTTTCCGGTTCGCGCTACGAAGTCTTGCGTTCTTGCCGACCACTAACGTTAAGTAAAGCTCCAGTTCAGCTGCGAACTAGCCTGAGCTGTATCAGATCACGCGACGAAGCGTGGTGCGTTCCTCAGCTGCAATCGCGGGCTATCCGCCCATAGTCAGCGGATGCTACTTGACCGGTCGAGCGCCAATCCCTGTAGAAGACTGCCAGCCAACCCGAGAAAGAAAATCGCGTATGTCGCGTGCGCTATCCTCAGGCTTCTCGAGGAAGAAATAGTGACGGCTACTGGGGAATCAATGACCGAGTTCTGTGCTCGTCCAACCGCCCGAGCGTTGCCGAGTCCAACACCGACACCCGCGTCGCAAGGGAGAACAAGGACTCAGCTCCGCCCTCCTCGAACATCCTCCAGCAGGTGATCGAGCGAATCGCACTCGCTACGCCGGCCGCGGAGCTCTGATACACGATAGAGACTGGACATACAGCAGCAAAGCCTAAGGGAGGAACTCGCGGATGAGCACGAGACTACACGCCGCACACCGCGGCTGCGCAAGCTCTCGCGGTTCGGCAGCGCCTATCCGCGATACGTAGACGGCACCATCGGTTCCGCAATGGCCGATGAGGTCGTGAGCGATGAATTAATCGCATTGTTACCCGAGGGCTCGTCAGAGGCAGCGATGCGCTCGGCCACGAGTCGGGGCCATTGACGGGTCACTCCACACAGAGAATCTGTGTGCTCGAGCCCCAGTCTTCGGCTGCGCCTCCCAACTCTTCCGCGCCCTGGAAATACCTACGTCGCGATCTAGAACTTCGGACGAGCAAACGGACCCCAAACTCCGGCCAATAGTGCGGCAAAAAAGACTATGTCGACGACCATGATGGCCGAGACGATGAGACGGAAAGTCTTGGCAGACATCTCAGGGCGCCCCAGGAACCCTGCTTTCACCGCGGCTTCCGCAACGCCGGGCCGCCACAGCCAGAATAGGTTGATGATCCAGAGTGCGAATGCGAGGACCCATGCGAGCTGCGACCAGACCGTCGAGGTGCGCTCGTAGAACGGAAACAACGGATCGGAATAGCCGCCCTTCCACTGTATGAGAGCGATGATCAGGAAGAAGGCAGTCAACTCTCCGTAGATGACTCGCACGATGCGGCGCGGAAGGCCAGTCGCGCCCGCACTCGTTGCGGGCAGCCGCGCGTTCATTCGACGCTCGGCCACGGCCCAATTGACACACGAGACAACCGCGGCAATCAGGGCGAAGTAACGGAAGACTAATGCTACCGGAGAAGAGTCGATTGGTCCCCCCAAGGTTCAGGAGCGGTGGCGAGTCGATGACGGTGACTGCAGCGCGCCGTGAGGTCAGTCAATCTGCGACTGCGCCTCGATTGCGACGTCCTTCGCGATTCGCGAGAGCCACGCCCAATGCCACACGAAGAGGAAAGCCGCGAACATCAGGACTACCGCACTCGTTACGAGCGACTCGGTAGCCTCGAAGCGGCGCGCTGCGATACGCTCAGCCCTTAGCGCATCGAAGCGCTTGTGCAGGTCGGCATCAGAGATTCTTGGCGTGAGAGTGTCGGCGCCCCTCCGAGATTCTGCCCGACGATCCTGCGTCGCCTGGTACGCTTCGAACGACGTAAGTACCGGCTCGTATCCCCGTGCGGAATGCAGCGGATCGGAGAGGACGAACGCGTTCTCTACGACGCCGTTGAGAGAAATCAAGATGGTGATCACCGCGACGAGACACACGGCATAGCCATACCACTGAGCAACGTGTGACCCGCGACTGACTCTGGGCGCCGCCAACTGAGCCTCCGGAGAGAATCGTTCTCGCCATGACGTTCTGGGGCGAACGCACCTGACCGGATGTCAGGTGCGATGACGATAGTCGGCGCGCGCGGTGTCTGCAACGTCGTGTTAGTCGGCATGCGCGCGGATGGTGGCAGCCACTGCCTGTGCCTGCGCCCGCTGTAGACTTTGGAAGCGAGCGTGAACGCCCCCGCACAGGCGCGGGCGTTCCTCGGCGGCTGGTTCACGTTAGATCGTCACGAGATGACTCGAACTACCCTTGCAACCTCGCGGAATCGGCACGCGTCCGCGCGGTAGTTGAGGCTCCCTTCGGCGCCGAACGGCTGCAGGCGACAGCAAATGCCACAATGAGAGTGCCTAGCGGTGCCCCAATTCGCACGGATACAGTGTAGTGCCGAAACATGAAGCCAGTCTGGCGGCCACGTGATATTTCGGTTAACGCGCTCGCGGTGCCTTTCGCGCCTGCCGTAGTTAGGTGGCATCTCGTGACTCTCGATCTCCTCGCACCTCATATCGAAGCTCCACCATGCCGTTCCTGTAGGCCTTGACCTCCGCGAGATGAAGCGCGACGTCTCCGTCGACCTTCTCGAAGAACGAGATCCCGTCACCAATCAGGATCGGTAGAATCGAGTAGAGCACTTCGTCGGCGAGTCCGCGACGGACGCATTCGGCGGCAACCACTCCGCCTCCAACAAACCAAATGCTACGAAACCTCGGCCGCAGATGCCCATTCACGAACTGCGCGAGATCGCCCGAGTGGAACTCGACCGTCTCGCGGATTCGTGGAAGATCGCGACTCGTGAGGACGAAGGTGGGTTTGTCCCCGTACGACCATCCCAGGCCCTGGGCTTCGAAGCGCAGCGCGGTCTCGTAGGTGCGCGATCCCATCACGTAGCAGTCGATCGTCTCGAGAAACGCCTCGACGAAGGCTGGATCCATCGTGTCCCCGCCTGCGAATTCGTCCGAGGTCTCGAGCCAGTCGACGCGCCCGTCCCGTCGCGCGATGAAGCCATCGAGGCTCGCCGCCATGTGAATGGTGACGCGAGAGTCAGCGCTTGTCATTCGTCCACTGTGTCTGAGCGAAATCGTCGTCGGTCACCTTATTCATCGAACGATGGTGGTCGGTGCGTGCGTCACGCGCAACGGCAGAATAGCACGCAGCCGAGCGGTGCTCGAGGCAGCCCGTCCATGATCGCTGGCGACCACCCCTCACGTGAGGGCGAGTCGTGACGCACGCCGAGAGCGGAAGGCCCGAAGGTCAAATTCGCCCTGTTCGGGAATGCGCGGCGACACCAGGCGCGCGTTGAGTTAGATCCACGCCGCGACCGAGAAGTAGAACGCGACTTAGCCGACGCTCCAGACGACCATCGTGTGCAAGTCCCACAGCCCGACTCACCACGCGCACGCGAATAGCAAGGCGGCACACATCCAGCCGGCATTGACCCACGACAGGCGCGCCCGCTCCGACGCGATGATGATTTCACTCGTCGTAGAGAGCAGATGGGTTATCGCCGCGGCATACACAAAAGGAAAGCAGGACGAGGATGAAATCGTAGGCGTGCATTCGCGAGAACCCCCCGGGATTCGTGGCGTCTGACGGTCTGGCGTGCCGCGAGAACATCCGACAACGATCAGGGCGCTCGAAAATGGTAGTTGTCAGAACTCCCCAGTTGACCTTCTCATTTCTCCATTGAAAGCGGTATCAGGGTCAGATCTTGGCGACGGCCGCCCTGGCGAGCACCGCCTCCTTTGCCTTCTCCTGGTCGTTCGTGAACGGTCTGGGCTCGAGCCGGGTAAGCATTCGGATGCTGAACGCGACGGTACCCTTCCGCACCCAGATGAACGGGCTGGCGTCCCCGGGATAAATCTGATAAAACGCTTCGTCACCGATTCCCGCGACGGGCTCGATCCTGATCGTCGTGATCGCAGGATGCGCTGCGAAGCCAAATGCGGCGGGCGAATGCGTATTGAGTATGACGCGACGGCTGCTGTCGGAGGCAGCCGGGTCATTCGACCAGACGCATCCTGCGGAGTCGATGAACTGCTTGCCCGGCTGACTCGGAACACCCAGCGCCGTCGTTGCGTCCCCGGTGCCGAGAAATGTGCAGGCCGCAGGAGCATTTCGAGTGGAGAATGAAGCGTGGGGCTCGGCCGCGACGAATCGCGCTGCCGATAGTAAGGCGAGCACCATCCCACAGGTCGCGATCGAGACCGTTCGGCGCTGTGTGTTCATTGGCGGATTCCTCGTCGGAGGGTTGAAGATGCGGCAACAGTAACCTGCGCACCCCGCGGCGAGCAAGCGAGCACGCACGGGATCGACGAGCCTCGGATCAGCTTCTCGTGAGCTCAGCTCGAGCGGCTGCTTAGGTCGCAGCCTCTGCGGAATTAGTTCCCGGACGAAGCGCGACTATTCTGTTTTCGTCGAGCCGTAGTCCGCGGGTTGGGGCGCGGTGCCTCGAATTTCCTGAATGAAAATCGGCACCTCCCGGTTCACCAACTCCGCTCGGTCGACCTGAATGTAGTGAGTGCTGCCCTTCGCGATGATTCTTCGGCTGCGCGTCGACAGGTTCTTCAAATTGTCCTGCATCTCGTTCCACGTGTCCGATTCTTCCTTACCCATTTTGTCGGACAGC
>JANWLO010000027.1 GCA_025450815.1 Gemmatimonadaceae bacterium
GAGCGTAGCGCTTCCCGCTACGACTCCCGCTCGGCAGCGGTGTTCTGGCGAGCGAGGGGCCCCGCCGGCGGCGCGCCGTCGCCCTGCGCCCGCCGCTGGTCCTCCGCCTCGCGATTCCGCAGCTGGCTCCGATGCTCGCTCGACACGATACGCACGACCCCCTCCGCGTTCGTTCGCGAACGGAGCCTCTGCTGCACCCCCTCGAGTACCCCCTCCGGGATCGCGCGCGTCGCTCCGACGTTCCAGAGCAGCTCCACGCGCGTCGACGATGTGTTCACGTGCTGTCCGCCCGCGCCGCCCGAGCGGCTCACGCGAATCGACAGCTCATCACGCGGAATCGAAACCGATTCCGTCACCTCGAGCGCGTCGCTCACCCCTCGCCGCCATTCTGCGTCGCGGCCGCCTCCGGAGTGCGGTGCACTCGCACCGCCGCCACGCGTCGCGAATCCATCGCTACCACCTCCAGCTCGCCCCCGTTGAACGGCACCCGGTCGCCGACGCGCGGTACCCTGCCGATGCGCGAAAACACGTAGCCTCCAAGGGTGGACCAGCTCCCCTCGGGAATCCTGATGCCGTGATCCGATCGCACGTCGATGAGCGACAGTGAGCCCGAGAGCTCCAGCACGCCGTTCATCTCGAGCGCCTCCCGCTGCGCCACATCGTACTCGTCCGCGATGTCGCCGATCACCTCCTCCACCAGATCTTCCATCGTCACGATCCCCGCCGTGCCGCCGAACTCGTCGAGCACGACCGCCATGTGCGCGCGAGTTTTCCGCAGATCGTCGAGCACCCGCTCCGCCGCCCGAGTGTCAGGGATGTAGAGCGCCTCGCGCACGAACGACTTCAACGCGAACGGCTCCGCACCTGAGTACAGCCACATGTCCTTGGCGAGAAAGACCCCGAGCATATCGTCGAGATCCTCCCCGTACACCGGGTAGCGCGAATACCGCTCCTGTCGCACGAGCTCCCACACCTCCGCCTGCGTCGCCGTCACCGGAATCGCCACGATCTCGGTGCGCGGCCGCATCACATCACGCGCCTTCTTCTGGTGAAAATCGAAGACGCCCGCCAGCATTTGCGCATCGCTCTCGTTGAGCATGCCGTGCGCGCGCGTCTGCGCCACGAGCAGCCGTAGCTCCTCCGGCGAGTGCGCGCGGCTGCTGTCCTGCACCTGCTTCACGCCGAGGAGCTTGAGCAGCGCGACCGCAGCGCCGTTCAGAAGCCACGTGAACGGACGGGCCACCTTCGCGAACCAGCGCAGCGGCCGCACGAGCCAGCGACTCGTCGCCTCCGGGTTCGCGTACGCGATCGACTTCGGCACCAGCTCGCCGATCACGATGACCAGAAAGGTGATCGTGATGAAGGCGACGATCACCGTCGCGGTCGCGTGGGACAGGACCGCTGCGTCGCCGACTCCCAGCCTGGAGAGCACCGCTCCGATCACCGAGGCGATGGTCGCCTCGCCGGCCCACCCCAGCGCCAGCGACGCCAGCGTCACGCCCAGCTGCACCACCGACAGGTACCTCGGGATCTCGTTCGCGGTCTCCTGTACCAGCTTCGCGCTCTTGTCCCCGCGCGCCGCCAGCGCGTCGATTCGCGATCGTCGCGCGCTCACCAGCGAGAGCTCCGCGGCCACGAAAAAGGCGTTGGCGAGCACGATGACCATCACGGCGATGAGCCGCCACACAATCGCGCCGGCCGTCAGCGCGACATCCGTAGTCTCCACGTAACTCATTGAAGGAGTGGGTCGTCGTCTCGGTATAGCAAAATGCACTGATCGGCAGGCTACCGGAACTCTCGCAGTATGCGAGGGTGCTGCCCGCGTCTCCCGCACCAACGAGCGTCCGCCGCACTCATGGTCGAGCCCCGCCGCGTCCTTCGATACGTATTCCTTGGCCGCCTCTCGCTGGCCGCCGCGATCTTCCTCGCGGCCGTCTTCTCCTGGCACGGCCCGGACGCCGGCGATACCCTCCTCGCCACGCTCGCGCTCCTTTCCGCGATCGCGTTCACCTCGTTCTCCGCCTGGTTCGGCCTCGCCTACCGAACGCTGGTGGGGCGCGCCTTCTACTACACCCAATCAGTGTTCGACGTCGCGCTCATTACGACGATCGTGCACATCACCGGCGGCTCGCTATCCCCCTTCGCGGCACTTTACATCCTCGCAACGGCGTGCGCCTCGCTCCTCCTCCCCGTGGGCGGCGGCCTCCTCATCGCCGCGCTCGGCAACGTCCTCTACTTCGCCGACGTCATCGTCCTCCAGGG
Source organism: Gemmatimonadaceae bacterium (assembly GCA_025450815.1). GTDB lineage: Bacteria > Gemmatimonadota > Gemmatimonadetes > Gemmatimonadales > Gemmatimonadaceae > FEN-1250. The sequence continues at coordinate 2,263 of JANWLO010000027.1, forward strand.
CACCGCGCTCGGCACCCCGGTGATCCTCCAGCTCGGCGTGTTCGCCGTCACCGCGCTCGGCGTGGCCTATCTTGGCGCGCGGCTGCAGGAAGCGGGGGTGAATCGCGAGGCTCTCGCCGCGCAGCTCGTCGTCGTGAAGCTGCAGGCGGAGGATGTCCTCAAGAACATCCGGAGCGGCATCGTCACCATCGACGTCGAGGGACGCATCCTCTTCGCGAACTCGACGGCGGGAAAGCTCATTGGCTTCGACGCGGAGTCGGTACGCGGCCACAACATCCGCCCGGTGATCGCCGCGGGTGCGCCGGCACTCTCCGCGGCACTCGAGCGCGCGGTACACGGCGTGGAACGCGTCACACGTGGCGAGGCAGCGATCACCGTTCACGGGCGCACGTTCCCGATCGGATTCACCACGACCACCATGAGCGCCGACGGCTCTCCCGATAACATGTCGGCAACGGTGATCTTCCAGGACATATCGGACAACAAACGGCTCGAGGAGCTGCGCCTGCGCGCCGAACGGCTGGAGGCGGTGGCGGAGCTGAGCGCGTCGCTCGCGCACGAGATCAAGAATCCGCTCGCGTCCATTCGGAGTGCGGTAGAGCAGCTTGGCGCCGCGCCGCGCGCCACCGAGGACGAACGGATCCTCGCACACCTGATCGTGCGCGAGTCCGACCGGCTCGCGCGCCTGCTCTCCGAGTTCCTCGACTTCGCCCGAGTGCGCGTCACTCGTGGCGAGCGCGTGAACATGGGCGAGGTCGCGCAGGCGGCCGTCCGGCTCGCGGACACGCATCCCGATCGCAAGCTCGGCGTGACCGTCACTTGCGTCATTCCCACGGAGGCGCTGCTCGTCGAGGGCGATGAGGACCTGCTTCACCGCGCGATCTTCAACATCACTCTCAACGCCGTACAGGCCGCGCCCGTGAACACGGGGCGCGTGACCGTCGAGGTATCGAAGTTGACTCTGGAGCAGATTCCCACCGGCGTGCCGTTCGAGGTTAGCGCCGTCGCACTGCGCGTGTCCGACAACGGGCCGGGCATTCCGATCGAGCTGCGTGAGCGCGTCTTCGATCCGTTCTTCACCACGAAATCCGGGGGCACCGGGCTCGGTCTCCCGATCGTGCACCGCGCGATCGAGGCGCACCGCGGCTTCGTCTTCATGGACTCGAGTCCGAAGGGGACGCGATTCACCGTGCTCCTTCCGCAGTATCAGCGGCGCGCCGCGATGGAGGGCGTCACATGACCGCCGCCGCGGCACCGAGCGTCCTCATCGTCGACGACGAGACGGGAATCCTCGAGACTCTTCGCATCCTGCTCAAGAACGAGGGGTTCACGACGCACGTCGCGCTCGGCGGCAAGCAGGGACTCGAGCAGATCGCGGCGCTCACTCCGGACATCGTGCTAACCGACGTTCGCATGCCGAACGTGGGCGGCCTCGAGATCCTGTCGGCGGCGCGCGCCAAGGATCCTTTCGTGCCCGTGATCCTCATGACGGCGCAGGCGGATCTTCGATCCGCGATTCAGGCAGTGAACGAGGGTGCGTACCACTACATCCAGAAGCCCTTTGTCAACGACGAGATCATCGCGATCCTCCGGCGCGCGGTCGAGCATCGGCAGCTGCGTGTGGAGAATCAATCGCTCAAGCAGGAGATCAAGCGCCAGGGACAGAACGGGACGAGCGCGCCGGTGGGCCGCAGCAAGGCGTGGCTAAGCGTGCTGCGACTGGCGGAGACTGTCGCGCCCACGGATTCGATCGTGCTCATTCAGGGCGAATCGGGAACCGGAAAGGAGGTCGTCGCGCGCTACATCCACGACCTTTCGAATCGCAACGGCGAATCGTTCAACTCGATCAACTGCGGCGCGCTCCCCGAGAGTCTGCTCGAGAGTGAGCTGTTCGGGCACGTGAAGGGATCTTTCACCGGCGCGGTGAAGGACAAGCGCGGTCTGTTCGAGGCGGCGCAGAAGGGAACGTTCTTCCTCGACGAGCTCGGCGAGACCACGCCCTCCACGCAGGTGAAGCTCCTGCGCGTGCTGCAGCAGCGCGAGGTGATTCCCGTGGGCGGCACCGATCCCATCGCGATCGACACGCGCATCCTCGCGGCGACCAACCGCGATCTCGAGGAGGAGATGAAGCGCGGCACCTTTCGCGGCGATCTCTTCTACCGCCTAAACGTGTTCGCGCTGCACCTGCCGCCGCTTCGCCAACGACGCGACGACGTACCGCTCCTTATCGACTCGTTTCTTCATCGCGGCGCGCTCCTGCGCGGCGAAGATCCCAAGCGCCTCACGGACGAGGCGCTCGACGCGATGCTCGCGTACCAGTGGCCCGGCAACGTCCGCGAGCTCGAAAACGCACTCGAGCGCGCGATGATCCTGTCCTCCGGCCCGCAAATCGAAGTCGCGGCGCTTCCGGAGCGCGTCACCGAAAGAAAGCCCGAGCCGTTGATCTCGGACCGGCCGCCAAGCGCGAACCCTGCTCTCGATGTCATCGAGCGGGCGTACATCATGTGGGTGCTCCAGTGCGAAGGCGGCAACAAGAGCCGTGCAGCCGACATCCTCGGCATAGATCCATCCACGCTATATCGGAAGCTCTCCCGCTACGGAGTCGCCGACACGTGACCCAGGCCATCCGCCCAACCCCCTCGTCCTTCCCGACGATCGCTCCGCGCAACGCTCCAGCGCCTGACGCGTCCTCTGTTCAGCCGCCTATGACTACCGCCGCCACGCCCAGTCGCCCCATCGAAGGGATCAGCGCTCCAACGGAGCCGGGTCCGCTCAAGCTCCGCGCATCGCTCAAGACCGAGATGATGCTGAGCCTCGCGGTGCTCGGTACCGCCGCGCTCTCCCTCGCCGCGCTCAACGCCGTCGTGCTCGAGACGCTGACGCTGAGCAAGGACGGGCCGATCTACCTGGCGCTTCTGGTCCTCGCTGACATCCTGATTTTCGTCGCGTTCGGCGCGTACAAGATTCAGGGGCTCGTGCTCGATCCGCTCGATGCCGTAGTCGAGACCACCGAGGCGATCGCCGACGGCGATCTCTCGCGCCGCGTCCCGCGCACCGGGCCAACCGAGTTCTCGCGCCTCGCGCGCAGCATCAACCGCATGACGGCGCGCATCCTCGAGGAACAGGCGCAGCGGACGCACCTCGAAAAGGTCGCGAGCGTGGGCAGGCTCGCCGCCGGCGTCGCCCACGAAATCGGCAACCCGCTCGGCGCCATCGGTGGTTACGCTCACATCCTGCGCAAGAGCTCCGTACTCGACTCCGACGCCAAGGACGCAGTGGCCGGCATCGAGCGCGAGGCCGCGCGCATCGATCGAATCATGCGCGGCATGCTGGAGTACGCCCGCCCGCGCCGCCGCATCACGTCGCGCATCGACCTCAACGTCACCGTGAATGAGGTCGTGCAGCTGCTGCGCGATCAGGGAACGCTTCGCGAGGTATCGCCGGAGGTCGCGCTACAGCATGGCCTGCCGAAGCTCGTTGGCGACGCGCATGAGCTCGAGCAGGTGCTCGTGAACCTCATGCTCAATTCAGTGGATGCGATGCAGGGTAACGGCAAGGTGTGGATCGTGACGCAGTCGGTAGCGTTCGACGACGTCACCGGTCGCACCGGCCGTCGCGTGAACGATCCCGACGGCTTCGATATCGCCCGCGAGCAGAGCGCGCGCGTGCGTGCGTGGATCAACAGCGTGGGCGAGCCGAAGCAGATTCTCAAGCTCATCGTCGCCGACTCGGGCCCCGGAGTGCCGGTGGCCGAGAGCGAGCGCATCTTCGATCCGTTCTACACGACCAAGGAGCCGGGGCGTGGCACAGGGCTCGGTCTCGCCGTGGTCTCGCGCATCGTCGAGGGACTCGGCGGCACGATATGGGTGCGCCAGGCGCGCGAAGGTGGCGCCGCGTTCATGATGTACTTCCCGGTACCCGACGAAAGTGCCGGCTCCGAAGAGCGTACCGCAAACCCCGCATCTGATCGGCCGTGAGGATCCTCGTCGTCGATGACGAGCCGGGACTCCGCCAGACGGTGTCCCGGATTCTGGGCGCGGAAGGTCACAGCGTCGGCACCGCAGGCGAGGGCGAGGAGGCGCTGGCCAAGCTTGCCGCCGAAGATGTGGACCTCGTGCTTTGCGATCTGCGCATGCCGAGGATGGACGGCCTGGAATTCATCGAGAAGTACACCGGCTCAGGCGGCCACGCCCTCGTCATCGCCATGAGCGCGTACGGCGACTCGGACACCGCGATCGCCGCCATGCAGAAGGGTGCGTACGACTACGTGCAGAAGCCCTTCCGCGCCGAGGAGGTTGTGCTCGCGGTTCGAAAGGCGGCGGAGCGCGAGAAGCTGCGGGCGAAGGTCGAGGAGCTCGAGGACCAGCTCAGTACCATTCGCGGCGCGGACACGATCATCGGGCACAGCCCGAACATCCGCGCCGCGCTCGACATGGCGCGCAAGGTCGCGCGCCATCCGTCCACGGTGCTCATCACGGGCGAGAGCGGAACCGGCAAGGAGCTCATCGCGCGACTCGTGCACACGAGCAGCCCCCGTGCTGACAAGGCGTTCGTAGCGGTGAACTGCGGCGCGATCCCGGAGCCGTTGCTCGAGAGTGAGCTGTTCGGCCACGTCAAAGGCGCATTCACGAGCGCGGATCGCGACAAGATCGGCCTCTTCGAAGAGGCCAACGGCGGCACGCTCTTCCTCGACGAGATCGGCGAGCTCCCGGCCGCGCTGCAGGTGAAGCTCCTGCGCGCGCTGCAGGAGGGAGAGGTCCGCCGCGTGGGCGCCACGACCTCGCAGCGCATTGACGCGCGTGTGGTCGCCGCCACGAATCGCGACCTTGGCGTCGACGTCGCGAGCGGCCGCTTTCGCGGCGATCTCTATTATCGGGTAAACGTCGTCACGATCCGGCTTCCGCCCCTGCGCGAACGCTCCACCGACGTCCCCGAGCTCGCGCTGCACTTTCTCCGCCTCTACAACGCGCGACTCGGCCTGCACGTCGAGTCGATCTCGCCGGCGGCAATGCGCACGCTCATGGACTACGCGTGGCCTGGCAACGTGCGCGAGCTCGAGAACGTCATCGAGCGCGCGCTCGTTCTCTCGGCCGGCTCGACGATCGACCGCGAGCACCTCTCGGACATCGTCTCGCCTGTTTCCGCCGCGCAGCCAGCGGTGGACGACTTTTCCGTGAAGCGCCAGACGGAGGCGCTCGAGCGCACGCTCATCAGGCGAGCGCTGGAGCGCACGAACGGCAACCGCACGCGCGCCGCAGCGCTGCTCGATCTCTCGCACCGCGCGCTGCTCTACAAAATCCGCGACTACGACCTCGGCAGCTGACCGCTGCCCAACAAGGTGAAAACGAAACGAACGGCAGGCACGCGCTTTTTCCGCTAGTGTCCGTTTGATCCGTTCGAGTCCGTATCACAATTGTTAGCGCCTGGATTGGCAGGGTGCTGAAAAGCCAGAAACTGCTCGACGCAGAGTCACAGAGGTGAACTGAGAGACACAGAGGAGTAGGACTCAAGTCTTCCATGGCGGACTTCCCAGCAGATTTTCCTCTGCGGCTCTCCGTATCCTCTGTGTCTCTGTGTCCCTCTTTTGTCTTTTTCTTCCTTTTTCAGCAACCTGTTAGGCAGTTGCGAAACGCTATGGCGACTGCTGCTCGGACTGGCCCGCGGAGTGAATGCACCGTTGCGCGGCGCTTCCATTCGCTGCGCGTCCGAAGGCTGACGCTGCACCTGCATGGCGCGGCTACACTCGCTCCATGCGAATCCCCTCCGATCACCGTCGCATCGCGTTCACGCTTCTCGAGCTCCTCGTCGCCTGTCTCGTGCTCGGCACGGGCGTGCTGGCGCTCGCGTCGACGTCCGTCGCGGTTGCGCGCCTCACCGGCGACGCCGCGCGCGCCGGGATCGCGGCGGAGCGGGGGCAGGCGCGTGTGGAATCGATGCGAGCCGCGGGGTGCGTATCCGCCTCCGGAGCGCTCGTCGCAAGTGGGGTGGAGGAGTGGTGGGAAGCGGCGCCCGCCGCGGCCGGCCACGCTCTCACCGACAGCGTTCGGTACGCGAGCGGCGCCCAGCACGAGCTCCGCACGGAAACGCTCGCGAGCGCAAGCACATGTCCGTGAGCGCGCGTCACCTCGAGCGCCGCGGCACGTCGCTGGCGGAGATGACCGTCGTCATCGTCCTGCTCGCGATAATCGGAAGCGCCACGCTCAGCGTCGTCATCCGCCAGGAGCGATTCTATCGCGCGCAGGCCAGCGCCATCGACTCCCGCGCCACCGTGCGCGACGCCGTCTCCGTGCTCGAGAGCGAGCTGCGCGCGCTCACGCCGTCCGACGGCGACCTGTACGCCACGACCGCGAACGCAATCGAGTTCCGTTCTACGCTCGCTCAGAGCGCGATCTGCACCATCTCGCCGTCCCGCCGGTCGGTAACCATTCCGCCGGAGCAACTCGCGTCCGGTGCTCCCATCACCTGGTTCGGCACGCGGCCGGAGGCGGGAGACACGCTGCTCGTTCTCGCGTCCGACTCAACGCTGGGCGGCTCGTGGCGGCGTCACGTGCTCACGTCCGCGCCATCGTCGTCGGGCACGTGCCCAACGTCCAGTGGTCTTACCGCTACCGCCGCGGAGGCGGCAAACGCGATGACGCTCTCGCTCGACCCGCCGCTCGACTCAGCCATCGAGCCCGGCACGCTGCTCCGCGTAGTGCGGCGCGCGCGCTACGAGCTCTATCGCGCTTCCGACTCCCGCTGGTACCTCGGCTACTTCGACTGTCTCTCAACGCGAGCGACCCCCTGCAACGTCGTGCAACCGGTGAGCGGGCCGTTCGCGCCAGGCGGAATCCAACTCTCGTATCTGGATGCAACCGGAGCCACCGCGGCCGATCGATGGCACGTTGCGCGAATCGATCTCCTGGCCATCGCGGAACGACGCGTCGCGCCGGACACGCTCGATTCGCTCGCGACCACGATCGCGCTGAGAAACTGAGCGTATCGATGACGAAGCGGCGGCGCGGCGTCGCGCTCATGATGACGCTCGGCGCGATCGCCGTGATAGGCGCGCTCGTCGCCGGCGTGCTGCTCTCGTCGCTGCTCGAGCGTCGAGCCGCGATGGACGAGATGCTCCGGGCGCGCGCCCTCGACGCTGCGGAGCTCGCGCTCGCGTCCACCGTCGCCGCCGCGGGATGGGACACCGTGTGGAGCACCACCGCCGCTCGCGGAGCTATCACGCTCCGGGCCTTCTCGCTCGGTGCCCCGGACGCCGTTGACAGCGTTCGCGTCACCAAGCTCTCGGCGAGTCTGCTGCTCGTCGTGTCGGACGCGCGTGTGGGGCTAACGCCGCTCGCATTCGCGAGACGTCGCGTCTCCACGATCGTCGTTCTTGACAGCGCGGGACTACCAGTTCCTGCTCGCGCGCACAGATGGCTCGAGCTCACGCGCTGAACCGCTCTCGCCCTCCTCGTCACTATCCACACGGCGCGTTGGACCCCCGCTCAGGGGTGTTACGTTCACCGCCCCCGCTCGTGTCACAGTAGCAAAGCTTTGGTACAGCCCGGTTGACCTACGGGTATCGTACCGTACCAGACCCCGCTGCAAGCGTCACGCTCACGTCCAGTTTCGACATCCCCCGCCACTCACCGGCCACCAACATGGCGCTCTTCGGTCGCAAGAAGACGACAATCGGACTCGACATCGGATCCGGTCTGATCAAGGTCGCAGTCATCGATCATGGACGCGGCGATCCGCAGCTCGTGAAGGTCGCGATCGCTCCGCTGCTCGCCGACGCGATCGTCGAAGGGGAAGTCATGGATCCCGGCATCGTCGCCGACGCGATTCGTACCGCGCTCGCCTCGGCCGGCATCAAGGGGAAGGGTGTCGTCACCGCAGTTGGCGGCCGCGACGTGATCATCAAGAAAATTCAGATCGACCGTGTGAAGGAAGCGCAGGCGCGCGAGCTCATTCGCTGGGAAGCGGAGCAGCACGTGCCCTTCGACATGGAGTCGGTCGAGCTCGACTTTCAGATTCTCGATCCCACCGCGGACGGCCTGGAGATGAGCGTGCTGCTCGTCGCCGCCAAGCGCGACCTGATCGAGGGCAAGCTTCGCCTCCTCACCGACGCCGAGGTCGCACCGTCCATCGTCGATGTCGATGCGTTTGCGCTGCACAACGCGTTCGAGATCAACTATCCGGATGCGATGAACGGCGTCGTCTGCCTGGTGAACATCGGACACGAAGTAACGAATATCAACATCCTCGACGATGGCGTGCCGCTACTCACGCGCGACATCGCGGTGGGCACGCGCCGCTTCCGCGAGGATCTGCAGCGCGAGCGCGGCCTCAGCGTCGAGGAAGCGGATGCGTTGCTCCAGGGCTACGATCGCTCGCCGCATCTGCAGGCGATCACGGAAAGTCGCGGCGAGGAGATCGCCGTGGGACTCGAGCGCGCGGCCGCGTTTCTCGCGTCGTCGTCGCGTTCGGCCAGCAAGCTGAAGGCCGCTTATACCTGCGGCGGCGGTTCACGCGTCCCCGGTCTCAACGAAGCGCTCAGCGCGCGTCTTCGCCTTCCCGTGGAGCAGGCCAACCCGCTGCAGCGCTTGCATGTACGTGACGGTGCTTTCGATTCGCTCGTCATCGACGATGTTGCCCCCCTGTTGATGCTCCCGATCGGACTGGCGCTTCGCCAGGTCGCCTGATCCCTACGAAGGACGCGACATGATTGAAATCAATCTTCTCCCCGGCACCGGGAAGAAGCCACGAAATCGCGGCGGCGCCGGCATCAATTTCTCCGGTGTTGCGTCGGGAATCGTCTCCAAGGTCAACGACCCCCTGCTGCTCAGCGCAGTCGGGTGCGTGCTGCTTGCAGCACTCGTGATCGGAGGCCTCTTCTGGCACCAGCGCGCGCAAAACGTCCGGGTGAACGAGGCGCTCCAGAAGGCGGAGCAGGACTCGATCAACTACTCGGGTGTAATTCGCGAGCAACGCAAGGCGCAGTCGCAGCGCGACTCCGTCGTGAGCCAGGTCAACCTGATCAAGTCGTTCGACGACAAGCGCTTCGTTTGGCCTCACATCATGGATGAGGTAAGCCGCGCACTGCCGCCGTACACCTGGGTCACCTCGATGGTGCAGACGAACACGATCAACACCGCCCAGCAGTCGTCGGCTCCGCCGCCGGCAGGCAAGAACGGCAAAGCCGGTCCGCCCGCCGTCGACAGCTCGAGCGTTCCGCGAGTGCAGTTCAAGCTCGTCGGCAACACGGTCGACATTCAGGCGCTCACGCGATTCATGAAAGTGCTCGAAGCCTCGCCGTTCATCGAGAACGTCCAGCTGGAGCGCTCGTCGATCATTCTCGTCGATGGAAAGGAAGTCACCGAGTTCGCACTCTCGGCGGCATACCAGACTCCAGATCCCTCGTCGATCAAGACCGTACCTGTTTCCCTCTCGGTGAGGTAGCGATGGCCGGACTTCCGAAAGGTCAGCGCGAGCAGGGGCTCCTGCTTCTCTGCGTAATCGCCGTACTCTCCATTGGTGCGTTCTGGAACTTCGTGTACAGCAAAGGCGCCGCGGATCTGGACCTTCGGCGCCAGCACGCGGATGAGCTGGTCACGATGAACCAGAAGGCGAAGATGGAAGTGGCCAAGGGAAACGTGAACGAGATTCGCCGCGAGCTGGCCGAGTACCAGCAGAACCTGGTGCTCATTCGCAGCCTCGTGCCCACGGGCAATGAAGTGCCGTCGCTTCTCGAGCAGATATCCACCGCCGCGCGCCGCGTCGGCCTCGATGTCTCCACGGTCGACCCGCAGCCGGTGGTCGAGGGCGAGAACTACGACACTTACCGCTACACCATGTCGGTGGTCGGCGGCTACCACGAGCTCGCAGAGTTTCTCGCGAACGTCGGAAACCTCACCCGCATCGTGCTTCCGGTAAACGTCACGCTCGCACTGCCGACCAACAGTGCCACGGTGCAGGCGCACCAGAAGGCCGGCGAGGCTGCAATCGAAGCCAAGTTCCAGCTGCAGACCTTCGTCACCAAGACGCCGGTCGCGGATCCCTCGTTCGATGCACCCCGCAAGAGCGGAGTGAAGTCATGAGCCAGCTTCTTCGAGGCGCGGCGCTCGCGGCAATCACCCTCGCGGTGATGTCTGCGACACCCGCCAGCGCGCAGTCCTTCCCGAACATCAACAAGGCAAAGGAAGCCGCGACGCGCTCTGTCAATGCGACCAACGCGCACACGGCCGCCGAAACCGCCGATCAATCGCCGCAGCCCATCAGGCAGCCCGCGCCGCAGCCAGCCGCGTCGACGGTCGCCTCTGCCGGCTCTGTGAAAACACCCGCACCCACGCCCGGAAAAGCCGGCGCGGGCCCCGGCAAGGCGAGCAAGAGTTCCGCGCCCGCCGCTGCCGCTGTCCCAGCGGCGTCCAAGTCCGAGATCTCGCTGGTTCGCGAGACCTTCAACTACAGCGCCGATGGCCGGCGCGACCCGTTCATGTCGTTGATGAAAACCGGCGAGCTCCGCCCCGCCGTTTCCGATCTCAAGCTCGTAACCGTGATCTACGATCCCGCAGGACGCTCCGTTGCGATCCTGCGCGATCTCACCACGAAAGAGCAGTACCGCATCAAGGTCGGACAAACACTCGGCCGTATGCGCGTAGCATCGATCCAGCCTAAATCGGTGACGTTCACCGTCATCGCGATCGGTACGACCTTCCAGGAAGTGTTGGCACTCAACGATACAACGAGAGCGAGGACGCAATGAGGCGAGTCTGCACGCTGGTAGGGTTGACGGTTTTCGCGCTGGTTGCAGGCGCGAACGTCGCCCATGCCACTACGACTGGCGAGACGCAGAGCGGTGAGGTCAAATCGCTCGCTGTCGTCTCGGCTTCGGGACGCGCCGAGGTCGTGATCGCCGTCGATAATTCGGTGAGCATACAGGACTTTTCGCTGGCCGATCCGTCCCGCGTCGTCCTCGATCTCAAGGGGGCGAGGCTAAGCTCGCCTACGCGCCTCTACGATCGCGTGCCGCGCGGCGGCGTCACCAACGTTCGCGTAGCGCAGTATCGTGAGAACACGGTGCGCGTCGTGATCGATCTCGATGCCGACCACAAATACGCGGTCACTCGCGACGCCAACGAAGTCCACATCGCGATCGACGCACCCGCCGGCGCAGCCTTCACCGCCTGGCGCGCCGCACCACAAATCACTAGCGCGGTTGCAGCTGGCGATGCCGGTCCGGACGTCGCGTCCGATGCCACTATCGTGCACCCGACCTTCCGCAAGGCCAGCGTCGCTCCGGTCAGTCAGACCAAGTTCGCCGCCTCGGCCGCGCAGCCTCGCATCACCGTCACCTATCAGGACGCGGACATTCGCGATGTGATCGCGGCGTTCGCTGTCTTCTCCGGCCGCACGATAGTAGTCGGTAAGGGAGTCACCGGAAACGTCTCGGCCGAAGTCCGCGATCAGCCGTGGGACGTCGCACTCCGCGCGATCCTCCAGGCGCAGGGTCTCGCCGCCAAGGAAGATCAGGACGGAATCATCGCCGTCGACAGCTACGAGAACATCGCCAAGCAGCAGGCCTCCGAGCCGCTCACCACGCAGATCATCTCGGTGAACTACGCCCGCGCCTCCACGCTCGTCTCCACCGTCAAGAGCCTCCTCTCGAAGGAGTGCAGCGGCGGCGGCGCACCCGGCGTGGCGAGCAACACCAACTGCCAGATTCGCGGCGATGTCTCCGCGGATTCGGCCACCAACCGCCTGCTCGTCACCGACGTGGCATCGCGGCTCCAGGAAATCTCGAACTACGTCAAGGATCTCGACGTGCGCACCCCGCAGGTCTCGATCAAGGCGAAGATCATTCTCGTCAATCGCACCAACATTGAGGACATCGGCGTCAGCTACGACTTCGGCTCCAACGGCACGTTCTTCAATTCGCTCATGCAGCGCACCGATCCGTCCACCTTCAAGCCGGTCGACACGAACGGAGATGGTGTGCCGGACGCCGTAGCAGGAACGCCGTACAACAAGGCGCAGCAGGTGATCGAGATCGGCGGCAACTCGCTCGCGGCAGTCTCCAACGCCAACCAGCGCGTCGTCAATCCCGCTCTATCGCTGATCTTCTCGACGGCACTCGGCAAGTTCAATCTGACGTCGTTCCTCGACGCCTTGCAGGAAGTCCGGCTCGCCGACGTTCAGGCGGAGCCGAGTATTGTAACGCTCGACAATCGCAAAGCCGAGATCCTCTCCGGTGAAGAGACGCCGATTCGAATCATTGACATCGGATCGCTCAGCCAGGGTGGTACGCAGGCCTCGGCGCCACGCGCCACGGTGAGCTTCAAGGAAACTGGTATCATCCTCACCGTAACGCCGCACATCACGAACAACCGCAAGATCCTCATGACGCTGCACGCCGAGCGCTCGCAGCTCCAGGCGGCCGCGTCCGATCTCGGATACACCTTCCTCAAGCAGCGCGCGGACAATGAGCTCCTCGTCGGCGACGGCGAAACGGCCGTGATCGGCGGGCTTACCGTCACGTCAGTGACGCAGTCGAAGGATGGAATCCCGCTCCTCGTCGACCTGCCGTTCATCGGCAAGCTGTTCGGCGAGACGCGCACCGAAGAAGACAAGAATGATCTCCTGATCCTGGTGACGCCGCACATCGTCGATGAAGGCGAGAAGCTCGGCGCTCCCGGTAGCGACCGCTAATCCGCCGAGACCGATCATATGACTCCCAAATCCGCACGACCCGCGCTCCCTTCAGCGCGCCGCTTCGCCGCGGCCGCCTTCGGTCTGGCCGTCGTGGCCATACTCGGGGCATGCGGTGAGGGATCCGGTTCCACCTGCGCCACTTGCGACACTGGCCGCCCGGTGGTGTCACTGGCTGAAACCGCAACCACCGACAGTACCGTGTCGTTCACGACACACGCCACCGACAACCTCGGTCTGCTCACGGTTCACGCTCGCGTCTCCGCGGCGGGACTATCGGGCGGCTTCGACACGACGTTCAACACCGCCGTGACGTCGGTCGACATTCCGTACACGATCGACATTCCGTCGACCATTCCATCGGGCACGAGCATTACCGTCGTCGCCTCGGCGATGGACGGCGCGCACAACGCCGCCCACCCGGATACGCTCATGCTCCACACGGGCGCCGGCGGCGCATCTGCCGTCATCGTCACGAACCCGCACAGCACCGACACCGCGGTCGTCGGCTTCTCACTCGCTGTCGCGGTGAGCGGCAAGACCTCCTCCAAGGTCAAGGCGCTCGGCTACATCGCCTCGGGTGTGTTCGCCACTCCGTTCCGCGACTCGGTGCTCTTCTCGAGCCCACTCAAGGACTCGGTCGCGATCGACACTGCGCTCAGCCTCGTTGGCGCGAGCACGGGCAACCTCACGATCACGCCGTTCATGATCGACTCGCTTTCGCGGATGACGCTCGGCAACCCGGTGACGCTGTTCGTCACCAACGTTGTGCCGACGAACACCGTGCCGGTGGTCGACTTCTCGCTCAACAGCCGCATCGAGTCCCGCGACACGATTCACGTCGAGGCGCGCGACCGCTCGGGCGTTACATGGGTGGGATACGAAGTACGCAATCTGCCAAGCGGAGCGTTGTTCTTCTCGGCGGACTCCGTGGCTGTGCCGCCGAGCACCAGCTCGGTAACGCACACGTTCCGGATGAACCTGAACATCACGAACTTCCCGACGTCGGTGCAGGTCCAGGCATTCGCCCGCAACGCGAACGCCCGCGACTACGCACGCACGCCGGTGGGCAACACGGGTGTGATCCGAATCGACACGGTGGTGGTCGTAGCCGGTCTCACGACGCCGCTGCAGTCGGGTGGTCTCGTGGCGGACGCGCTCTATCACCCGCCCACAAACAGCATCTACATGAGCAACATCGAGCGGAACGAGCTCGACGTCTTCAACCTCGGCGACTCGACGTTCCACACGCCGATTCAGGTTGGCTCGAGGCCGTGGGGTATCGCGGCGTGGCCGCGCGACCGCGACGGTACGATGGGCGACACGCTTCTCGTCGCGAACTCGGGCGGTACGCTCATCAGCTACGTCAACACGAATTCGCAGCAGGAAGTCTATCGCTACCCGCTCCCGATTCTGCTCGCGCAGTCGGTAACGTCCACCACCGGTTCCAACGGTGTGCTCACGGAAACCATCACCGACTACGTCTTCAGCGACCGTCCACAATATCTCGCGACTACCTGTCAGGGCAGTCTCGTTCCGGGCAGCCCGTGCGGCAACGTGGTGCTGGTCTATTCCACAACGCCAACGGCCGGCCAGTCGGCGCCGTTCACCAACGACGGCACCGTGCGCTGGGAGAATCTGCAGACGCACCAGTCGCACTTCTTCTTCGAGCAGGCGATGGGGCAGTCCGCCGATACGAAGGACACGCTCCAGGTTCAGCGCTTTGCGGCGCAAGGCCTTGGTGCGAGCGGCCTGATCGTACCGTTCCGGCAGGGCCCGTTCATCACCGGAGTGGACACCTCGTACTACTCGATCGTGGTCAAGGTGCCAGCGCTCGGCTTCCGCGACACCACGTACACGCGCAACTCCGGCAACTTCCGGCGCGCGGTGCTCGGTGAGGGAGGCGCAGCCGGCGGATCGGGCAGCCAGCCGAACAGTCGCGCCATTCTCTATGACGTGACACAAGGCTTCGTCAACACGTTCACCGACAAGGGGCACACGTACGGGCTCCCGGTGTCGGACATTGATGCGGGAGTCTCAGGCTCGTTCCTCGTCACCGACTTCATCGCGAACACGTCGACGCCGGTAACCGGGGTGGCGATCAACTTCGACGGTGAGCTCGCCGGTGTGCGCGCTGACTCCACCTATCTCTTCGACAACTCGCTGCGCCTCCAGGGCATGCTTCAAACCTCGGCCGGCAATGCGGGTATCGACTTCCACCCGCAGAACGCTGGTATCCCGCTACCCGGGCCGTCCGGCGGAACTCACCTGTTCTTCGCGGCGTCGAATCAGCCGCAGGTCGAGGTCTACAACACGAACTTCTACTCGCGCTGCCTGGTCGTGCCCACGCGCGATCCCGTGATCGGTCCGATCAAGTCCGCTCCGATCGGCGCCGGCAACGTGGTTATCGTCGGCGCCACGGCGCACGGCGTCGTGATCCTCACGGTTACCGCAGCGCAGCTGTTAGCCTGCTCCTAGGCGCTCTACAGTAGTAAGCTTTCCCGGCCGCCCGTCGCGATCTGCGACGGGCGGTCGTACTTTATACCAGTCCCTTCTCCAGTCCCTCCGCGCCAGGCCGTCTCCTCGAGCTTCCATCATGCTTCGCTTCACCACCGCCGGTGAGTCTCACGGGCCTGCCCTCGTCTCGATACTCGAAGGCATGTGCGCCGGGCTTCCGCTCCTCGCGGCCGACGTCGACGCAGATCTCGCGCGTCGCCAGCAAGGCTACGGCCGTGGGCGCCGCATGCAGATCGAGCAGGACGCCGTGCAGTTCCTCTCCGGCGTGCGCGCCGGCGAGACGCTCGGCTCGCCGATCGCGATGCTCATTCCCAATCGCGACTGGAAGAGCTGGCAGGAGATCATGGATCCCGCGCCGCGCGAGGGGGATCCCTCACCGCGCAAGCGCAACGTCACGCGCCCGCGCCCCGGCCACGCCGATCTCTCGGGGGTGTTCAAGTACGATCGCGACGACGCGCGCGACATCCTCGAGCGCGCCTCCGCGCGCGAGACCACCGCGCGCGTCGCGGCGGGCGCCGTGTGCCGAACGCTCCTCAGCCGGGTCGCGATCTCCGCCGGCAGCCACGTGATTCACCTCGGCGGCATCGACGCCGCGCGCCCGGC
>JANWLO010000028.1 GCA_025450815.1 Gemmatimonadaceae bacterium
AGCGAGTCGAAGTGCACCCGGCGGCCGGCATACGGATCCATTCCGTCGTGCAACCCGGATTGCGTCGCGCTTGCCGGCGAGAAGGCGAGCGACGTATAGACGAACTCACTCGCGAGGGCCGGGAAGCCGGTGAGCGCACTGTCGGGCGCCTGCGCGCGCGCAGGAGCTGTCGCGGCGACGAGCGATGCCGCAGCGAGCACGAATACGAGTCGGGTCTGTGTCACGTTCGCGTTACAGCCTCGCCGCCGCCACGCGCGCGAGCTTCACGGCACCATTGTAGTCGGTGGGCGACGCCTTGTATTGCAGCTCCACCATCGTGTCGCCCTTGAGAAAGTCCAGCGCGCCGGTTGCTCCCGTCGCCATCTTATCCCACGGTCCCTTTGACGTATCCGGAGCGTTCCCGCCACCCAACACGCCCGACACCATCCCGCTGACGCCCGCCATCATCTTGTACTGCATTGCGCCACCGTCGTACGTCGGCGTGACGACGAGCACGCGATGCTTCCCCGTGAAGTACGAGCAGCTTGGCCCATTTCCGTATGCGAGCGCAGTCGATTCGCGCGAGCGGTAGGGTGCCATCGTGAGCGGACCGAGCACGGCCTCAGCCTCCTGGCGGGAGATGAGGGCGCACGGATCCGAACCGCTCGGCGCGGCCGCCGGGTCGGTCGGATTGTCCGCAAACGGCTCATCCTCGACGCGATCCATGATTGCGCTTGCGAGCGCCATCCCCTTCTCCATCTCGCCGTACGCGGAAACTTGCGTGACGATCCGTCCTACGCGCGCCATCGTCAGTCCCCCCGGAACGCCGCTCACGTAATCCCAGCGTCCACCCACGAGCGAGTCGCCGTGCGACAGCTTGTCTTTGAACACGGCCTGTACGTCCCGCACCCCCGAGAATCCCGCCTGAATCCCGCCGGCGTCGTCGAGGTCGAGCGCGATCGAGACCTCTCGCTTGGAGAGCTCCGACGTGCCCTTCAGCTCGTAAAGGCAGCCATCGCCGTCAGCCTGCGGCACCGTGTTGTCGGCGCTCCGCACGCGAACCGGGTCAGCCACCAGCGGTTCGCCCAGCGCCTTCTCCGCATCGGCGCGGGTGATCCAGTCGCACGGAGCTCGATTGACCTGGAACTTCGGAACGGACGCGGTTTGCGCCTTGGCAGGGCTGCCGCTCGAGGCTTTCGTGTCGCCGCGATTGCACGCGACTGCGCCGAACGACAACGCTATGCAGCCCAACATGAGGGCGGCCGTGCGAAGAGCGAGAGACATGTTTGATCCCGGGTGATATCGCCCACGGCCGCGTCCGCCGTGTGTATTCGTTGCGCGAACGTTCGGCCCGCCGTATGCTGAGAGCCATCGGCAGGGGTCGGTCGGCATCAATATATCTTCCTGGGGGGCGGGCACCAGATGGGATCGGTCGAAATGCCGCTCGGATGCGCTGACGGCGACTCAATGACGAACCGAAAGCCGCGTGACGACGAGATCGACGTCTTCGGTCTCTCCGATCGCGGAACGGTACGCGCGCGGAACGAAGATCACTTCCTCCTCGCTTCCGTCCACCGTCGCGTCAACGTCATCGGAACGAATCTCTCCGAGGTCGAGCGGCTGCCGCTCGACGATCAGCGTCTCGCGTTCATGGCGATGGTCGCCGATGGCGTCGGCGGTTCATCGGGCGGCGACCGCGCCAGCGCAATCGCGCTCGAGATCGCGACGCAGTATGTCGCGAGCAGCATGGACTGTTACGATCGCACCGA
Organism: Gemmatimonadaceae bacterium; assembly: GCA_025450815.1. Classification (GTDB taxonomy): domain Bacteria; phylum Gemmatimonadota; class Gemmatimonadetes; order Gemmatimonadales; family Gemmatimonadaceae; genus FEN-1250. The sequence continues at coordinate 1,749 of JANWLO010000028.1, forward strand.
CGCCATGGATGGAGCGATGACCGGCGCACTGCAGAGCGCGGCGCTGCACTGTCATCAGGCGGTGCTCGATCGCGCGAGTGAAGAGGGCGACGGAAGCAGGATGGCCACCACTCTGACTCTCTGGATGGGTGTGTGGCCATGGTACTACTTGTTACAGGTCGGCGACTCTCGTTACTACCTCTACCGCGAAGGCCAGCTGACGCAGGTGACGCGCGACCAGACGATCGCGCAGGAGCTGGTGGACCAGGGGATTTTCACTCGCGCGATCGCCGAGCGGTCGCAATTCAAGAACGTGCTCTCGAGTGCGATTGGCGGCGAGTCGTCGGCTCCAGTGGTCACTCGGCTGCGCGCCGATTGGGACAACGTCCACCTCCTGTGCACCGACGGCCTCACGAAGCACGTGTCTGATGCGAGGATCGCCGAGCGCCTCGCGACGATGACGTCATCGCGTCAGGTGTGTGAGAGTCTCCTGCAGGATGCGCTCGACGGCGGAGGCTCCGACAACATCACGATCATCGTCGGGCGCGCCGCGCCGCGTGACTGACTCGGTCAGTCCCCCAGGTAGAGCACGTGCACGTACGTGCCGAGCCGCACGTTGTACGCGAGATACCAGCCGATGTGATCCGGGTCGTCGTAGATGACGATGTCGTCGTTATCCCAGAGCCAATCGGTGGTATAGTCGTAGTCGTCCGGCGCGACCGAGAAGTAGAAGCCACTGACATTGAAGCGATCACGCGCTCCGCCGCCTAGCCGCCAGACGTGCTGCGCACCGATCTGCCCTGTGAAGTGGCCGTGCTCCCACGGATGATCCAGATGGTATCGAGGATCGTTGCGGCCGCTGCTGTGACCCACCCACACGTTGTTCGTGACGTGCACGTGCGGCGCGTCCGGATGCGTCGGCTTGTCCCGGTAAGTGGGGTGTTGCATGGGCGTTGGAGTCCTCGGCGATGACGCCGTGTGCGCTGGCGGACCGTGCGATGGGATGTACCCACCGCCCACTTCGGGACGAGTGGGCTGAGTATGCGGCGCTGGCGTGTGTTGCGGCTGCTGATTCGGCTTCCCGTGTTGCGGTTGGCCGCCTTGCGCAAACGCGAGCGCCGGGAAAAGCGCGACTGCGGTGAGCGAGCGCGTGAGCATGTTCATTTAGTTCGCCTGGGTGACGAGTGTGAGCAGCTGACCATTACGGGTACGCACCAAGCGTGCGCAGCGCTCGCAGCCATCCGTCGTAGTCACACTAAGAGTTCTTGATGCGACGAAGGGGCCCGCGCGAGCGAGCCCCTTCGAGTAACACGCGCCTCGCGACGAGGCGAGATCAGTTTCCGATGTACGTGACGTGCAGGTACGTGCCGAGCCGGACGTTGAAGGCGAGGTAGCAGCCCGCGTTGTCCGGGTCATCGTAAATGATGATGTTGTCGCGATCCCAGTACCAGCCGCGTGCATTCGGGTAATCGTATGCAGACACCCGGAAGTAGAATCCGTTGAAGAAGAACCGATCCAGCCCGCCGCCTTCGAGCCGCCACACGTGACGTGATCCGATGTAGTCGGGTGAGAATCCGCCGTGCCATCCGTAGCCGACCCGGTAACCCGGGCGCACGCGATAGTCGGGCGCGGGCCGGTAACGGTAGTCGGCGCGATGGTCATCACGATCGCGGAGGTTGCGATCGTTGCGATACGACGGCTGCGCGCGCTCGAAGCCGCGCGAACGTCCCGCGTCGTATCGCGTGTCGGCACGCGGTGCCGGCCGATCGTTTGAACGGTCGCGGTACTCGACGCGTGTACGATTGCTCTGCCCTGCCTGTGAATGCTGCTGAAACGAGCGGTCGCGATTGCCGCCGCCATTCATACCGCGCGATTCGGCGTGTCCATTGTTCGGCCCGCGCTGGCCACGGTCCTGGTGCCGTCCGTTTCCCTGCGCGAGCGCAGCACTCGGAATCACCAGCGCCGCTGCCATTATTCCAAAGAGCTTTGTCATACGAGTTCCGCCTGGTTGACGAATTCCCGGTGAAAAGTGCACGAGCTCCCTTTGGCCCTGCCGGAGCGAAGCAGCTAGTTGAACAGATGATACACGTGTCTGGCTGCTGTGGTCCCCGACCCGTATCTTCCCGAGTGCGCCTCATTTAGGAGTTTGCTGGTGGAATCCGAGCTGCTTAAGAACCAACTACAGGCATCGCTCGGCGCGAATTACACGATCGAGCGCGAGCTCGGTGGTGGCGGCATGTCGCGCGTCTTCGTCGCCACCGAGACGACGCTCGGCCGCACTGTGGTCGTGAAGGTGCTGCCGCCCGAGCTCGCGCACGCCGTGTCGGTGGAGCGCTTTCGCCGCGAGATCGCGATGGCCGCGAAGCTCCAGCATCCGCACATCGTGCCGCTGCTCACCGCCGGCGAGACCGACGGGCTCCCGTACTACACGATGCCGTTCATCGACGGTGAATCGCTGCGCGCGCGGCTCGCGCGCATTGGCGAGCTGCCGCTCGAGGATGTTGTGCGCGTGCTGCGCGACGTCGCAGGCGCGCTCGCGTACGCTCACGAGCACAACGTCGTGCATCGGGATATCAAACCCGAGAACGTACTGCTCACTCGCAACCACGCGCTCGTCGCGGATTTCGGCGTCGCGAAAGCGCTCACCGCGTCCTCGACGACGACGGGCAGCCTGAACACATCGCTCGGCGTTGCTCTGGGCACGCCCGCGTACATGGCGCCCGAGCAGGCCGCCGCCGATCCCACCACTGATGGCCGCGCCGATCTCTACGCGCTGGGCGCGACCGCGTACGAGATGCTCACGGGCACTCCGCCCTTCGCTGGGCGCACCGCGCAGTCGACTCTCGTTGCGCATGCGACGGAGAGCGTCGTTCCCGTGGGGGATCGTCGTCCTACCACGCCGCCCGCGCTCGCGTCGCTGGTTATGAAGCTCCTGGAGAAGCGGCCGGCAGACCGGCCTCAGAGCGCCGAGTCGGTGCTTGCAGCGCTCGATGGTATGATGACGACGAGCGGATCGATGATTCCGCTCGCGCCCGTGGCAGCGAAGAGGCGCGTGCCTGCGTGGACGATTGCAGCCGCCGCGGCCGTCGTCGTGGTGGGCGCGATCGCCTTTGCCGCGCATCGCGGCTCGGGGATGCGCGCGCTCGCCGGGATGACGGCGGATGTGGAAGTCGCGGCGCACTCCGTGGCCGTGCTCCCGTTCGCAAACGTCGGACGCGACACGACGGCGGAGTATTTCGCGGATGGGATGGCGGACGAGCTCACGACTGCGCTCGCGCGCGTGCCGGGGCTCAAGGTCGCGGCGCGTAGCTCGGCGTTCACATTTCGCGGGCAATCCGTTGGCGCGCAGCAGGTGGGGAAGGCGCTGCACGTCGGCGATGTGCTCGAGGGGAGCGTGCGTCGCGAGGGCGGACGACTGCGCGTCACGGCGCAGCTCGTGAACACCGCGAGCGGCCTGGCGGTGTGGAGCGACTCGTACGAGCGCGAGATGAAGGATGTGTTCCAGGTGCAGGACGAGCTCACGCACGCGATCGCCGCAGCGCTGTATCCCGCGCTGTCAGGGAACATGAGCGACAGCGCGAGCGCCGCCCGCCTCGCGGCGGCGCACGCGCTGCGGGGGACGACCGATCTTTCCGCGTACGACCTGTTTCTGCAAGGCCGCTATTTCTTCGGGAAGGGCGGCGCGCCGGCGCTCTGGAAGGGGATTGGATTCTTCCAGCAGGCCATCGCTGCCGACTCGACATTCGCGCGCGCGCACGCGGCGCTCGCAATGTCTTACGATCTGCTCCCACTCTACGGTGGAGCGCGCGCCGACTCCGTGATTCCTCTGGCGGAGATGCACGCCGAGAAGGCGCTGTCGCTCGACTCGGCGCTCGCCGATGCGCACCTCGCGCTCGGCGACGTGCGCGTGCATCAATGGCGCTGGGCGGACGCGGAGCGCGAGCTCGATCGCAGCGTGTCGCTCGATCCGTCGAATCCCACCGTCCATCTCTGGCACGCGGAGCTGCTGCTCGGGATGGGCGAGGTCGGCGACGCGGTGAGTCACGCGAAGATGGCCTACGCCCTCGACCCGCTCACTGCGGTTACGAACCAGACGCTGAGTCTCACGCTGCTGGACGCGCGACAGTACGCCGCCGCGGCGGCGGCGGCGCGGAAGGGATTGTCGATAGACTCCACGCTCGGTGGCTTGTACGTGAATCTGATGGAGGCCGATCTGCTGGGTGGTCACGCGGATAGCGCAGCCGCTGTGGCGGATCGCGCATTGCGCGCCGCACGCGACGCGCTGGGCGTGCGGAGCGCCGCGATCTGGGCGTACTCGCGCGCGGGTCGAAAGGGCGATGCGGACGCGCTCATGCGGGAGATGCGGCGGGACCAGCAGTCGGGCGGAGTCCCGGCGCTCGACATGGCGCACGCGCTCCTGGCGCTTGGCCAAACGGATTCCGCGCTGGTGTGGATTGGCCGCAGCGTGCAGCGCCACGACGCCCAGCCCGATTGGAACGGGCTCGCGTGCGACCCAACGTACGATGCGCTGAAGAGCGATCCGCGATTTGTCGCGATGATGGCGCCAACGGGAATGCGGATCTGCACGGCGAGCGGATTGTAACGCGGTAGCGCACCCTGCAATTTCCGAAGGCAATCGTTGCGCATGATGGGTAGATTGAGGAAGCGAGGCGTCCTTCCCGAACGCTCTACGAGGCGCGAGGGGTATGACAAGGGACGTTTCGCACCCGCCAGGGTCGCTCATCCACCGTTCCAGGACATACCATGCCGCAGACTGTAGAACTCAACCCCTACGCGAAGTTCCTCGGCACCCTCGACCCGCTCGAGGTCATCGAGAGCACGCCGCCCGCGCTCGCGCGCCTGATCCGCGGCGCCGACGAGCCCCGCCTCACGCGCGCGCCGGCCGTGGGGAAGTGGAGCATTCGCGACATTCTCTCGCATCTCGCCGACTGCGAGATCACCTTCGCGTTCCGCCTGCGCCAGACGGTGGCGGAGGCGCACCATACGATCCAGCCGTTCGATCAGGAGTTGTGGGCCCAGCCGTACGGCTCGTACGGCGCCCACGATGCGCTCGAACTGTTCACGATGCTCCGTCGCTGGAACGTGATGTTCGTGCGCGCCGTCGGTCCCGGCGCGCTCACGAAGGTCGTGACGCATCCCGAGCGCGGCGACATGACTTTCCGCACCATCCTCGAGACCATGGCCGGGCACGACATCAATCACACCCGCCAGATCGAACGGCTGGTGTAGCTGCGCGCGCGCTAAAGCTCGAACACCATGTGCACGTTCGCGCGGGCGAACTCCGTTGCGCCGAGCGGGGCGTCGACGAAACCGAGGGAGTGGTAGAGCGAGATCGCGGGCGCGAGTGAGGAGTTCGTCCAGAGCTCGACCCGTCGCGCGCCGATCGCGCGCGCGTGCGCGATCGCGGCTTCGCCGAGCAAACGCCCCACGCCGAGCCCGCGCGTGGACTCCGACACCGTCATTTTCGCGAGCTCGAACACACCATCCGCCTCTCGCATCAGCGCGCACGTCCCCACGACCTCATCGCGGAGCTCGGCCACGAAAATGAATCCGCCTGGCGCGAGAATCCACGCGTCGGGGTCGCCGAGATCGCGCTCGTCACGCTCCTCGACGACGAAGTGTTTTCTGATCCACGCGAGGTTCAGCTCTCGGAACGCGGCCGCGTGCTCCGGTTCGTAGGGCACGATCCGGAGTCCATCGCCGGGTAATAGCGGCTGCCAGTAGCACACGCTGGAGAAGTTCACGCGGACGCTTCCATGCTGCCGAAATCTACCCGCGGTCAGACTGCCTCGCGCACCCCATCGCCGTACCATAGATTGTTGTCTTGAACTCCTCTGGAGCATGACTGGGTGACGACACCGCTTTTCGAGGCTTTGCAGGCGGCGCTGGGCACCCAATACAAGCTCGAGCGCGAGCTTGGGCGTGGCGGAATGGCGACGGTCTATCTCGCCACCGACGCCAAGCACGGCCGCCAGGTCGCGCTCAAGGTGTTGCATCCCGATCTCGCCGCGTCGCTCGGTCCGGAGCGATTTCGCCGCGAGATCGGCTTCGCGGCCACGTTGTCGCACCCGCACATCCTCACGGTGCTCGACTCCGGCGAGACGCCCGACGGTCAGCTCTGGTTCACGATGCCGTACGTCGAGGGCGAGACGCTTCGCGAGCATCTCCGTCGCGACAAGCAGCTTCCGATAGAGGAAGCGCTCCGCATCACGCGCGAGATCGCGAGTGCGCTCGACTACGCGCACGAGAAGGGCGTGATCCACCGCGACATCAAGCCCGAAAATCTCCTGATCACGAAGCGCGGCGATGCGCTCCTCGCCGACTTCGGCATCGCACGCGCGCTTGGCCGCGATGGGGCGAGCGGCGCGACGCTCACGCAGACCGGCCTTGCGGTGGGGACGCCGCAGTACATGAGTCCCGAGCAGGCCAGCGGCGACCCCGATCTCGGTTCGCGCAGCGACATCTACTCGCTCGCCGCCGTGTGCTACGAGATGCTCGCCGGCGAGCCGCCATTCTCCGGCGTGAATCTGCAGGCGATGATCGCGAAGATGATGACGAGCGACGCGCCATCGGTGCGCGTGCTGCGGCCGTCGGTGCCTCAGCCGGTTGACGCGATTCTGCAGAAGGCGTTGGCGAGAGTGCCAGCCGACCGCTGGGCGACGGCGGGCGACTTCTCGCGCGCGCTGGAATCCGCCGAGCGAAGCGCGCAGACACAGACGTCCGCTCCGGCCGCCGCAGCGAGCGCGCCTCGAACGGGTCGGCGCCGCATGCCGGCGACCGCGCTCGCCCTCATCCTCGGCATTCTCGTCGGCGGCGGGATGCTCTTCGCGTGGCGCAGCAAGACGCGAGATGTCACCGGCACGGATGCTTCGGGCGCCATTCGACTCGCCGTGCTGCCGTTCGAAAATCTCGGCGACACGAGCGACGCGTATTTTGCGGACGGTGTGACGGATGCGGTGCGCGGAAAGCTCACCGGGCTTCCGGGGATCGAGGTCATCGGCTCCGCGAGCTCAGGCCAGTATCGCGGGACCGCAAAGACGCCGCAGCAGATCGGCCAGGAGCTCGGCGTTCGCTATTTGCTCATTGGGCACGTGCGCTGGGCAAAAGGTGCCGGCGGCACGAGTCGCGTGCAGGTGAGCCCGGAGCTCGTGGACGTCGGCACCGCCGCCGACAAGTGGCAGCAGCCGTTCGATGCGCCGCTCACGGACGTGTTCGCGGTGCAGGCCGACATCGCGGCCAAAGTCGCTCGCGCGCTACAGGTGGCGCTGACGCCGGTGGCGCAGCAGTCCCTCACGGTTCGTCCCACGGCGGATCTCGCAGCGTACGACGCGTATCTGCGCGGGCAAGACATGGAGCGCCGGGGAAACAGCTCCGACATCCTGCATCGGGCGGCCGGAGAGTATCTCGAAGCGACCCGACGCGACTCGACGTTCGCCCTGGCGTGGGCGGCACTGGGCGACGCGCAGGCGCTCGACTTCTTCAACGGTTTCGCGCTGCCGGCGCTCGGCGACTCCGCCGATCACGCGTCCGCCCGGGCGCTCGCTCTTGCGCCGAATCTCCCGGAGGCGCATGGTGCGCGCGCGTCGTACTATCGATTCGTGCGCAGCGACACAAAGCGCGCGCTCGAGGAGTATCACTCGGGTCTCGCGCTGGAGCCGGGCAACGTACCCCTGCTTCGCCGCGCCGCCGGCGCCGAACAGCAGGCGGGCCGTTGGGACGTCGCAATCGCGGACTACAAGCAGGCGACGAAGCTCGATCCACAGTCGTCAGCGGCGTTTGCCGTGTTGGGTGCGGCGCAACTGCGCCTGCGGGACTACGCCGATGCGCAGCAGTCGCTCGATCGTGCGCTGGCACTGCGCCCGGACAATCTCGCGACCATAGAGGGCCGTGCGACGGTCTCGCTCATGCGCGGCGATCTCGCGGGGGCGCGCGCGATCATCCACGCTGCGCCGCCGAGTGTGGATCGAGCAGCGCTGCTGGCGTACATCGCGACGTACTATGACCTGGGCTGGGTGCTCGATAGCGCGCAGGAGCGACAGTTGCTCTCGCTCGGCGCCGTCGCTTTCGACAACGATGATGCCACGCGAAGCGTCGTGTTCGCGGAACAATACCGGTATCGCGGCGATTCCACCCGAATGCACGCGTATGCCGACACGGCACGCGTCGCGCTCCAGTCGCAGCTCCGCAAGGCGCCTGACGATCCGCAGGGTCATTTCTTCCTCGGCTTGATGTGGGCTTATCTGGGGAATAAACCCGCCGCGACGCGGGAGGCTGAGCGCGGAAGCGCGCTCCAGTCAACCACCGGCGATGCAACCGGCGGATATTACGATCAACAGTTGGTGCGCATCTACCTGGCTACCGGCCAACTCGAGAAGGCGCTCGACAACCTCGAGCCGCTGCTGCATCAGCCGTATCTCCTCTCCGCCGCGTGGCTGCGCATCGACCCGAACTTCGCGCCGCTCAAGGGCAACCCGCGCTTTGAGAAACTCATCGCGAGCGCGCCGCCGGCGAGCTGACGGCGCGCTCGCGACGGGCGCTTCAGTTCTGCCCGGCGAGCCGTGGCCAGATTTTTTGCAGCGTGCTTCGCGGATTCTCCGCAACGAAGATCGCGACATCGGATTCCTCCGGCACGCCCCACGGATTGCGCACGCGACCCACGTCCGTCACCGTGCCGTAGAACGGATCGAGATCCGACTTGTCTCCCCCCAGCACGATGAGCACGGTGCCGGGCTTCTCGCCGGGCCCGAAGAACCAATAGCTTCCCGCGCCCGAAATTACGTACGGGAGTCCGTGGCGAGGACCGTAGAACTCGAGCGCGCCGGCCTCGCCGTAGTTGTCCGCGCCCAACACCACCTGCGCGCGTTTCTCCGCCGGAAGCGAGTCGTACACGTGCGCCACGGCCGACACTTCTTCCGGCCAACCGAGCATGTCCGCGTAGTCCTGCGGCAGCTTCA
>JANWLO010000029.1 GCA_025450815.1 Gemmatimonadaceae bacterium
CAGACGCTCCGCGAAACGGTACGCATCCCCGTGTTCCACGACGACCAGCACGGACCTGCAATCATCTCCGGTGCCGCGCTGCTAAATGCGCTCGAGCTCGTGGACAAGGACATCGCCAACGTGCGCGTCGTCTTCTCGGGCGCGGGCGCCGCCGCTCTGTCGACGGCCGAGCACTACGTGCGGCTCGGCGTCGAGCGCGAGAACATCGTGATGTGCGATCTCCATGGCGTCGTGTACGTGGGCCGCACGGTGGCGATGGATCCCTACAAGGCCCGCTTCGCCCGCAACACGGAGATGCGCACCGTCACGCAGGCGCTCGTCGGCGCCGACGTGTTCGTTGGGCTCTCGGCCGGCGGCGTGATCACGGGCGCGATGGTTGGGGCGATGGCCGAGCGTCCGATCATCTTCGCGTTGGCGAATCCGAATCCCGAGATCACGCCAGACGAGGTGCGCGCCGTGCGCGGCGACGCGATCATAGCTACGGGACGCAGCGACTATCCGAATCAGGTCAACAACGTGCTCGGCTTCCCCTTCATTTTCCGCGGCGCGCTGGACGTGCGCGCTACGCAGATCAACGAGGAGATGAAGATGGCGGCGACGCGCGCGCTGGCGGCGCTCGCGAAGCAGGGCGTGCCGGATAGCGTCGCGCGGTTGTACGGGCTGTCGTCGGTGAGCTTCGGGCCGGAGTACATCATTCCGTACGCGTTCGATCCGCGCGTGCTGCTCTGGGTGGCGCCGGCTGTGGCGTGGGCGGCGGTTGCGAGCGGCGTGGCAACGAGCTTCATCGATCTCGACGACTACCGCATGTCGCTCGAGACGCGGCTCGGCCGCGCGCGCGGGATCATGCGCGGAATCATGAGCCGCGCGATGCAGAGCCCCAGGCGTGTGGTGTTCCCCGAGGGTGAGGATCCGAAGATCATCGAGGCCGCGCGCATCCTGATCGACGAGGGAATCGCGCAGCCGATCCTGCTAGGCAATCGCGCCGTCATCGAGCAGGTTGCGGCCGGCAGTCGTATCTCGATGGAGGACGTCGAGATCGAGGACCCCTACCTTTCCGGCCGCCGGGACGAATACGCGGAGTTCCTCTTCGCGCGCCGTCAGCGCAAGGGGATGAGTCTGGCCGAGGCGCATCAGCGGCTTTCGAACGGCAACTATTTCGGGAGCGTCATGGTCGCGCTCGGTCATGCCGACGCGCTCGTTTCCGGCGTGAACATGCACTATCCCGAGACGATTCGCCCGGCGCTGCAGGTGATCGGCGCACAGCCGGAGGTCGGAATAGTGAGCGGGCTCTACATGCTCGTGTTCGAGCGCCACGTCGTCTTCCTCGGCGACACGACGGTCAACATCGATCCGAGCGCCGAGCAGTTGGCGCAGATCGCAGAGGGGGCGGTACGGCTGGTGAGGACGTTCGGCATCGAGCCGCACGTCGCGCTGCTTTCGTTCTCGAATTTCGGTTCGGTGCAGCACGCGGAGACGAAGAAGGTCGCGCGCGCAGTGGAGCTGCTGCGCTGTCGGAACCCGTCGCTCATGGTGGACGGTGAGATGCAGGCCGACACTGCGGTTGACGAGCGCAAGCTCAAGACCATGTATCCATTCAGCACCCTGACGGAACGCGCTAATGTGCTCATCTTTCCGAACCTGAGCGCGGGGAACATCGCCTACAAGCTGCTCGACCATCTGGGCGGCGCCACCGCGATCGGACCGATTCTCGTCGGCATGCGTTTGCCCGTTCACGTGCTGGAGGAGGGCGCAGAGGTGCAGGACATCGTGAACATGGCGGCAGTTGCCGTCATCGACGCGCAGCAGCGCGAGCCGGAAGCGCGTTGATCACGCGTGTCGCACTAGCCAACTCGAAACTCACTGGATCGCTGACAATATGACTACGCTTGCCGCGGCTCCCTCATCCGCAGGACGCACGGGACCGCACGACCTTTCGCATCAGGGCCTTCGCCCAAGTGGATGCGTGCACTGGAATCTCGTCGCACCGGAGCTAATTCAGGAGGCTGTACGGCGCGATGAGGGAAAGCTCGCCGACATGGGGCCATTCGTCGCGATCACGTCACCGCACACCGGGCGTTCGCCGAACGACAAGTTCATCGTGCGCGATCCGGACGTGGAGAAGGATGTCTGGTGGGGAAAGGTGAATCAGGCAATGTCACCCGAGCACTTCGACGCTCTCCACGCGGACGTACGAAAGTATCTCGATGCGAGTGGAGATCTCTTCGTGCAGGATCTATGGTCTGGCGCCGATCCAGCGCACCAGCTATCGGTGCGATTCGTGAGCCCGAACGCGTGGCACATGCAGTTCGTGCGCAACATGTTCCTGCGCCCCACATCGGCGGATCTGGCGTCGTTCGTTCCGGGATTTACGGTATTGCACGCCCCCGAGATGCAGGCAGACCCAGCGCGCCATGGCACGCGGTCGACCACGTTCATCGTCCTGAGCTTCGCGAAGCGCACGATCCTGATTGGCGGCACGCGCTACGCCGGCGAGCTCAAGAAATCGATCTTCACGGTGATGCAGTACCTCATGCCCAAACAGAACGTACTCTCGATGCACTGCTCCGCGAACGTCGGCGAGCAGGGCGACACCGCTCTCTTTTTCGGGCTTTCGGGTACTGGCAAGACGACGCTCTCCGCAGACCCGCATCGCTTCCTCGTTGGCGACGACGAGCATGGCTGGAGCGATGACGGTGTGTTCAACTTCGAGGGCGGCTGCTACGCAAAGGCGATCAACCTCTCGGCGGACGGCGAGCCGGAGATCTACCGCACGACGCAGATGTTCGGGACGGTGCTGGAGAATACGGTGATCGATCCGCACTCGCGTCAGGTGGACTTCGCGGACGCGTCGATCACGGAGAACACGCGCGTCAGCTATCCGATGCACTACATCAAGCGCCATGTCGCGGGCGCACGCGCGCGTCATCCGAGGAACGTCGTCTTCCTTACGGCCGATGCGTTCGGCGTGCTGCCGCCAATCGCGGCGCTCACGCGCGAGCAGGCGATGTACTACTTCCTGTCGGGTTACACGGCGAAGGTCGCGGGCACCGAGCGCGGCGTGAAGGAGCCGCAGGCGACGTTCAGCGCGTGCTTCGGCGCCGTGTTCCTCGTGTGGCATCCGTCGCGCTACGCGCACATGCTCGGCGCGCTGCTGCAGCGGCACGATGCGCACTGCTGGCTCGTGAACACCGGCTGGAGCGGCGGACCGTACGGCGTGGGCGAGCGGATGAAGCTCGGCCACACGCGAGCGATGGTGCGCGCCGCGCTCTCGGGTGAGCTCAACGGCGTGCCGACGACGAAGGATCCGATGTTCGGGCTCGCTGTGCCGAAGGCGATTCGCGATGTGCCGACCGCGCTTCTCTCGCCGCGCGGAACGTGGGCGGATCCCGCCGCGTACGACGCGCAGGCTAAGACACTGGCGCAGATGTTCGCGACGAACTTCGAGCAATTTGCCGACGGAGTCGACGCATCGGTGCGGAGCGCCGGTCCGCGCGGATGATCGCGGCCGGCACGTGACGATCGTTCGCGATCCGCTCTGGAACAACATTCCGCTCGATGCGGACGCGATGCGGCTCGTCGATACCGCCGTCTTTCAGCGGCTGCGGTATGTTCGCCAGCTCGGCCTGGCGTTCCTGGTTTATCCCGGTGCGACGCATTCGCGCTTCGAGCATGCGCTCGGCACCTACCATCTGGCAGGGCGCACGCTTGCGCTGCTGCGCGAGCGCGGCGAGCTCGCGCGCCTGCCGGCGGACGAGTGCGCCGTGGTGCGGGCGGCGGCGTTGTTGCACGATGTGGGACACTATCCCTTTTCTCACGCGCTCGAAGAGATCGGCGCTCTCCATCACGAGGTGGTCGCGCGGTTGCTGATCACGGAGGGCGAGGTTGCCGATGTGTTGTCGAGCACCATCGGACCCACCGCCGCGGCTCGTGCGCACGCGATCATCTGCGGCGAGAGCGACAGCCCGCGGCAGGGGCTGATCTCGGGCTCGCTCGATCTCGACAAGATCGAGTATCTCAAGCGCGACGCGCTCATGTGCGGCGTGCCGTACGGCGAGATCGACGTCGAGCGACTCTTGCATTCTTTGACGATCGTGGAGGATCCGGCCACCGGAGCGCCGGTGGTGGGCCTCGTGGAGAAGGGATTGGCGGCGCTCGAGTCGTTGCTCTTCGCGAAGTATCAGATGTACCGGAACGTGTACTGGCATCACGCCGTGCGCAGCGCGACCGCCATGTACAAGCGGCTGGTGGACGAAGCGCTGCGGAGCGGCGCGATCGAGGAGCGCGAACTCGCGGGCTTCACGGACGAGGGGCTGCTGCATCGATTGGAGGAGCGCGCGCCGTCGTCGCTCATCCCGGCGCTGCGCAACCGGAGGCTGCACAAGCGGGCGTTCGAGCTCTCCGCTACTGAGCTCGAGGCGGGGCGCGGAGACTGGATCGCGGGGGATCGGGAGCGCGTGATCGCGGCGGAGGACGAGCTCGCGAGGGAGTTGGGTGTGGCGCCGGGCGCGGTGTTGCTCGACTATCCGGAGAAGCCGCGAATGCTCGGACTCGATCTTCCGGTGCGCATGAAGGGCGGCGAAGTGCGACGGCTAGGGGCGAGGGGGCTGCCGGCGGCGATCAATCTTCCTTTGCTGTCGCAGGAGCTGTACGAGTCGACGAGAGTGATGCGGGTGTTTGCGGTGGAAGGTGTGAAGGTGGAGAGGGAGAGAGTGATGGAACTGCTCGACTCGAAGGGTCCGCGCTTCTTCTAGGCTGAGAGCGGGAATGGTTAGGATTCACCCAAAGGTCTCGATCCACCGGGTATCGAAGTCGGGTTCGTCCGCCTCTCAGTACCAGACCGTCTTTAGTACCGAGACGGGTAAAGATCTCGTCGTCGGCTACGCCATCGCGACGGCCGAGCCGGGCGAGGTTGTCAGCCTGATCCTGCAGCGTACTCCACGTTTCGAAATGCTCTTGCCGCCAGAGGAGCGAGGAGTGTTAGTCTCCCACGAAGCCCATCCTGACCGCGAGCGAGAACTGGCGACGTGCATCACCGTCAACGACCCATATGTCGACATCGAAACGACGGGTCGGGTCTATCAGATTGATTTGACCAACGTGGAGGTCGATGAGGTTGCCGATGCCCGCAGGGTGTTGCGTCGAATGCACCGGCACGGCGGATTCAGACTTGAGCTCCGATAGCGATTGACGCTTTGAGTGTGGACGCTCGTTGCGCTCGCTTTTGTTGGACTCGTTCGGAGCTTAGCTCGGAAGGTTGCTGGCCGGCGACCTCTGAGCACAGTCTCAGGCATGTGCCGCCCCGGTGTCCATCGATTTTTCTGAGCGTGCCGCGTCTCACCCCGCCCCAACCTCCCGCCCCCGCGCCTCCGCCAGCTTCCGCGCGATCCCTCGATAGAACCCCGCGTCCGTTGGCTTTTCCTCCCGCTCCAGCGCCAACGCAGCCAGCTCCAACGCGTACAACAAATTCCCGAGATACAACTCGGCCAGCGTTCCCACCGTCTCTTCGGCCATCCTACGACGCCGCGGCGCGCTCCGAGTTGGCCGCCGCCAGGTCCGCGTCCGTCGCGACGATGCGCACGACGATCGCCGTGATGTTGTCGAGCCCACCACGTCCGTTCGCCTCGGAGATGAGCGCCTCGACCACTCGCTGCGCCGTCGCGCGTGAGGAGAGCAGGTGGTGCAGCCTGCGATCATCCACCATGCCCGTGAGCCCATCGCTCGCAACCAGGAACGTGTCGCCGCGGTGCAGCTCGCCCGTGTACGTGTCCGGCTCCACGTCGGAACCCGCGCCAACGCACCGCGTGATCACGTTGCTGTAGGGATGGTAGCGCGCCTGCTCGGGCGTGAGAAAGCCGGCGTCCACCTGCTCCTGCACGTACGAGTGGTCCTTCGTGAGCTGCGTCAGCTTGCCGTCGCGCAGCAGGTAGATGCGCGAATCGCCGACCTGGCCGATGAGATACCGGTCCTGGCCGACGATCAGAATCGAGGCGGTGGTACCCATCCCCTGCTTGTCCACCTCGGTGAGCGTGCGCTCGTAGATCTCCAGATTCGCGCGCTTCAACGCGTCCGAGACCTTCACACTCACGTCGTCGGTCGTGATGTCTCGAACGACTCTCAGCTCATCGGAGACTATTCTGACGGCCATGTCGCTGGCGATCTCGCCCGCCGCGTGCCCACCCATGCCATCCGCGACCACGAACAATCCTGCCGGAGGGTCAGCGAAAAAGCTGTCCTCGTTCCCGGAGCGGACCATTCCCGTGTGCGTTCCCTGTCCAACCTCGAGCTGCACTAGTGACCTGTGAAGAAAATGAAAACGCCCGCCGCAATCAGCACCACCACGAGCAACCACACCAGTAGCGCCAACACACGCGACCTTCGCGGTGCGGACTTCGGCGGCGCAACGGCGCGCGGCGCCCCCCGCTGTCCGGGCTGCGACACCACCGGAGTCTTCGCACCTTCAACCGGCCGGCGCGCCGCATCCACCTTGAGCGCGGCGATCGCACGCGTCTGGCTCGCGCCAGACGCAGTCCCGCCCTCCGGCACCCGAAAGATGAACTTGACGCCGCCAAAGCGCAGGTCTGGTGCGCCGATTAGTGGGGCCTCGCCCTCAATTCGCCTGCCGCCAACGTACGTTCCGTTCGTCGACCCCATGTCCACCACGTACCAACCATCCTCGCGCCGCTGCAGCTTCGCGTGCGAGTCGGACACACTCTCGTCGGACACCACTATGTCGTTATGCGCGCCGCGTCCGACGTGTGCAAGCGGTGAGCGCACGTCCATTACCGTTCCCTTCAACATCCCGGAGCTGATAACCTCGAGCGTGGCCAGCGCCGCCTTCGGAGCCGGCGCGTTGTCCGCGTAAAATCGAAACTCCTCGTCGCCGATCGTCAGCACGTCGCCGCGCCCCAACAGCGCGGGTGAGCTCGCGGGCTCGCCGTTCACCAGCACTCCGTTCGTGCTCGTATCCCGAAGAAGATAGCCTTCGGGACCGGCAGAAAGAGAGGCGTGTTTGCGCGAAACCTCCGTCGAGCCTACCACCACGTCACAGCTGGGATCACGTCCGAACACCAGCCCCCCGGCCGGCACCGGGTATTCCCGCCCGTCCACGAGCGATATCACCCGCCCGCCAGTGGAGGCCGTGGCTTTTCCCGGCGACCCGTGCGGAGCGCTCTCAGCCAACCGTACGGGCTGCACGAACTGCGTGTTTCCGGCGCGTCGATCATCGCCAAAAAAAAGCTCCCTGCCGGCGACATCGATCTTGTCGCCATGAAGCAAAGGAGCAGGCTCCGCGCCCAACGCCACACCGTTCACCTTCACCGATCCATCGACTCGCCTGATCACCGTCGCGCCGTCCGCGCCGACGTCCAACGAGGCCGATACCTCGCCCGCTCCCGCCCCCGTCAAACGAATGCGGGCCCCTTCATTCCCTCCCACCCGATTGTCCCCGGCTACCAGCGGATATTGCTGTCCATCCAACTGTATATAGGGCATTGAGATAGAAAAGCAGGCAAGAGATGCGGGAACCCTGGGTAATTACCGTGTCAAGAAACTACGCCTCGCCCGATGTGGCGGCAAGCACGTCCGGTGCCAACATCGTTACGTTCCATCATGCCTCTCTGGCTCCACTGGATCCTGCTCGGCCTCATCGCCGGCGCACTCGCCAAGTTCCTCATGCCCGGCCGCGATCCCGCCGGATGCCTCATCACCGTCGCCCTGGGCATCGTCGGCGCATTTCTCGGCGGCTGGATCGGCTCCCACCTCGGCTGGGGCGCCGTCAGCGCAACTGGCTTCTCCGTTCGCTCGATCGCCCTCGCCACACTCGGCGCCATCGTTCTATTGCTGATAGGCCGTCTCGTCGCGCGGTTGCGCCGTCGCACTTAGAGGGCGCCGCGTCCCGAGCCGTTAGATTTGGTCGATGAAGTCTCACATCGTGGTGCGGGGAGCACGCCAGCACAATCTCAAAGGCTTCGACCTCGAGATTCCGCGCCGCAGCTACACCGTGATCACCGGGCCATCGGGCTCGGGGAAGTCTTCGCTTGCCTTCGACACGATTTACGCCGAGGGGCAGCGGAGGTACGTCGAATCGCTTTCGGCGTATGCTCGGCAATTTCTCGAACGCATGGAGAAGCCGGCGGTCGACTTCATCGACGGCCTGTCGCCGGCGGTGGCGATCGAGCAGTCGAATCCAACAAAAACGTCGCGGTCGACGGTAGGCACCGCGACCGAGATCTACGACTTCCTCCGGCTGTTGTGGGCCCGCGTCGGGCACACGTTCTGCCCAGTGTGCGGCCGAGAGATGAAGCGCGACACCGTGCAGTCGGTAACAGATGAGATATTGGCGCTGCCCGACGGCACGCGGTTCTCGGTTGCGTTCCCGCTGCGACTCAGCGAGCTCGTGACGCACGAGGTCGTCGTGGAAAACCTCCGCGCACAGGGATTCCTGCGCGTTGTGATCGAGGGCACGCTCGCGCACCTCGAAGAGCTTCCTGCCGGCACCGACGTCACGAAGGCGGCGGAGCTGCTCGTGGTGGTGGATCGCCTCGCGGTTTCGCCCGAAAGCCGGCAGCGGCTGGCGGACGCGGTGGGCACGGCGTTCCGCGATGGCGACGGCGAAGCGGTGGTGCTGCTCGCGTCGCCAATAGCGGCGCGACTCGCCGGCTCCGGCACACAGGGCGACGACGACACGCCCGTGTCGCGGCTGATGTACACGGAGCGCTTCGAGTGTCCCTACGATGGCACTCGCGCGCTCACCCCCACGCCGCAACTCTTCTCGTTCAACAATCCGCGCGGGGCATGCGCGACGTGCAATGGCTTCGGCGCGATTCTCGAGTATGACGAGGCGCTAATCGTTCCCTACCCCGACCGTTCGCTGCGCGAGGGCGCGATCGATCCCTGGACGAAGCCGCGCTACGACGGCAAGCGGCGCGCGCTCGCGGAATTCGCGAAAAAGAGCAAGATCTCGATGGATGTGCCGTGGCGCGAGATCGAGCTCGCCGACCGTTACCAGCTGCTGTACGCGAAGACGAAGGGCTTCCGGGGCATAATGGTTTTTCTCAAGGAGCTCGAGTCGAAGCGCTACAAGCAGTACATCCGCATTTTTCTCCGTCAGTATCAGACGGCGCAGGATTGTCCGACCTGTCACGGCGCCAAGCTACAGATCGAGGCGCTGCAGGTTCGCATCGCGGGACGCACGATAGCCGAGGTGAGCGACTTGCCGGTGGAGCGCCTCGTGCCGTGGCTCGAGACGGTTCCGCTCTCGGAGTTCGAACAGAAAATCGCGGCGAACATCCTCAGCGAGGCGCGCACGCGCACGCGCTTTCTCCTCGAGGTCGGACTCGGTTATCTCACGCTCAATCGCGCCACGCGCACGCTCTCCGGCGGCGAGGCGCAGCGCATCGGGCTCGCCAACTCGCTGGGCTCGAAGCTCGTCGACACGCTCTACGTGCTCGACGAGCCGTCGATCGGTCTGCATCCGCGCGATGTCGACCGTTTGCTCACGCTGTTGCATCGCCTGCGCGACGGCGGCAACACGGTGCTGGTCGTGGAGCACGATCTCGAGGCGATCCGGCGCGCGGATTACATGGTGGAGCTCGGGCCGGGAAGCGGAGAGCAGGGCGGCCAGGTGGTGTTCGCGGGTCCGCTCGCTCGCGCGGCAGAGAGTCCTCTCACCGGTGCGTATCTCACCGGCGCGAAGGAGATTCCGCTGCCGGAGGAGCGCCGCGCGCTCGGCCCTCGCTGGCTCACGCTCACCGGCGCTCGCGAGCACAACCTGCGCGGTGTCGACATCCGCATCCCGCTCGGCGCCCTCACCGTGGTGACGGGAGTATCCGGCTCGGGCAAGAGCACGCTCGTTCACGACGTGCTGCTGCGCGCACTCGAGACGCGGCTCACGGGCGAGCACACGGCGAAGCGTCATCTCGGCGAGCGCGTCGGAGGATTCGACGGGATTACGGGATGGGAGCCGCTCGCGGACGTCGTTTGTATCGATCAGAGCCCGATCGGCAAGTCGCCGCGCTCGAATCCGGTGACGTACGTGAAGGCATTCGATGAGATCCGACGCATTTTCGCGGACCAGCCGCTGGCGCGGCAGAAACGCTACGGCGCGGGACACTTCAGCTTCAACGTGAAGGGCGGGCGCTGCGAGAACTGCGAGGGCGCGGGTTATCTGCAGGTCGAGATGGTTTTCATGGCGGACGTGTACGTGCCGTGCGACGTGTGCGGCGGCAAGCGGTTCAAGCCCGAGGTGCTCGAGGTGAGAGTGCGCGGCAAGAACATCTACGACGTGCTCGATCTCACGATCGATCAGGCGATTCGTTTCTTCCCGCGCGAGGAAAAGCTCGGCCAGGCGCTATGGCAGTTGCAGCAAGTGGGGCTCGGCTATCTGAAGCTGGGGCAGCCCGCGCCGACGCTCTCCGGCGGTGAGGCGCAGCGCGTGAAGATCGCGCGCGAGCTCACGACGGCTGGCAAGACGAAAACGCGTAAGCTCTACGTGATGGATGAGCCGACGACGGGGCTGCACCTCGAAGACATCAAGAAGCTCGCACGCGTGTTCGAGCGGCTGGTGGACGCGGGGCACACGCTCGTGATCATCGAGCACAATCTCGACGTTATCAAGCTCGCGGACTGGGTGATCGATCTCGGACCGGAAGCGGGCGACGGTGGCGGCGAGCTCGTGGCGATGGGAAGGCCGGAGGAGGTCGCGCTGGTGGAGTCGTCGCACACGGGACGCTGGTTGCGGCCGCTGCTGCACATGGATGAGCCGGCGCGGACGAGCGGCGCGCGAGCGACGGCGCGGCGAGTGGCGGAGAGCGCTGCCGAACGAGCAGCGGAGCGCGCTTCGCTTGACCGTGCCGCGCGGACCGGGTAAAATGCTGTGCTGATCCCGAGTAGCTCAGGTGGTAGAGCAGGTGACTGTTAATCACCGGGTCGGGGGTTCGAGTCCCTCCTCGGGAGTTTGGTGATAATCGACAGGCAAAGAGGGCCATCCGGAATTCGGATGGCCCTCTTTGTTCTTCACTAAAACGGCGGCGCCGCCGGTTCGTTCACGTCGGGAACGAGCGCCACGTCGCGCGCGGGCAGCAGCCCCATCTCACGGTAGATCGGCCGCATGATCTTCCCGATCTTCGGCCGCTCTCGCACGAACCAGAGCGATCCCGCAAGGCAGAACGTGCCGGTCACGATGACGGTGTGCGGTGCGCCGATCCGGTGAGCGAGCGCGCCAGCCATCAGTGCGCCGAACGGCGCCGCGCCGAAGAAGGCCGTGGCATAGTAGCTCATCACGCGCGCTCGCTTGTCCTCCGGCACGAGCGCCTGGATGATCGTGTTGCTCGCGGCGGAGCATTGCATCAGGCCGAAGCCAACGAAGGACATGAGCACGAGCGACAGCCACAAAGTGTGCGATAGCCCGAAGAAGATGAGCGCGCCGCCGAGCACTGCGGTGGCGATCTGCAACATGCGCGTGAGTCCCACGGCGGACTTGCGCAGCGTGAGCGACAGTCCCGACGCGAGCGCACCCACACCCGAAGCCCCCGTGAGAAAACCAAGCGTGTGCGCGCCGCCGTGCAGCACCTCGCCGGCGAACACCGGCAGCAGCACGGCGTACGGGTATCCCATGAGGCTCATGAGCCCGAACAGCAGCAGGATCGCGCGGATGGGACGGAACGTGCGCACGTAGTCCCACCCCTCGCGCATCTGCTCGACCATGCTGGTCGCGTGGCGACGGATGTTCATCGGCTTGATGCGCATCATCAGGAGCGATGCGATGACTGCGAAGTAGCTGAATCCATCGATGAGAAAGCACCACCCTTCGCCAGCCCCGGCGATGATCAGGCCAGCGATCGCCGGACCGATGAGTCGTGCCCCGTTCACCATCGAGGAATTGATGGCGATGGCGTTACTCAGATCGTTGCGATCCTCCACCATCTGGACCAGGAACGATTGGCGCCCGGGCATGTCGAACGCATTGATCAGTCCCTGGAACGCGCTGAGCGCGATGATCTCCCAAAGCGTGATGACGTGGGCGAGCGTGAGCGCGGCCAGCGCGAGCGACTGGACGGCGGCGCAAGCCTGCGTCAACACCAGCAGCCGGCGTCGGTCGACGCGCTCGATCCACACGCCTGCGAATGGTCCTAGCGCGAATGAGAGGAAGTATCCCGCGAAGCTGACGACACCCAGAAGCAGCGCCGAATGGGTGAGCCGGTAGACGAGCCAGCTCGTCGCCAACCGCGTCATCCAGTTGCCGATCACCGAGATGCTCTGACCGTAAAAGAACAGCTTGAAGTTTCGATGCCGCAGCGATCGCCATGCGTACGATATCGAGGCGAGAGTTCGCGGCGCACTCGGCAAGTCGGGACCATCCGCGGGCGCGCTCACCGGGTGAGTTCCCTCCTCACCGCTGATCATCACCCGCCAGGCGCTCGATGATTGTGCCCGCTGCGAACAACGTCTCGCGCTCTTGCTCATCCAGCCGAGAGATGGCGTGCGCCAGCCAGGTACGCTTGGCGTCACCGATGCTCTTCCGCACCGCGGCGCCCTTCGCGGTGAGCTCGATGTTCACCTGCCGGCCATCGGTGGGGTGAGGCTTCCGTTCGACGATACCCCGCTTCTCGAGCGCGGCAATGGTGGCTCCCATCGACTGCGGCCGCATGCCCTCCGCGCGCGCCAGATCGGCCGTCGTCGCGGCGCCGTCCCTGGACAGGCGCGCCATGACGGAGGCCTCACTCAACGAGAGTCCGTGCGACGCCGCCTGCGCGCGCACTCGGCGCGTCAATCGCCCAATGGCATGGCCAAAATCGATGACCGAGACGTCGAAAGTCTTTCGCGGCATACCCACGAGTCTACAGAAGAACAGGCAAACTTGCAAGTTTGACTGGCGACTTCCGAACGGAGAGGCGCGCTTTCGGTCGCTGTCGCCAATGAGCGTAGATTTCGGGATGCGTTCGATGCGCCCCACCCATGGGTAGAACAGCTACACAATGAGCGAGCCACAAGGAGCGCCGCCAGAATTGGCGCCTGCGCCGCGCGTCTCCGCCGTCGTGCCCGCGTTCAACGCGGCGCGCTACATCGGCGGCGCCATCGACTCGCTTCGCTCGCAGACGCTCGCCGACATCGAGATCATCGTCGTCGACGACGGCTCCGGCGACGACACGCTCGCCATCGCGAAGCGGTACGCCGCGATCGACACGCGGGTGCGCGTGCTCGCGCGCGCCACGCCGTCCGGCAAGCCGTCGATCGCTCGCAACCAGGCGCTTGCCGCAGCACGCGGTCGCTACATCGCGTTCCTGGATGCGGACGACACCTCGGTCCCCACGCGATTGGAGAACGCCGTGCGCGCCCTCGAGCGCACAGGCGCGCTGTTCGCGTTCTCGGACAAACGGCGGTTCTACGAGGCCACCGGCGAGCTCGCACCCGAGACCACCCTCGGCGGGGCACGATTCATCGAGAAAGCCGCCCCGTATCTGGAGCGCACGAGCGACAACCTATATCTCTGCCGCCCCAACTTCCCCGCGTTTCTGCTCACCTTCATCGCCATCAACACGTCCACGGTGGTGTTCGATCGCGAGCTGCTCGCGCTCGAGCCCACGTGGTTTGACGAATCGCTGGTGTGCTTCGAGGACGTGGATCTCTGGTTTCGGTGGGCCGAGCACACGCGGGTGGCGTTCGTGAACGAAGTCCATACGATCATGCGCAAGCACGCCGCGAGCATCACCGCGGGCGATCCGCTCGCGACGAGAATCGACGGAATCGGTGTGCGCCAGGCGCATCTCGCCCGGCTTCGGGGGCGATTGTCGCCGCCCGAGATCGCGGCCGCGGAGCAGAACATCAGTGAGCTCCAGTTCCACGTTGCGTACGAGAAGTGGCTGACGAACGACGGATCGGACTCCCGCAGATGGTTTCTCGCGAGCTGGCGCACCAGGCCGACCACTACGGCCCTTCTCGGCTATCTCAAGGCATGGGTTCCAAGGCGGGCTGCCATCGCGGCATCGAGAGCGCTCGGCAGGCCGGGCGAATGAGCGCCTCCGAAAACGAGGTGAGCTGCTTCCCAAAATGGAATGATCCGTATCTCCACGAGCTCGCGGCGGCGCTCGGCGAGGCCGGATGGCACTGCGAGCTCGTCGATCGCAGGGGATTGTGCGTGGCGCTCGTGAAGGCTGCGCTTGGCCGCGGGCTCGTGCATCTGCACTGGTATGAGGCGCTGAGTCCAACGCGCCACTGGGTGGATGGCGCGCTCGCCTGGGCGCTCGTACCTGCGCTCTGGATCGCGGGACGTCGTGGACGGCTGGTGTGGACCGTGCACAACATGATTCCGCACGAGGGATACGCACCGCTCATTGGAGCGCCCTTCCTTCGCATTCTCACTCGTGCGAGCAGTCGGGTGCTCGTCCACTTCGACGAAACACGTCAGGCTGTCGAGCGCCGCTTCGGCGCGGCAGGCAAGGTCTTCGTCACTCCGCCTGCGAGCTTTCGCGGAGTTCATGGAGCGGCGATCGATCAGGCGCAGGCGCGCGCAGTGCTTGGAGCGCCGATGGAGAGCGAAGGGATGATGTTCGTGCAGATTGGGAATCTTCGCGCGTACAAGGATCCGGCGACGACAATCCTCGCTTTCCGCGATGTCGCTCCGCCATCGGCGCGATTGTTCATTGCGGGCGTGTGCCGCACCGGCTCGATCAGGGACGCAGCCTTGGCGGCCGCAGGAGACGACCCACGAATCGAGATACGATTCGGCTACCTCTCGAATGAGAATCTCGTCGCCGCATTGTGCGCAGCCGATTGGAGCATCTGTCCGTACCGGGCCATCGACAATCCGGGCGCCGTGAATCTGTCGGTCGGATACGACTGTCCCGTCATCGCGCCGGCATTCGCGGTCGTGCGCAAGGTCACAGACGGCCACCCCGCCATTCTCTATTCCACCACCGGCGATATGCGAGCAGCGCTCTCGGCGGCCATCGCGTTAGCCCGGACACGCTCCAGGTCTCCCTCGGCCGCGTCCCCGATGGGTGGCCTCCCCACGAGCCGGCAGCAGGCGGCGTGCACGATCGCGCACTACCTGGCAGCGCGGAACGGAACGAGCCACCCCCGGCGCCGGTGGAAACTCCACTAGTTTTCTCTCGCTTCCGCGAGCGCGAGCGGCCCGCCCAGTGACGCTGGCCCGCAGGATGCACTGGAGTCGAGGATCATCTTTCGTCGCACGCCCGCGTCGCCGGTTCGGTGGCAGGGAAGCAGTGGCGGCGTCCACTCATCCATGTCGTAATGATCGCTGATCTGAAGAGCGCGACAATCGAAGTGTGGGAGCATCGGGAGCTCCTCGAACAGCTCACGCGGCGCGACATCAAGCTCCGTTACAAGCAGGCGGCCATGGGTTTCGCCTGGGCCATCTTCATGCCGTGTCTCATCGTGCTGTCGGGGTTGATCATCCGCTTCGCCATGGCGCAGATCTCCGGACAGACGCTCAAGCGCGTGGACGTCGCGAACATCGCGATCAAGGGGGTGGGCTGGGCCTTCTTCGTTGGCGCACTGGGATTTGCGACGGCGAGCCTCGTCGGCAATTCGAACCTCGTCACGAAGATCTACTTTCCGCGCGAGGTGCTGCCGCTGTCCTCCGTTGGTGCGCAAGCGTTCGACACGTCCATCGGTTTGCTCACGCTGATTGTGATTATGCCGTTCCT
This sequence comes from Gemmatimonadaceae bacterium, assembly GCA_025450815.1. Classification (GTDB taxonomy): domain Bacteria; phylum Gemmatimonadota; class Gemmatimonadetes; order Gemmatimonadales; family Gemmatimonadaceae; genus FEN-1250. The sequence goes on from JANWLO010000029.1 coordinate 15,666, forward strand.
GGGCGTGAGGCTTCATACGAGCTTCGTGTGGATACCGCTGCTGCTCCTGCTTCTCGTGTTGTTCACGACGGGGGTTTCGCTCTTTCTCAGCTGTGCGAATCTCTTTTTCAGAGACGTGAAATACATCGTGCAGGTGGTACTGATGTTCGGTATTTTCTTCACGCCGATCTTCTTCGAGCCATCGATGCTCGGTGTGCGCGGCGCGCATCTCGCGATGCTCAACCCGCTCACGGGCATCCTGGAGGGGCTGAGGCTCTCCGTGGTGCAGGGCCACAATCTGCTCTATCCGCTCAGCGTCGTCGTGAAGGGGGTCGAGCGCCCGGTGTGGGAGCCGTGGGAGCTCGTCTATTCGGGAGTATTCGCGATCGTCGCCGTCTTCGGAGCTGCGGTGATGTTCCGGCGGCTGCAGCATCTGTTCGCAGAGTACGTGTGAGGGTCGAATGACCGACGTGGCAATTCAGATGGACGCCGTCTGGAAGAAGTTCCAGCGCGGCGAACGACATGATAGCCTGCGCGATCTCGTGCCTGCCGTGGCGCGCCGCATTCTCCATGGCGCGCGTCCGGCGGCCGAGCTCGGTGCCAACGACTTCTGGGCGTTGCGCGATGTCTCGTTCGAGGTCCAGCGTGGAGACGCGCTCGGAATCATCGGCCACAACGGAGCTGGCAAGTCGACTCTGCTCAAAATCCTGACGAAGCTGCTGCGGCCGACATTGGGCACGTACATGACGCAAGGCCGCGTCGGCGCGCTGATCGAGGTTACCGCGGGCTTCCATCCGGATCTCACTGGCCGGGAGAACATCTTTCTCAACGGCTCCATCATCGGGATGAAACGCGCTGACATCGAGCGGCGCTTCGACGCGATCGTCGAATTCTCCGGCATCGGCGACTTCATCGACACGCCCGTGAAGCGCTACAGCTCCGGCATGAACGCGCGGCTCGGATTCTCGATCGCCGCGCATCTCGAGCCCGAGATCCTGATCATCGACGAGGTGCTGTCCGTCGGCGACTACACTTTTCAGGGGAAGTGCATCCGGTGGATGCAGGATCTGCTGAAGAGTGGGACGACCGTCATTTTCGTGTCCCACAACATGGACGCGGTGCTTTCCCTCTGTAACTCGGCGATCCTGCTGGATCATGGGCTGGTGGCATCCAAGGGCGAACTTACGAAGGTAGTGGGCGACTACTACAAGAGCGGCGGGCGTTGGAAGCCGGAGCTGCTGGCGCAGTCGAACGCACGCACGGTCGAGTTCTCGTGCTCGCACGGAAACGATGTGCTGGTCGACCCTGGAGAGCGAGTGACGTTCAGTCACACCATCAGCGCGACGTCCGACTGCGAGCTCACGCCGGGCTTCTTCGTCACGCGCGGCGACAAGCCGGTGGTGGACACGACGTACGCCCGCATGCGCGGTCATCCCCTCCGGCTGCGCGAGGGAGAGACCGCCACAGTCGAGTGGAGCCTCGCCTTCAATCTGCCCGCGGGTGTATACGAGATCGGCTATCACGTCGGCGACTTCGACGGAGGATACCACGAGCATCAGAGCCGCGCGTGCATCGTGACCGTCGGCGACGACCCGCGAGTGAGGGGAGATGCGTACGTCGCCCTGGAGATGATGGAAAGCGCGACCGGCGTGCACACGCCGAGCCCCGCACGCCTCGTTGCGGGCGCGTAGCAGCATCGCCGGACCTCGCATCGCACAATGACGAGCCTCGCGACAATCGTTGATTCCGCCATCATCGGGGCGAGTTGGCTGCAATTGGAGCGGCCGAAGCCGCGCCGCCCATCCCGATCGCGAACGGGTCGCCATCTCGCGCTGTTCGCCTGGGCGCTGCCGCCGAGCAGCAACGTTGGCGTGCACCGAACGGTCTCGTTCATTCAGTACGGATGCCGGCGCGGGTGGCGCATCGATGCCTTCTCCAGCGAGCCACCGCCCACGCAACGCCAGCACGGCGACGAACTTCTCGCGCGCGTTCCTCGCGAGGCAACGATCCACGTTGTGCCAGCATCCTCTCGTGAACCGTCCTACCGGGCCTTCCCGCGCATCGATGGCGGATTCACCAACGCACTCGCCTACGCGCACTCTGCGATCGACGCGATGGCGAACGACCCGCCGGACGCCGTGCTGGCCTCCGGCCCTCGGTTCTTCGCGTTCGTATCCGCTCTCTTCGTGGCGCGCCGTTTCGGCGTTCCGCTCGTGCTGGACTACCGGGACGAGTGGACGGAATGCCCATTCGAATTCGTTAACAAGAGTGGCCGCGATCGCGCCTGGGAACGACGCTGCCTACGAAACGCCGATGCGGTGTTGTTCACCACCCAGTCGCAGCTACGGCATCAACTTTCCGTGTTTCCGGAGCTCGATCACCGAAAAGCGCACGTCGTGTCGAACGGCTGGGATCCCGACGAGTTCGTGCCTCGTAATGAGGAGCGTATTGCCAGCGCCGGCGACCCGGACTCGACGATGCACATCGCGTATCTGGGCAGCCTGGCCGGCCAGACGCCTCCGCATGACTTTCTCGAGAGTCTGCAGCAACTCCTGACGAACGAGCCCGAGTGGGCCTCGCGCGTTCGAGTGAAGTTCATTGGACGGCGGGGACCACGCGCCGAGGAAGCGCTGAGGACCTTCGCGTTCCCGGCAGTACTCGAGGTAATGGACCACGTGGGAAAGCGCGAGGCGATAGAGCAGATGCAGGAGGCCGATGCGCTGCTGGTGCTCGCACCACCCGGAATCGAGCGCTATCTCCCTGCCAAACTGTTCGAGTACCTGGCGGCGCGGCGCCCGGTGCTGGTGTTCGGCTCGCGGGGCGAGCCCTCTTCACTCGTGGAGGAACTGGGGGCGGGCCTCTACTGTCCTTCCGGCTCACTGGCGGCACTCCGCGATGCGTTCGTGCAGCTGAAACAGTTGAATATAAGGAAGAACGAGAGCGCCATTCAGAAATGGCTTCTCGCGCATCGGCGAGAGGTGCTGGCCGATCGCGCCTTTGAGATCATCGAATCGGTAGCGCCCACCCTCACCTGAATTGTTCGGCGAAGAGTTTGGTCCGCACGGCGAGCGATAGCGCGCGTCCGCGCGTCGCGAGCGGCACCGCGGCGCTCCCGATCACGCTCGACATCTTGCGATCGGGGCGATCGTCCAGCAACTCGCGCATGGCGTGTTGCCCTTCGGTATTGAGCGACTTCATTTCACGATAGCGCATCAGCGCCGCCTGGACCTCCTCCGCCGTGCGGGCCCGCCAGCATCCCTCGAGCGGCCACGAATAAATCGCGTACATACCGCGCAGCAATCCCTCCATCAGCATGCGCGGCATCCCATCGTGATCCGTGATGCGAAGAATGCAACCAGCGCGGGAGTATACATCGCGCATGTCTGACACCCAACCGAGGCTCTCGACGTTGGAATGCGATGCGAGAGCATGCGTGTGATCCGCGATGACTATGAAGCGCAGGTCAGGGTTCGCGGCGACAACGCGCTCGACCACCTCCACGCCGAAAAAATCCTTTCTCTTGCCGGGCAGGTATGTGAGCACCGGCCGAATCTCTTCGCGCCATTGCAGGGGCTCGGGCTCTGCGAGGTCGGGATCGAGCAGCGACGGAACGACCTGCGCGGAAATGCCCACGGAGGCCAGCTCCTCCACCAGATGCGGCGCGACCGCAACGTTGGCCGCGACGATGCGATCGAGCCGCAGCGCACTCTGGCGCATGTCATCGTCAGTGGTCGCATTCAGAACATCGGTGCCGACCCACCACCGGATGATCGGTACATCGACCGCGACCGCCGTCGCCAGCTGGCTCAGTGCGGACCTGTCGATGGCGTGGTAGTAGACGACGACAATCGCCTCCGCCGAATGCAGCATGCGAAGCCAGTCGCCCCTGCGCAGCTCCCCCACCGTGACCAATCGTGTGGATCGCCCAAGTCGGGCCAGCGCCTTCGCCAGAGTCAACGACGGCGCTGATGTTGAGGGCCGTTCCTCGACGATCACGGTGTATCTCCCGCTCGGTGCGGCGGAATCCGCGCGCGCGACCGGCGCTCTCACCAGCTCCTGCTCCTGCATCGATGCAATGCCTGCGTTTTTGCGTCCGAAAGGTCAGCGCAGCCCAGCGTTGAAGTGGCCCCAGAGTCCGCTGCGTTGGCGGTCGGAGGGAAGAAATGCAGAAAGCGTACTTGCGGAAGGTGAATGCATCGAATTCTTCGCCACGCTCACTCAAACTCGCGCGTGTAATGCGGGCTCAGGCGCCACGCAGCTTGAGTCGCGCAAAACCGCGGCCGCTCGCTCGCGTCTCTGCCGTCGCGCCGAGCTCCCGGACCCAGCGCCGCACCAACTCCTGCTCGGCCGGCCGAACGAGGTCGTCGAGCAGAATCTCGCACGCTGGCGCCAGATTGTGTTGCATCGCCGGCATCATGCCGCTGCGCCCACCACGCGTCGATGCCGGCGGGCCATCGCAGATCACGAACGTGAAGCCGCGCGGCAGCGTCGCGACCGACACGTCGTACCAGTCGTATTCGCCGAAGTCTCGCAACGGGGTGAGGTGCGCTGTCGCGTTGCGCATTCCGAAGTCGCTCATGGATTGCGTGACGCGTCCGTGCCACTCGGGATTGTGCTCCAGCGCGTGAACCTGAACGCCCGTCCGCGCCGCCACGGCGCCGAGCAGAAGCGTCGTGAGCCCCGACCCGCACTCGAGTATCGGGCCGTCAGTTCGCTCCGCAAAGCGCACGACCTCGGCCAGATAGCGCTCCTCAGCCGACCACTTCTCGTTTCCCCAACCGTAGATCGCATCCGTCCACAGAGTGGAGTAGACACCCGGTGCGGGCGCACGTGATAGCCGCGCGATCGCGCGCGCGAGTAGCTGCGAGCGGGGATCTCCACTTCGCCGTAGCTGCCTGGCGCGCAGCGCGTGCACGTAGGAGATCAATCTGCCGTTCCGGGCTTGCTCGCGCCTTGAATGGATTCAACGATCGCGGAGACGCCGCGACGCAGGCGTCCTCCAACATACGCGGTGACGGCATCGGTATCTATCGGGGTGGTTCCGAATCCGGACTTGTAGGCGCGAAGCCCCTCCTCGTGCGAACGCGCGCCGCCAAGGTAGAACATCTCTATCCCCTCGGCCTGGAGCGCCATTGCGGTCTCGAACCGCAGGAAGTGTGACGCGCCGATGTTCATCCCCTCGCGCGAGTTTCCCGACGATTCGGAGTACGCGCCCGTCCGCGATCTGAGCACGAGAAGCGATGACGCGACGTGATCGCCCAGCATCGCCTGATAGAGCTCGCCCGCGCCCGCCGAGAGAAGCGCCGCCGAGACCTCGCGCTCGAACTCCAGCGAGACGTTCTCGCCGCGCGACTTGCGGCGATCCATTGAGGTTACGTGCAGTGCGACGTGCGCATCGATTGCTGCGCTCGAGGGCTCGCGCCGCACGGTGAGGCCGTTCTTGCGTCCCTTCTTGATGCGATCGCGATGACTCTTCGACACTCCGGTCCACAGGTCGACGCCCGCGAGAGGCAGAGCGTATTCGGTGCGCCGAATGCGTTCGGCTTCCCCGCGCATGGGTGGGATCGCGGATTCCGGCGACGCGAACGTCGAAATTTCGAGATCGGTGATGCCGTGCTCGCGGCAGAAGCCGTCGAGCCCGTGCCAGAACGGCGAGTCCGCAGCAACCGGCGGCGACGAAGGAACGTTGAGCGACCGGCGAATGTGTCCGCTCTTGAGGATGCAGAGCGCCGCGGCCTCTACTTCGCCGCCGTTCTCGACGCCGAGCAGCCAGCCTCTCTGTCCGAGCGCACGCTGAGCGTGCAAGTACGGAACGACGAGAAAGGGATTGTCGGGATCGCTGGGCGCCGCGCGGTCGAGCGAGGCATCTTCGGCCTCATGTGCGAAGAACGAGGCGGCCATTGCTACTTGCCCGCACGGCGCTGTTCCATCATCGCCGCCGTGCCCGGACGACCGCGCTGATCGGCGATCGCCTGCGCGAGCGCGGCGACGTAGCGACGGATCAGCGCCATCGTGTCCGCAACCTCGGCGTTCGTGGCGAGATAGGGATCCGCGATCTCGTGCGGTTTGTACGTGCCCATCGCCGTCATTCCGCCAAAGAGCATGAGCTTCTCGCGCGACTCCGGAAACGCGGTGAGCACGTTCACGAAGTTGAGCTCATCCATGACGAAGATGACGTCGAAGTCCGCGACGTGGCGCGGCGTGATGCGCGTGGCTCTGTGCCGCTGCAGCGAGATGCCGAGCGATCTCGCCGCCTCCTGGGCGCGCGCGTCCGCAGTCTTTCCGTCGCGCGCGTGCGTGCCCGCCGATGCGACGGTGACATCCACTACGCGCGCCGCCTCGAGATCAATGCGCAGAAACTCCGCTGCCGCAGCGCTACGCATGATGTTGCCATGGCAAACGAAGAGCACGGAGCGAATGGGACTCGGCAGCTCCACCGCGCGCTCGGCGCGTGCACCGCGCAGAAGTTTTCGCTTCACGTACGTTGCGCGCCGGCCCGCGGGCAGCGTTCGCGATGCCTTCGCGGTCGCGAGCAAGGACTCCGGCATCACCGCGCGCACCGATCCCTTGATCGCGTCCTTCGTCCAGCGTCCGAGCACGCGCCCAACCTCCTGCACCGACGGCGCGGGGTCGCGCCATGACCACATCGCGGACCGGGTGCCGGGCGCGAAGTCGGCAAGCAGCTGGCGCACTGCGTTGCCGAGGGATATTCGCTCGTCGAGTGCGGGCGCGAACACGTGCGCGGCGCGAAGAAGGGAGCCGGCGCTCCACCTCACGCGCAGTCCAACTGGATACGAGACTGGCGGCGTGGGCGTGATACCCTGCGCGAGCTGCCACGCGTACAGGGGGAAGTCCATTCCGGCAGCGGACGCGAGTGGAAGCGATCCCCAGAAGCGGCCATTCACTTCCATCAACACACTCTCGCCAGTCGTGCTGTCGTGGCGGAACTCCACCATTGCGACTCCCTCCCATTCGAGTGCACGCAGGAGGCGCACGGAGTAGTCCAGCAACGTGGGATTTACGGTCTCCGATACCGCGAGCACCGCAACGCCGCCCGACGGCGGATTCTCCGACAATCGGCGATGCTGAAAGATGGCGATCGCCTGCCCCTTCGAGATCAGCAGCTCGATGCCGACGCCATCGCCTCGATGATATGTCTGAAAGATCAGGCCGTCACCAAAACGGGGCTGCTGAGCGAATGCGGTGCGCAGCTCGCCTGCGCTGTGGAAGGTGCGCGTCTTGAACTGATGCGATGTGCGCCGGCTCTTGTCACCGGGCTTCGCGATTACGGGAAAGCGCAGCTGCGCAAGCGCGGCGTCGAGATCGCTCGCGCGCTCGATGGCCACGGACGCCGGCACGGGCACACCTACTCGTGCGGCCGTCGCGAGCGTCACCGACTTGTCGAGGATGCGCTGAACTATGCGCGGCGGCGGCGAGCCAACCGCGCAGAACGCCGAGAGCTCGTCGTAAGCTGCGCAGACGATCTGGAGTGATGTATCGCTCGTCGGCACCACCCAACCCGCGCGTTCGGCGAGCGCGAGTCGCACCAGCTGCCCCGCGGATTCGTTCGCATCGCCATCGAGCTGCACGCTGGATGCGATCGCGCGAGACGATGCGCGCAGCGGCTGCCCGCTCGGCGACGCAACGATGGAGCGCACGCCGGCTCGCCGCAGCGACCGCGCGATAGTGACGACCTTTCGCACCTCGGCGCCGACGATGATAACCGTCGGCGGACGATCGCTTGCGATTCGAGCCGACGACCTGGGAGTGGGACCCGCGCTATGCACCAGCGCGGGCGGCCGGCGCGCCGATTTCCTGCTCGAGAATATTCGAGTCGATGAAGAATTTGCAGGCCCAGTTCAGATATTCGAACTGTCCATATTCGCCGTCCACGGGGAACGAGCCCTTCACGCCGCCACGCACCTCGGGAGCGCCGTCGACACACACCCGTGCGCGAACATACGCGTTCGCTTTCTTCGCTGCGTCGCGATACTTGGCGTCGCCGGTGATCTGGAAGAGCATCAGCCAGCAGTGCGCGATCTGAACCGATCCGGTGAGACACGCCCACTGCACGGCCCCCGACCAGTCGGGCCGCAAGCGGCCAGGGAGAAAGCCATTCGGATCGAGCGCGGTCATCGCGCCGTTCGCTGTGCGTAGCGCAGCATCCAGAAATTCGGGCTCGCCGGTTGAGCGATAGCCCTCGATCACGCCTCGCAGCGCGTAGCCGATTGTGTGCGTGAGCGGGCGCGCGGCATCGGTGAGACAGTTGTCCGCGAACCATCCGTTTGGGCGCTGCTTGGTGAGCGCCCAACGAATGTTGCGGCTCGCTGCCTCGCCATAGCCGCGATCGGGGTCCACGCGCGCCGCCTCGAACAGCCCCCACGCGACGTGCGTCTCGTATGTCTTCTCTCCCGCCTCCGCGAACGGCGTCGGATTCTTTCTCCACGCGCCGTCCGTGTCCTGCGTGCTCACGAGCCAGTCCGCCGCGGCGCGCATGGATGCGCGGTACGGCTCGCCGAACTCCGCTACGCCGCTCGCGAGACCGATCAGAATCTGGCCGCTGTTGAAGGTGACGGGCACGACGGGCGTCTGTCCGATCATTCCGCCCTGAAAGCCGCCGCCCGGCAGCTGGATGGCGGCGAGCCAGTTCAACACTGCGCGCGCTCGCTCGCGGTGCGCCGCCACCGGCCGTCCCGGTTGCCCATGCAGGAGCGTGGGTACGATGTAGCCGCTCGTCTCGGGATACGATGCGCCCCACCCGGTGATCAGGCTGAAGTGCCGGGCGATCCCGCCATCGCGTGACGTCGAGCGGTCCTGAGCGGCGCCTATCCAGTCGAATGCAGCCTCGACCGAGGCGGCGATGCCCGGATCGCGCGGCACGGTGGCGCGCGAATCGCGACGCACCTCCGTCTTCGCGTCCGTGGGAAGCGCAAGCTCAGCGCGGGCCTTACGTGCTCTCTCCAGCAAGGCGGCGATGCCGTGGTTCATATTAGCAGATGGAAGTCTCGGTCGAGCCAAGCGGCGGGGTGACTCCGCTCCACTCGCACGATCGATGCATTACCAGAGGAAACCCATCTCGTACTGCCAGCATTGTGCCTCTCGGAATCCGCACGACAATATGGGCTTCCACAGCCCGCAATTGTGTCTGGGAGCACGTTCCCGCACCATCCGCTCGGAAGATTCTGCCCCACCCGACGCTGACCAAATATAATGGCCCGCAAATGACCGGTCGAACGTCCGTGGCGACTCCGCCCCCTGCAGGGAGCGCGCGCCGCACAAAGCTTCCCGAAAACAACCTGGACGTGCTGCGGGCCGTTGCCGTGCTGCTGGTGCTCGCCGACCACATCATCTCGGCGGTCGGACACCATAGCGAAAGCTGGAACTGGAATTGGTCGCTGGGACGATTGGGAGTGCTTTTTTTCTTCGTGCACACCTCGCTGGTGCTCATGTCGTCGATCGAGCGCGGCGGCACGACGTCGGGGTGGGTTCGCCGGTTCTACATTCGGCGCGCGTTCCGCATCTATCCTCTGGCGATCTTCGTGATCCTGCTCGCCGCCGTGTTCCGGATGCCAACTCACGTGACGTCGAATTTCGCGGACATGTCGCGAAGCTACCCATCGCTCTCGACGCTCGTGTCGAATCTTCTGCTCGTCCAGAACCTGACCGGCGCGCGCGACCTGCAGGGCGTGCTCTGGTCCCTACCGCTAGAAGTGCAGATGTACGTGTTGTTGCCGATCTGCTACGTTGTTGCGCGCCGAGGCTCACGCGAGATGGCGGGACTTGTGCTCGCATTCTTCGCCGCGGCGATCGTCATGCAGAGCCCCGCGATAGATCACGTGCCGGGACTCTGGCGGCTTTCGGTGTTCACTTTTGGACCGTGCTTCATCTCGGGAGTGCTCGCCTACCACATTCTCCGCCGTGGACGCTTGGCGAAGCTGCCATCGTGGACGTGGCCGCTCGTGTTGGCAATCGTCGCGGCGTTCTTTGCGCTCATGCATCCGCGCGCCGAGCGGCCGGACCTGGGCTGGTGGCCGTGCCTGCTGCTCGCTTTCGCGATTGCCTCCGTGCGTGAGTTGGACGCGTCGTGGCTGACGTCCGCTGCGCACGCGATCGCGAAATACAGCTACGGCATCTATCTCGTGCACGTGCCGATTCTCTGGATCTGGCTGCGCGTGATTCCCGGCATCGCGACGCCGCTGCGCTGGGCAGGCGTCGCGATCTCGATCGTGGTGATGCCGGTGGTGCTTTACCGGCTCATCGAGGAGCCGCTACTCCGCTACGGGAGCTCGCTCGCCCATCGGCTCGTTCGTGCCCCGGAGCTTGACGGGCTCGCGAGTGCGACGGTGCCCGCGCCGTAGTATCGTCCCTACTCGTACTCCGACATCGGCGGGCAGCTGCACACGAGATTCCGGTCGCCGAACATGTTGTCGATGCGCGCGACGGTGGGCCACACCTTCCGCTCGCGCAGCCCCGGCGCCGGAAACGCCGCACGCTCGCGCGAGTACGGGCGATCCCAGTCGTCCGACACTACCTGCTCGAGCGTGTGCGGAGCGCGGCGCAGCACGTTCTCCTCGCGCGATGCCACGCCGATCTCCACCTCGCGAATCTCCTCGCGAATGGCCAACAGCGCATCGATGAACCGGTCGATCTCGTTCTTCGATTCTGACTCCGTCGGCTCGACCATCAACGTTCCCGGCACCGGGAACGACACGGTTGGCGGATGGAATCCGTAGTCGATGAGCCGCTTCGCGATATCCTCGACGTCGATTCCCGCGCTCTGCTTGAACGGGCGAGTGTCGAGAATGCACTCGTGCGCCACGAGACCGTTCGCACCCGCGTACAGCAACTCATACTCGCCACTCAGGCGCTTCGCGATGTAATTGGCTGACAGGATCGCGATCTTGCTCGCGTACGCCAGTCCCTCGGAGCCCATGAGCTGGATGTAAATCCATGAAATAGGCAGAATGCTGGAGCTTCCCCACGGTGCCGCGGACACCGTGCCCTCGGACTGAGCGTGGCCGAGCGGCACCACCGGATGATCGGGGAGAAATGGCGCGAGATGTGTCGCCACGCCGATGGGTCCCATCCCGGGGCCACCGCCCCCGTGCGGAATGCAGAAAGTCTTGTGCAGGTTCAGGTGACAGACGTCGGCGCCGAGATTCCCGGGGCGACAGAGTCCCACCTGCGCGTTCATGTTCGCGCCGTCCATGTACACCTGTCCGCCGCGCGCATGCACGATCTCGCAGATCTCCTTGATCGAACCCTCGAACACGCCGTGAGTGGATGGATAGGTCACCATGAGCGCGGCGAGCTCGTCCGCGTGTGCGTCCGCCTTCGCGCGCAAATCCTCGACGTCTATGTTCCCGCGATCATCGGATCCGACCACCACCACGCGCATCCCCGCCATCACGGCGCTCGCAGGATTGGTCCCGTGTGCACTCGTAGGGATCAGGCACACCGTGCGATGACCGTCGCCGCGCGAGTGGTGATAGGCCCGTATGGTAAGCAGCCCCGCGAACTCGCCCTGCGAGCCCGCGTTTGGCTGGAGCGAAACCGCCGCGAAGCCCGTGATCTCGCACAAGTCCGCCTCGAGCCTGCGAAAGAGCTCGAGATATCCGGCGGTCTGCGCGCGCGGAGCGAATGGGTGAATGGCGTTGAGCGGTCGCCAGCTCACCGGAATCATCTCGGTGGTGGCGTTCAGTTTCATGGTGCACGAGCCTAGCGGAATCATCGCGGCTGTAAGAGACAAGTCCTTCGCCTCGAGGCCACGCATGTAGCGCAGCATCTCCGTCTCCGAGCGATGGCGTAGAAACACCGGATGCGTGAGATATGCGCTGCTCCGCTGCAACGACTCCGGTATCGCCGCCGCGGCCAGGATTTCCTGTTCCTCCGGCAGCGCCGGCGTCTTTCCGCCCTCCACGAAGCACGCGGCGACATCCGCGAGATCCTCCTCGCTCACAGTCTCGTCGAGAGCCACCACGATGCGGTCTGTTCCCAGCGCCCGAAAGTTGATCTTTCGGAACACGCCCGCATCCATGATTCGCGCCTGCGACACCGCGTCGACAACGATGGAGACGGTGTCGAAGAAATTCTCGTGCGCCACGACGTAGCCCATTCCGCGAAGCGCGCTGGCGAGCGCCACCGCCCGACGGTGCACGCGCGTCGCGATACGATTGAGTCCCTTCGGCCCGTGGTACACCGCGTACATCGACGCCATCACGGCGAGCAGCACCTGGGCGGTACACACGTTGCTCGTTGCCTTGTCGCGCCGGATGTGCTGCTCGCGCGTCTGCAGCGCCATGCGCAGCGCCGGCTTCCCGTCCGCGTCCCGCGACACGCCGATGATTCGTCCAGGCAGATAGCGCTTGTACGCATCACGAGTGGCAAAAAACGCGGCGTGCGGCCCACCGTAGCCTAGCGGCACACCGAAGCGCTGCGAGTTGCCGACGGCTATGTCCGCGCCCCATTCGCCGGGCGGCGTGAGCAGCGTGAGCGCGAGCAGATCCGTCGCCGCCGTGACAATGGCGCCGGTGGCGTGCGCGCGCGTGCACACATCCCGCCAGTCGTTCACGGCCCCGTCCGTGGCCGGGTACTGCAGCAGACATCCCGCAACCCTGGCGCCGAACTCGAATCTCGACGGGTCGTCCACTCGAATCTCCACGCCGCGCGCCGCGGCGCGCGTGCGCACGACCGCAATCGTCTGCGGATGACATCCGGAATCGACGAGGTACACCGGCCACCCATCCGACGCATGCTTCGACACGGCGAGCGTCATCGCCATCGCTTCCGCCGCCGCCGTCCCCTCATCGAGCAGCGATGCGTTCGCGATCGGCAGCCCGGTCAGATCGCCCACCATCGTCTGAAAATTCAGCAGCGCCTCGAGCCTACCCTGGGCGATCTCCGCCTGGTACGGCGTGTACGCGGTGTACCAACCCGGATTCTCGAGGATGTTGCGCTGGATCACCGCCGGTACGGAGCAGTTGCTGTAGCCCATGCCAAGGTACGAGCGGAACACCCTGTTCTGATCGGCCATCGCGCGCATCGAGGCGAGAACGGCGAGCTCGCTGCGCCCGGGCGGGAGCGCGAGCGGTCGTCGCAGACGGATCGATTCGGGAACTACGTCATCGATGAAGGCGTCGAGCGTGGGATACCCCATCACCTCGAGCATTGCCGCGACATCATCTCCGCGAGGGCCGCAGTGGCGCGTCGCGAATTCATTGGGTGCCAACAACCAGGTGGTGACTAAAGTCCCGCGATCATGTCGCGGTAACCCGCGGCATCCTTGAGCGCGTCAATTTCGCTGGGATTGCTCAGCTCTATCTCGATCAACCATCCGCCGCCGTACGGTTCGGCCGCGACGATCTCCGGCGACTTCCCCACGCCATCGTTCGCCGCGGTCACCCTCCCCGACACTGGCGCGAACAGCTCACTTACCGACTTCACCGCCTCGATCACGCCGAACGACTTCCCCGCCTCGACTCTCGTTCCCACGGCCGGCAGGTCGACGAAGACGATGTCTCCGATTTGCTCCGCAGCATAAGCGGTGATGCCCACCTTCGCCGTTTTGCCGTTCACTGCGAGCCATTCGTGCTCGTTCGAGTATTTCAGATTGTCGGGTATGTCCACGTCGGCCTCGTCCTCCTCAAGTCGAACGGCGATAGAACGGCATTGGCACCACTTCGGCGACGGCGCGCTGATCACGAATACCGACCTCGACTGCACCACCCGCCGCGGCGTGCTGAGCGGGCACGTACGCCATCGCAATCGCGAATCCGAGCGTTGGCGAGGAAGTGCCGCTCGTCACGGTGCCGCACGAATCCGTCGCGGCGGGAAGATAAACCGGGTACCCGATTCGAGCGATGCCGCGACCGGATAGCCTGAGTCCCACTAGAGCCTTACGCGGCGCGCCCTTCGATCGCTCCAGCGCCTTGCGCCCCACGAAGTCGCCGGGTTTGGCGAAATTGACCAGCCTGCCGAGTCCGGCTTCGAAGGGAGTCGTTTCGCGATTGAGCTCCTGCCCGTAAAGCGGCATCCCCGCCTCGAGTCGCAACGTATCGCGCGCGCCGAGCCCGGCAGGGATCAGTCCGCGGCTTGCGCCAGCAGCGATGAGCGCGTCCCACACTGACACCGAGTCGTCCCACGCCATGAAAAGTTCGAATCCGTCCTCTCCCGTGTAGCCCGTGCGCGCCAGCAGAACCGGCATGTCGCAGGCAAGCGTCGGGGTGCCCGAGTAGTACTTGATCGTCTTGAGGTCCACGCCCACGAGGGGCTGCAGAATCTCCGCGGCGCGCGGCCCCTGGATCGCCACGAGCGACGTGCGCATCGAGGCATCGTCGAGCTTCGCATCAAATCCGGCAAGTCTCTCCCGCAACGCCGTCGCAACCGATTCGGCGTTGGACGCGTTCGGCACCGCGAGAAATCGCTCGTTGCCCAGGCGATACACGATCAGATCGTCGATCACGCCACCGTCGTCCGCGCAGATCATCGAATAGTGCGCGCGCCCCTCGGCGAGCTTGCTCGGCGCCGTGATGAGCGAGTAGTCGAGCGCCTCCGCCGCGCCTGGCCCGGTGATGTACATCTCGCCCATGTGCGACAGATCGAACAGCCCCGCCGCGGAGCGGACGGCGCGATGTTCTTCCACCAGCCCCTGATATTGTACCGGCATGTCCCAGCCGGCGAACGGGATCATCCGCGCGCCAAGCGCGCGGTGCCGATCGTTGAGTGCGGTGCGGTGCACGTTCCTTCCGGACTGCGGTGGAGAACCTTTGTTCTGGCGGTCTGCGTACGACAACAATTTTAAGCGGCGTCACGGCTGGCGGACACTCCGCAGGACTACCGCCGGCACCCGTGGCGACGCTGCGCGGCCGCGAGCACGGCCGGCGCGAGCACCTGGGCAACCAGTGCGGAGCTCGAGTCGGTGAAGTGCACGGACGTCGGAGCCGAATATCCTGTTCCACGGTCGGAAGGGACATTGCGGGGAGCGCGTCGTTGAGTACTTCGAGTCGTCGAACGAGTGCCGTGTCGCGCACTCCTGTGGCGAGACGCGCAGAGCTTCCGGTGTCGCGCATTGGAGCAGCTGAGGAATCCGAATCCGGCGAAGTAGCTCACGAGCGTGGAAAAGAGCATGAGCAGCGTGAACCACGGATTTCAATATCCGTGCGTTGCCGCGTGGTCACTCCATTCCGAACCGCTTCTCGACGCCCTTCACCAGATCGGCGACGCCGCCCATGCCACCCAGCTCGGTCGCAATCCCTCCGAGGTCGCTCACGTTGCCCGACGCAATGCTATCGATGTGGCTCGCCAGCGCGGGCGGCAACTTTGCCTTGAGAAAGGTCATCACCGCGTCCACCGCCTGCCGCGCCTTGTCCGGCGCGAGGCCGGTGCGGTCCGACACCATCTTGATGAGCTCTTCCATAACGATACCTCTCCAAAGGGGACACTGTAACGACGTGCCATTCCCTCCATTTCGCACCTCGGCGTGCGAATGTCAATGTGTCAAGGTTGCGTCCTCCGAATCCGGCACGACCGGCGCAGCGAGCAGGGTCCGCGCCCTTGCCAACGCCAGATCGAGGCTGCCGACGACATTGTCTCTACCGATCATTTCGAGCGCGGCCGAGCCCGTGAGCGCGACCAGCGGCTGCATGTGGATGCCCGAGAGAATCACGGCCGTGCCGTCCTTCCGAGCGCGCTGAATGACATCCGAAAGCGCGTGCAGTCCGCTGCTGTCCATCGCGGACACGTTGCGCATGCGCAGAATGAGCACCTTTGGCTTCCCTGCGACCTGCGACACCGCATCCTTGAACGACTGTGCTGCGCCAAAGAAAAACGGCCCGTTAATCTCGTAGACCTCCACTCCCGCCGGCACCGACTTCCGGTCGAACAGCTCTTCGCTGCCGTCGTCCCCCCCGAGCCCCTGCTGTATCTCGCGCGTGACGACGCTGACGTTCGTCACCTCCGCCATCCGCCGGATGAACAGGAAGGCGGCAAGCACCATCCCGACCTCGATCGCCACGGTGAGATCGACGAGCACCGTGAGCAGAAATGTCGTGAGCAGCACCGCCACGTCGCTCTTCGGCGATCGCAGCTCGGCGACGAACGAGCGCCATTCGCTCATGTGGTACGCAACGACCACGAGAATCGCAGCGAGCGTCGCCATCGGGATATAGGCGGCGAGCCGCCCGGCAACGAGGGTGATCACGAGCAGTGTGAGCGCGTGGGTGATTCCCGCCACGGGCGTGCGTCCTCCGTTCTTCACGTTCGTGGCGGTGCGAGCGATCGCGCCCGTTGCGGGGATGCCGCCAAAGAGCGGCGATGCGATATTCGCGATCCCCTGAGCCACAAGCTCCATGTTCGACCGGTGTCGTCCGCCGATCATCCCGTCCGCCACGACGGCGGAGAGCAGCGACTCCACCGCCGCCAATAGCGCGATGGTGAACGCGGGTCCCACGAGCCCCGCCACCTGCTCGAGCGTGAGATGGGGGACGTGCGGGTGCGGCACCGACGCGGCGATGTCGCCGAACCTCGAGCCGATTGTCTCCACGGGGAGATGAAGCGCGTAAACGGCGAGCGTGGTGACGATGAGCGCGACGAATGGCCCTGGAATCCGACGGCTCACCCGCGGCCAGATCATGATGATCGCGAGGGCCACCACCGCCACTCCCACCGCCGTCGGAGTGATCGTGCCGATTGCACCCGCGTACGCGCCCCACTTCTCGAGAAATGGCGCCGGGACCGCGCCCATGCGAAGTCCCAGAAAGTCCTTCACCTCGCCGGAAAAAATGATGACGGCGATCGCGCTCGTGAAGCCGATCACGAGAGGGTGCGGGATGAACTTTATCGCGCTGCCGAACTTCGCGAGCCCCATCACGACGAGGATCACCCCCGCCATGAGCGTCGCCACGGTGAGTCCGTCGATGCCGTACTTCTGGACTATCGCGTAGACGATGACGACGAACGCGCCGGTGGGTCCGCCAATCTGCACGCGCGAGCCACCGAAGGCGGAGATGATGAAGCCGGCGACGATCGCGGTCCACAGCCCGCGGTCAGGGGTAACGCCGCTGGCAATCGCGAAGGCGATCGCCAGCGGCAGCGCGACGACGCCGACGATGACGCCGGCGATCAGATCGCTCAACAGCTGCTCGCGATCGTAGCCGCGCAGGGTGGTGAACAGCTTCGGGACGAGCATCCGGCTTCCGGCGGTGAGCGGCGGCGAGCCGCAGTCAGAGATCAGGGGCGTGGGCGGTGCGCCGCAAAGCTATCTGCGTGGCACATTCCCCGGCGTGATGCCATCGTGCGGCGTCACGATTGGTGGCGGTGCCCTGCTCGCCCCGACTACGCTCGCGGCGCGACCCGCGAGCGAGTACGACGGCGCGAGCGGCAGCGCCGCACTATGCGCGTCGAATCCGAGCCCAAACGTACGCTCGCCCGAGGCCACCGTGAGCGTGCGCGCAGCCGGCACGATGCTACCGCTCGCGAGCTGCGACGGTGAGAGCATCAGCACGTCCGGCGTCTCGGTGGCCATCCAGAGATTTCCGGCGTTGTCGAACGCGATGTGGTCGACGCGAGACGCACCCGTTTGCGCAAACGTCGGGAGCCCGCGAGCGGTATCGTCGAGCTGCGCCGACGTGTATCCCACCACGTATCCCAGCTCCGTACCGAGCCACAGATTGCCACCAGGATCGAAAGCGAGCCCGGACCCGTGCGCGAGATACGCCGACACGAGACTATCAACGGGCAGCACGGTGCCGCCCGCTGCTAGTGCGGCCGCGCTGAACTCGTAGGTCATCGGCACATCGAACCCCGCAACCCACAGATTCCCGTGGCCATCGAAGGCGACGCCGAGGGGGCCGATTTGCGCGTCGATCACGAGCGCGGGCGTGGGCTCGCTGATGCTGCCGCTCCACGTCGCCACCTGGCTCGCGCTATATTCCGCGACGTAGTTCCCGTTGTAGTAGCTCACCCACAGGTTGCCCTGCGCGTCGAGCGCCATCCCCCACGGTTCCTTGGAGGTCGAGAACTCCACCACCGGTGCGGACGATCCGCTCGCGAGCTGCGCCGGCGCGAACATCATTACCCGCTGGTTGATGTAGTCCGTCGCCCACAGATTGCCAGCCGTGTCGAACACCATCCCGGAAATATTGCGGAGCGATGCGCCAGCGCCGAGCGTGTCGACAGGAGTGGAGGTACCGGCCGCAGCGAGCTGCGGCGACGTGTACCCCTCGGCGAGATTCACCGTGCCCCATTTCCCCACCCAGAGAGCGCCGGAACCGCCGCGAATGGCGTAGTCCGCGGTGATCATTCCGGTTTGTGCGGGTTCCAACGTCGCGGGGCTTCCCGTGATCACCCCGGTAAGCACCGTGCTCACGAGACTGTCGGGTGTCGCGTAGTTGGCGGCGACGGCGGCGTATTCGCCCGCCACGAGCCCGTGCAGCGTGTCGGTATGCGCGAGCGTGCGCGAGAACGCGGACGGGCCAGAGAGCTTCACCGCGCCTGCATCCGGAATCGGCGTGTTCACCGTGACGACGAGCGTCGCGCTCGCGACGGGCGAGGTGGCGTCGCGATTGCCGCAGCCAGCGAGGGCCATCACGCACGCGATCACGGAGGCGCAGCGTGCGAGGGCGTGAAGCTCCATTGGAACCTCGACGTGGGGAAGCGAGAGGAGGGGGAGCCGCCGGAGGTGCCCATTAGGCGGCGCTCATGTATGGACGACCGGGCACCCTCCAGCGCCACCTGCGTGAGGGGCATTCGTGTTAGAATCCGGAGTCCCGCACACAAGCGCTACGATGCCCAAACTTCCCGCTCCCGTGCCCACCCCGATCCAGCGACTTCGCTCGCTCTGCCTGGCACTGCCCGAGGCGCACGAGGTGGAAGCGTGGAGCGAGCCGACGTTTCGCGTGCGCAACAAGATCTTCGCGATGTACGCGGCGTCGGAGAACCATCACGGCGCGGGACGGCCATCCGTGTGGTGCAAGTCCACGCATCTCATCCAGGACATGCTCGTCCACGAGGATCCCGCGCGCTACTTCGCGCCGCCGTACGTTGGCCCGAAGGGATGGCTCGGAATTCGACTCGATCGCCGCCCGAACTGGAAGACGATTCGCGAGCTGCTGGACGACGCATACCTGCTTACCGCGCCGAAGAAGCGCGCGGCGGTGCTCAGCTCTGCTTTACGGCCTCGATCTCGATAGAGATCTTGACATCGTTTCCCACTACGACCCCGCCGGTCTCGATCGCCTGGTTCCACACGAGGCCGAAGTCGCGACGATCGAGCTTGGTCTTCGCGCTGAATCCGATACGATCCCCACCCCACGGATCCTTTCCCGCTCCCTCCTCCGTTGCATCGAGAGTGATCTCGCGCGTCACGCCGCGAATCGTGAGCTGACCCGTCACCTTGAAGTCGTTCTTGTCGCCGGTGATGCGCGTGCTCGCGAACGTGAGCTCCGGAAATTTCTCGGCGTCCAGAAAGTCCGCGCTGCGCAGATGGTCGTCGCGCTGTCCGGTGCGCGTGTCGATGCTCGCGGCCTTGATCGTTGCGTTCACCGATGACTTCGAGGGATCGTCCGGGGCGATGTTGATCATACCCTCGACATCGCTGAAGCGACCCTTCACGGTGCTGATCATCAGGTGCTTGACGGCGAACTCGATATGAGAATGACTGGGATCGATTTTCCAGGTGGTGGTGGATACTGCTGCCTGCGTGGTGGCCATTGGCTGCTCCGGTTCATGAATGGTCGAGGTCTCTTGAATTCAAGATATCTCGTCCGCGGTTGGTTCCCGTTCACCGTTCAGCCCGGCGTGAAGACCCAATCGCTTCAGCAACCGCACGGCAACCCTCTTCTCCGCATACGACAGGCCATCGGTCGCCCGCGCGCTCGCCGCCGCATGGCCCGGCCAGAGTCGCCTCATGGTCGATCGCCCACGCGCCGTCAGCGCGAGATACGTGCGGCGCCGGTCGGTATCACACGCGCGGCGCCGGATCAGCCCGCGCTGCACCAGCTTATCGATCACGTAGGTGAGACTACCGCTCTTGAGCAGCACTCGCCGGCTCACCTCACCAGCGGTGAGATCGCCCTTGTGATGGAGCGCTTCGAGCACGCCGAACTCGGTGAGCGACAGCGCTCCACGCTCGACATCCTGCCGCGCGCGCGCGGCCAGCGCCTCGTGCGCGCGGCTCAAGACCACCCACAGCTTGAGCGATGCCGCCTGCTCCGCGGCCCGATCCTTCGAGTCGTTGGTCATCGGGAGACAAGATAGCGTCTCCTTGCTGGCTGAGAACGTGCAAGGCGATCTCGTCATGACAGAACCCTCGCCCAACGAGCTACCGCCGCCGGATCTCGAGCACATCGAGAACGCAATGGAGTCCCAGCCCGCCGTTCGCTCGATGGCTGCGACGCTTCTTCTCGTCATCGCATTCTTCTACACGCTGTACTTCGCCCGCGCGTTCTTCCTGCCGGTCACGTTTGGGTTGCTGCTCAATCTCCTGTTGAGCCCCGTCGTGCGCGGCATGAAGCGCGCGAAGATTCCCGAGCCTGTTGGCGCCGCGATCGTAGTGCTCACCATCGTCGCCGCGCTCGCGCTCGGCGCGTACGGCCTCGCCGAGCCCGTGCAGGCGTGGGTGACGAAGGCGCCGCAAACGCTGGCCATCGCGAGCGCGAAGATCAGAAAGTTGCGCCGCCCCATGGAGC
>JANWLO010000030.1 GCA_025450815.1 Gemmatimonadaceae bacterium
CACGCACCGGCCGCATCGACTACGGTACCGACTGCTCTCACCGACATGCGAATCGACGTGCGGGGACTGGAGCCTCCGGAGCCGATGCTCCGCACGCTCGAGGCGCTCGAGGCGCTTCCCGACTCGTGCGCGCTACTGCACGTGACCGTGCGCGTACCTCAGCTGCTCTTCCCGATTCTCCGCGAACGCGGCTTCGACTTTCAGCTCGACGAAACCCATCACGGCGAGGTACATGTGCGCATCTGGCGCCGACCTTCCGAGTCTCACAACACCACCAAGGAGTCCGCAATGTCTCAGCCGCCGGTATCCTCACCCGCGTCGCGAGTGCTCGAGCTGGATGTTCGACCGATCCCTCCGCGCGATAAGCATCCGTCCATCTTCGGCATGTTCGACAGCCTCGCACCGGGCGAGGCGATGATCCTGATCAACGACCACGATCCCAAGCCGCTGCGCTACCAGCTCATCGCCGAGCATCCGGACACGTTCGAGTGGACCTTTCTGGAGGAAGGCCCAATGGTGTGGCGAGTACGAATCGATCGTAAATGAGCATTCAGGGAGATCCGGCGATGACGCACGACGATTCCGCGAATGACGGGATGGCGTTCCTGGAGTCGGAGCATGGAATGTTCGGGATGGTGACCGCGCTCATCGTGCAACCTTAGCGCGAGCCCGCGTGTCACTCCGTGCGGAGAGCGACGCTCGGGTCTACGCGCGTAGCACGCCAGCCGGGGACCGCGCTCGCCGCTGCCGCAACGACGACGAGTATCGCCGCAACCACAGCGAACACCAGCGGGTCGCGCGCAGTTTCGCCGAATAGCAGCGGTTGTACCCAGGGCGCGGCGGCGAGTGCGATCGCCGCGCCGATCACGATGCCGGCCAGCGCGTAGCGCATCCCCTCCTTCACCACGAGCCGCAGAACATCGCTCGCGTGCGCGCCGAGCGCGACACGGAGCCCGAGCTCATGGGTGCGCTGCGCTACATCGTACGCGATCACGCTGTACAGACCGATGGCGGCGAGCGTGAGCGCAAGCACCCCGAAGAGCGTGAACATCGTCGCGCCCATGCGCCAGGAGGCGAGCGCGGGGTCCACAATGTCGCGCATGGGAGTCACGGTGATGTAGGACGTTCCGGGCATCAGTGGCTGGAGGCGCCGCCGTACCGTCTCGGCAATCGTCCGCGAATCACCGCGCGCGCGCAGGAGCAGCGAGCCACGCGTGGGAGCGAGTTGTTCGAATGGCAGATAGTACTGCAGGCGCTGGCCGTCGTCGGTGAGACTCTCCTGCCTGATGTTCTCGGCGACGCCTACGACCGTAGTGCACGGCATGGTATCGGACTTCATTTTCATGCACTGCCCAATCGGATTGCGCCCCGGCCAGAGCGCGCTCGCCGCTCCTTCGGAGACGACGACGACAAGCGGCGCGCCCGCGCGGTCGGTGGCCTCGAAGCCGCGCCCACGCAGGATGCGCGTACCCATTGTCGCGAAATAGTCCTGCGAGGCCACGTGCACTGTGAACTGGCCGAGTCGCTGCACAGAGTCGATGCCGGGAACGAAGAAGCCCTTCGACTCCGTGTCCCAGAACGGGACGCTCAGCGTGAGCGATGCATGCTCGACGCCGGGAATCGCCGTGGCCGCGTCGAGTAGCCTGGCGCTCAGCACGCGCTTTTCGTCATCCGAGAGCTTCGTGCCGCGAAGGACGCGCCCGACGTGGAGCACCGGATCCACATCGTAACCGAGCCTGAGCGACGCGACATTGTTCAGGCTGCGCACGAAGAGTGCGGCGCCAACGAGCAGGAACACGGAGAGTGCGCCCTGCGCGAGCAGAAGCGCGCTGCGCGTGCGCGACCGCTGGTGCGTGCCTTCGCGCACTCCCGCCTTGAGCGCGGTAACGAGATCTTCGCCGGCCGCGTGAAGCGCAGGGACGAGGCCGGTAAGCACTCCGGCGATGATCGCGACGCACGCCGCGAACAGGAGCGTTCGCCGGTCGGCGATGAGACCGATGGCATCGCCCTGCGGAACGAAAAGCGTGCGCAGCAATCCCGCACCAGCCTGGCCAACGAGAATCCCGGCGACTCCACCCAGGAGCGCGAGTAGAACGCTCTCCACGAGCAGCTGCGCCATGAGGCGACGACGAGTGACGCCAAGCGCGAGGCGAACGGCGATCTCGCGTCGGCGGCGAAGTGCGCGGCCGAGGAGGAGGTTGGCGACGTTCGCGCATGCGATGAGAAGAACGATTGCGGCAACGCCGCCGATCCAAAGAACCACCTTCGCGTCCTGTCCCGCGTCCGGCCCGCGCGAGAGTTGCATTGGCGCGAGAATCACACGCGGGTGCGCGAGCGATGCTGTCGGAAGGTCAGGATCGAGGGCGCGCTCGCGCGTCCAGCTGATCGCGTACGCGTTCGTGAGATCGGCCGTCGCCGCAGTAGTCGTGATTCCCGGCTTCCGCCTTACCATCATCTCTGCCCAGCCCCAGTGATAGTACATGTAGTAGGTGGAGTCGACCGGATATGCGTACGCGGTGATCGGAATGAACGCCGTCGCTGGCTTTGTCGGATCCGGACCGTTGAAGCCTTCGGGCGCCACGCCGATGATCGTTGCGTGCATCGCTCCCACTTGTAGCTGCTGGCCAAGCACGTCGGTGCGGCTGCCGTAGCGCGTCTTCCATAGGGTCTGGCCGAGTACGACGACGGGCGTGCCGGCCGGGAGCGAGTCCTCCTGGTGGTTGAAGAAGCGGCCGATGACGGGATGCGCGTCGAAGAACCCGAAGTACGAAGCACTCACGACGGCGACGGTCGTTTCGCGTACATCCTCGCCGGTGCCAACCGCAAACGAACCGGTGTACACGGCGGCATGCTGTGAGAACGATTTCGTATCGGACGCAAAGTCGAGGTAGCGCCTGTACTCGAAGTTATGCGCGATCTCCGGCTTGCCGCGAAAGTCATAGTGCAGATACACCCGGTTCACGCTTCCCGGATCGCGAAGATACGCGAGCGGCCGGAACATCAGCCGGTCGACGATGCCGAACATCGCGGTGTTGGCGCCGATCCCGAGCGCGAGCGTCGCGACCACGGCAAGGGTGAAGCCGGGATGCGCGCGGAGCCCGCGAATAGCGTAGCGCAGATCGCGCACGATCATCTCGAGCACCCGAACGCCGCGTGCGTCGCGCGTGTCTTCCTTCACGCGATCGACGCCGCCGAACGCGACGCGAGCGCGGCGCGACGCCTCGGTGCGGTCGACGCCGGCGCGGACGTTCTTCTCAGTCTCGCGGTCGAGGTGGAAGCGGAGCTCATCGTCGAGCTCGCGCTCTACCGCGGCACGGCGAAATACCGCCCGCAGTCGGAAGCGCGCGTCGCTTAGCCAGATGGAGACGAGATCGGCGTTGATCATCGCATGTCGAGCACGAGCCGGACAGCAAGCGTGAGCCGGCGCCACGCATCGGTTTCTTCGTCGAGCTGGTGGCGGCCCGTGCGCGTGAGCTCGTAGAACTTCGCGCGGCGGTTGTTATCGGACTCGCCCCACCGCGCCTTGATCCATCCGCGGCGCTCGAGACGGTGCAACGCTGGGTAGAGCGATCCCTGGGGAATCTGGAGCGCGGCGCTCGATACCTGGCGAATGCGCTCGGAGATCGCCCAGCCGTGTTGCGGCTCGAGTGACAGGGCCTTGAGAATGAGGAGGTCGAGCGTCCCCTGGGGGAGCTCGAGCCGGTTTGGGTCAGCGGCGTCGGTCATGCGGTTCCCTGTTCGCTTCTACAGGAGAGACTACAATCGGCCCTGTAGAAGCGCAAGGGGAACGTCGCGCGCGGGCGGCACGCGCGTTATTCTCCAGTCCTATGCGTACATCCCTTCCCCGCCTCGCCGGCTGCGCGCTCCTGCTCGCGGCATCGTCCTCCGCGCTCACCGCGCAGAGCCCCGACTTCTTCTCGTCCGCCATGCACTGGCGCGCGATCGGCCCCCCTCGCGCCGGCCGCGCGCGAGCGCTGGCCGGTGTGCCGACGCAGCCGAACGTCTTTTACGCGGGCTACGACAATGGCGGCGTGTGGCGCTCGACCGACTACGGGTCGACCTGGGTGCCGCTCTTCGACAAGGAGCCAACGGGGTCGATAGGCGCGATTGCCGTCGCGCCGTCGGATCCGAACGTCATCTACGTCGGCACCGGGGCCGGGATCATTCGCCCCGACCTCGCCGTGGGCGACGGCGTCTACAAGTCCACCGATGCGGGGAAGACGTGGACGCACCTCGGACTGCGAAGCAGCCAGATGATCGCGATGGTCGACGTCGATCCCAAGGATCCGAACCGGCTCTTCGTCGCCGCACTCGGTCACCCGTACGGACCGAACGCCGAGCGCGGGATTTTCCGCTCGACGGACGGTGGGAAGACGTTCGAGAAGGTGCTATACAAGGATGAGTACACGAGTGGGAGCGACGTGCGCATCGACCCGAGCGATCCGAACATCGTCTACGCCGCGCTCTGGCAGCAGCAGCAGAGCTTCGTGGAGGGCAATCAGTTCGGCGGCGCGTCTGGCGGAATCTTCAAGTCTACCGATGGCGGCAGCACGTGGAAGCAGCTCACGGATGGGCTACCTGGCGTGCTGCAGGCGAATCTCGCGATCGCTCCGGGCAACTCCAGCGTGATCTATGCGATGGTCGCGGGCACCCCTCCCGCCGATGCGGCTGCGAAGGGCGCCACCGAGGTCCTCGGACTCTACAAGTCCGTCGACGCCGGCGAGCACTGGTATCTCGCGGCGCACGACCCCAAGCGCCCCGAGACTGCGAACCGCAGTCCGGATGGCAGGCCGCTGCTCCGCATTGGCGGCGGCGACCTCGCGACGCTCGCGGTCGATCCAACGGACGAGAACGTGGTGTACAGCGCGTCGATCGTGTTCTGGCGCACGGAGGATGGCGGCGTCACCTGGTCCCCCGTGCGCGGATCGCCGGGCGGAGACGACTACCAGAAGGTCTGGGTCAATCCAGACCATGCGAACATTCTGCTACTCGTCTCGGATCAGGGCGCGGTGGTTTCGTCCAATCGCGGCGCGTCGTGGAGCAACTGGTACACGCAGCCGACGGCGGCGATGTATCACGTGTCAACGGACTGGTCGTTTCCGTATCGCGTGTGCGGCGGCCAGCAGGATTCGGGCTCCGCATGCGTCGACAGCAGGTCGATGGACGGCGAGATCACGTTCCACGACTGGCATCCGGTGGACATCCAGGAGTACGGCGTCGCCGCGTCCGATCCGAAGGACCCGGACAAGGTATTTGGCAGCATGCGCAGCAACGTGTCGCTGTTCAATCGCAAGACCGGACAGATCACCTACGTCGGCCCCGACATGAGCGAAGAAGGAGCGGACGGCGCGCGCTACAATCGCAACGTGCGCACGATGCCGATCAACTGGTCGCCGCTCGATCACAACATGTTGTTCTACGTGTCGAACGCCGTGTGGAAGACTCTCGACCGCGGACACAGCTGGACGCGCATCAGCCCGGACCTCACGCGGCAAACGTGGGAGGTGCCGGCGACGGCGGGCAAGTACGCGAGCAGCGTGACGCCGCATCCGCAGGGATCGATCACGGCGCTCTCGCCTTCACCACGATCCGTGAGCGTGATGTGGGCGGGCACTGACGATGGAAACATCCAGATGACGATGAATGGCGGCACGAAGTGGACGAACGTCACGCCGCCCGCTATCAAACCGTGGACGCGCATCTTCAACATCGAGGCCGGCCACTTCGATACACAAACCGCGTACGCCGCGGCGAATTCGCTGCGCATCGACGACTTGAACCCGCACCTCTGGCGAACGCACGACGGAGGCAAGAGCTGGACGGAGATCGACAACGGGATCGCGCCGGGCGCGGTTACGAACTCCATCCGCGAGGATCCCCGCAAGCAGGGACTGCTCTACGCGTCAACGGACACGCAGGTGTGGGTCTCGTTCGATGACGGCGATCATTGGCAGTCGCTCAAGCTCGACATGCCTGCGATCTCCGTACGCGACCTGCAGGTGAAGGACGACAGCACGTGCCTGTGCGCCGATCTCGTGGCAGCTACGCACGGGCGCGGATTCTGGATTCTCGACGACCTAACCCCGCTGCGCCAGGAAGCAGCAGTCCGAGGCGCAAAGGCGGCGTATCTGTTCAAGCCGGCGCCCGCAGTGCGCGTGCGCGCGGCGACAAACGATCCAACTCCCTGGCCGCCGGAGATGCTCGCGGGCGAGAATCCGCCCGTGGGCGCGACGATCGACTACTATCTCGCTTCCGCTTCCACGACGCCCGTGACCCTTCAACTGCTGACGCCGGCCGGCAAAGTGATTCGCACGTACTCGAGCAGCGATCCCGTGCTCGACCCCGATCCCGCGCGCGATCCCGAGGCGTACACCAAGGTCTGCCAGCAGAATCCAAAGGCGCCGGACTGCGCGCTTCCCCTTTACTGGCCTGCGCCTTCGACCGCGCTCTCTACGCAACCCGGCATGCATCGGGTGAGCTGGGATCTTCGCTACGATCCGATCGCCGACGAACGGCAGGACGAGGGTGAAGACGAGAGTGGAAGCGGCGCGGTGCCGCACCGCACCTTCCCCGCCATGGATGCGCCCTGGGCGCCGCCCGGCGCGTACGCCGTGCGCCTCACCGTGGGCGACGCACACTACGACCAGCCGCTGACGGTGCACCTCGATCCGCGCGTGAAAAGCTCATCGGCCGCACTCGCGCAGCTCGCGACGCTCTCACTCGACATGTACGACCGGGCCACCGCCACCAGCGCGGCGCTCGCGAGCGCGCGCTCACTAGACGCGAAGCTGCACGCGATGCAGGGCGCCGACGTCGACGCGTACAGGGCAAAAGTGGAAGCGCTCGCGCCGGATTCCTCCGCCGACGAAGCCGGCCGCGGACGCCGCCGCCGCGGATCGGAGAAGGAGGAGACGCTTACATTCGAGCACGTGCGCAATTCGCTCATGGCGGCGGCGATGTCGATGCAGGGCGCCGACGTTGCGCCAACCGCCGCGGCGATTTCCGCATGCTCCCACGCACGCACGCGTGAGGAAGCGATCATGTCGCGCTGGCACGCGCTTCGCACTACGGAGCTAAATGCGCTCAATGCAAAACGGAGAGCCGCGGGTGAGGCGCCGATATCGACATCGCCATGACGCTCGACTAGCGGTGGCCCGCCTGCCGACATTCGCGCTTGTGGCCACCGCGCGCCCGGGGCAGGACAGCACAACGGGGGCGCCGCCGGCGCCGGCCGTTCAATCGTGCGACGGGGTGCGGATCACCCCC
>JANWLO010000031.1 GCA_025450815.1 Gemmatimonadaceae bacterium
GCGCTCATGGACAGCGGGCGACTGTTGCAGGTGGGCGCGCCTGAGGAGCTTCACGACAATCCGGTGTCGCGCGCGGTGGCGGAGTTCATCGGGCGGGCGACGTTCGTGCCGGGCACCTTTGACGGGACGAACGTGACGGTGCGCATCGCTGGCGCGCCGACGACGCTCGCCGCGCGCGCCCCCGCGACGCTCGGGCACACGGGTGACGTGCTCGCGGTGCTCCGTCCCGACGCGCTGGCGCTCGCGGCGGAGGGCGACGGGTGGGGCGGCGTCGTGACGGACCGGCGGTTCGCCGGCACACAGCTGGTGTATCGTGTGCGTGTGGACGATGAGATCGAAATGGAGCTCCAGAGCACGAATCGTGACGTGCGCGAGGGCGATCGCGTTGCGGTGCGCGTGGTGCGCGAGCCCGTGGCCGTGGTGGCGGTGTGAAGCGCGACACGCGCGCATCGTGGCTGCTCGCCGCGCCGGTGCTCGCGCTGCTCCTCTGGTGCGTCGTCTACCCGAACGTCACGATCATCGTCGGGAGCTTCGGGCACGGGCTGGGCTACTGGCGCGAGTTCGCAAACAGCCCGAGCGACATCGAGGCGCTGCGAACGACACTCGAGGTCGCGTTCGGATCAGTCATCGCCGCGACTGCGGTTGGGCTGCCGCTCGCCTTCTTGCTCAGTCGCATCGAATTTCGCGGCCGGCGATTCCTCCAGGCGGTTGCCACGCTCCCCGCGGCGCTGCCACCACTCGTTGGCGTCATCGCGTTTCTCTTTCTGTACGGAGAGAGCGGCGTCGTTACAAGGGCCGTTCAGCGGGGACTCCACCTGTCCGAACCGCCGTGGCGTCTCACCGGCGTATGGGCGATCATTTTCGTACATGCCTACACCATGTACGTCTACGTTTTTCTCTTCGTCTCGGCGGGGCTCGAGCGCATGGACGCGACGCTCGACGAAGCCGCCGCGGGACTTGGCGCATCCACGCCGTTTCGACTGCGCCGAGTGACGCTGCCGCTTGTCACGCCGGCGCTGGCGGGGTCGATGCTGCTCGTGTTCATGAGCGCATTGGGGAGCTTCTCGGCGCCGTACATCTTCGGCGGCGGACTGCGCGTGCTTTCGACGCAGGTGGTCGCGTCGAAGCTCAACGGCTCGATGGGAATGGCGTACGTAGAGACGACGGTGATGGCGATCGCCGCCATCGCCGCGCTGGTGCTGCTCCGCTGGTTCGAGCGCCGGCGCACGTACGCGGTGAGCGGGAAGGGAAGCAACACTCGCATCTCGCTACGCGGCGGTGCGGCGCGGGCGGCGCCGCTGCTCGCGGCGGCGCTGGTGTTCGTGCTGATTCTTCCGCACGCGATGATCCTACTGGTGGCATTCGCGCGCGACGGAACGTGGACCACGCAGGTGCTGCCGCCGCAGTACACGATCGAGAACTTCACGCGCCTGGCGACTGATCCGCAGCTCTGGATTCCAGTGCGCAACAGCGTCGGGATGGCCGTGCTCGCGACCGTCGCGAACATCATCGTTTGCTTCGTCGCGGCGTATCTCATCGCGCGGCGGCGCTTCGCGGGGCGCGGATTGTTGCAGCTGCTCGTCGTGCTTCCGTGGGCCATTCCGGCGACGGCGATCGCGATCGGCCTCGCGTCGACGTTCGATCGCAACGCGCCCGCGCAATTCCGGCTGCTGCTCGTCGGCACGTTCTGGATTCTGCCGCTGGCGTACTTCGTGCGCGGCATTCCGCTCGTGACCACCGCGGTGGAGGGCTCGCTCCGTCAGATGGATCCTTCGCTCGAGGACGCCGCGCGCGGACTCGGCGCGAGCTGGTGGCTGGCGATGCGGCGCGTGGTGATCCCCGCGGCGCGGCCGGGCATCGCGGCTGGCGCAACGTTGGCGGGGATCACCGCGGTGGGCGAGTTCGTGGCGTCGATCGTGTTGTACACGCACGCCAACCGGCCGATCTCGATGGAGATTCTCGCGCAGCTGCGCAACCTGTCGTTCGGCACCGCCGCCGCGTACAGCGTGCTGCTCATCCTGCTCGTGCTCATCATCACGATCGCTGCGCGACTGCTCGGTGGCCACCCGGAGCGGGTCGAGACGATCCCCACCGCATGAGCCTCCCACGAATTGTGATTATCGGCGGGGGATTCGCCGGCGTCACCGCGGCGCGTGGGCTGCGCCACGCGGAAGCCGAGGTGACGCTGCTCGATCGCACGAACCACCATCTCTTTCAGCCGCTGCTCTACCAGGTGGCGACGGCGGTGCTGTCGCCGAGCGATATCAGCTCGCCGATAAGGTGGCTGTTGCGCAAGCAGAAGAACACTACGGTGCTCATGGCGAAGGTCGATCGCATCGACATCGATGCGCGGCGCGTGATCGCCGACGAGGGTCGCGTGCAGGTGGAGTACGACTTTCTCGTGATTGCGGCGGGCGCGCGGCACGCGTACTTCGGGCACGACGAGTGGGAGACGTACGCGCCGGGGCTCAAGAGTCTCGAGGATGCGCGCTCGATTCGCGATCGATTTCTGAATGCGTTCGAGGAGGCCGAGAAGGCGGTGGACGCAGAGACGCAGGCAGGATGGCTTCACTTCGTGATCGTGGGCGGAGGCCCGACCGGTGTGGAGCTGGCGGGCATTCTCCCGGACATAGCGCACCACTCGATGCTCGACGACTTCCGCAACTTCGATCCGCGGTCGACGAGGATCACGTTGCTCGAGGGCGGGCCGCGGCTGCTCACGGCGTTCGACGCCCACCTCGCCGCACGCGCGCGGCGGGATCTGGAGTCGCTGGGCGTGAACGTGCGCACGAATGCGATCGTCACACGCGTGGAGCCGCACGCGGTGTACGTGGGCGACGAGCGCATCCCGACGCGTACGGTGTTGTGGGCGGCGGGCAATCAGGCGTCGCCGCTCGCGCGCTGGCTCGGTGCGCCGCTGGACAGTCAGGGACGGGTAGAGGTGCTTCCGGATCTCTCGGTGCCGGGGCATCCGGAGGTGTTCGTGGCGGGCGACCTCGCGGCGGCGTTCGAGGAGAATGGCACGCCAGTGCCTGCGGTGGCGCCGGCGGCGAACCAGATGGGAAAGCGCGCCGCGAGGAACATCATGCGCGTGCTAGGCGATTTGCCGACGCAGAAATTCAAGTATCGCGACAAGGGAAACCTCGCGACGATCGGTCGCTACCGCGCAATCGCGAAGATCGGGAGGTTCGAGCTCACGGGGCAGATCGCGTGGTGGTTCTGGCTGCTCATCCACCTCATGTACTTGGCGACGTTCCGGAACAGGTTGAGCGTGTTGATCGAGTGGGCGTACAGCTACATGACGTACCAGAGGGGGTCGCGGATTTTGACGGAGCGGGAAGGGGATGGGGTGTCGGGGAGTGGGGAGAAGGCGGACCCGGTAGAGCGTCGAGCACGAATGCCTTCGTCCCGTTAACCGGCCGCCATCGTCGATATCTTACCACTAAGATAATCACGCTCCGCGCCACTCGTTGTCCCGTTCGCCGCCGCCCGGAAGTGCGCGATCGCGCGCTCGCGGTCCCCCGCGCGCTCGTACAGATGCCCGCGCACCGCGTCCAGCCGGTAATGCCCCGCGATCCGCGCATCGCCATCGAGCGCCGCCAGCATCTCGAGCCCCGCCTCCGGCCCGTGCACCATCGCCGCAGCGATCGCGCGATTCAGCGTCACCATCGGGTTGTCCGACATTCGCTCGAGCACGCCGTATAGTGCGAGGATCCGCGGCCAGTCCGTGTCCTCCACGCGCGCGGCCTCGTCGTGGATCGCCGCGATCGCCGCCTGCAACTGGTACGCGCCCAGAGACGCTCTCGACATCGCATCCGCCACCAGCGCCACACCCTCGACGATCAGCGCCCGATCCCAC
The DNA here is from genome assembly GCA_025450815.1 of Gemmatimonadaceae bacterium. Classification (GTDB taxonomy): domain Bacteria; phylum Gemmatimonadota; class Gemmatimonadetes; order Gemmatimonadales; family Gemmatimonadaceae; genus FEN-1250. Next base: position 3,860 of record JANWLO010000031.1, read on the forward strand.
AGCGCTCGATCCTGCTCGTCCAGCGGGATCAGCTCTCCACTCGCCCCCGTCCGCGCCGCGCGGCGCGCGTGAGTGAGTAGCATGAGCCCAAGCAGCCCCGTCACCTCTCCGTCGGCCGGCACCACGACGTGCAACGCGCGCGCGAGCCGGATTGCCTCCTCCGCGAGATCGGCGCGCTGCAGCGCCTCGCCGACGCTACTCGCGTACCCCTCGTTGAAGATCAGATACAGCACGTGCAGCACGGCCTCGAGCCGCCCGTCACGCTCGTCGCTCTCGGGCATCGCGAACCCAACTCCCGACGACTTGATGCTCGCCTTGGCGCGGCTGATCCGCTGCGCCATCGTCGCCTCCGGAACCAGGAAAGCGTTCGCGATCTCCGCCGTCGTCAGCCCGCCCACCGCGCGCAGCGTGAGCGCGATTGCCGATGACGATGTCAGCGCCGGATGACAGCACATGAATAGCAGCATGAGCGAGTCGTCCTGCTCTGAGCCGATGTCCGCGTCCAGCGGCGGCACGAAAGCCCACTCGGCCCAGAGCTCGCTCGCCACCGCGTCCTCTCGCCGCTCCCGCGCGATCTCGCTGCGCAGATGATCCGTGAGCCGTCGCAGCGCGACGTGGTACAGCCACCCCTGTGGATTCGCCGGCACTCCCTCCGCCGGCCATTGCTCCGCCGCAGCGATGAGCGCTTCCTGCACCGCATCCTCGGCCGCCGCAAAGTCGCCGTGACGTCGCACGACGGCGCCGAGCACCTGCGGCGCGACCACGCGCAGCAGATGAACGGTCGCGGCGTCCAGCGAATGCGACGTCACACGTCGGGCGGCGGACCGGCGAGTACCGGACGCACCTCGATCGCCATGTTCAGGGGCGCACCGCCAGGGCCGGGCGCGGCCGAGGCCTTGGCCGCGAGCGCGTACGCACGGTCCGGCGAGTCCACATCAATGAGCCAGAATCCGGCGAGAAATTCTTTCGACTCCGCAAACGGACCGTCGGTGATCGGCTCGCCCTTCTTTCCGGCGCGCACGAGCTTGGCCTGGCTCGGTGGCGTGAGTCCCTGGCCGTCCACAAATTCGCCGGCGTCCTTGAGCTCCTTGTTGTAACGGTGCATGAACGCGATGTGTGCCTTGAAATCCTCTGGCGCCCAGCCGCCGATCTGATACTCACCCGTTCCGGCCGGCACGTTCATCATCAGCATGTATCGCATCGCTCCTACTCCTCTCTCGGGTTGGGCGCCGTTGGTGGCGCTTTCGTAGAGAAGTCGGAGCCGGCCGGCGGTTCTCTACATGGCATGCGAAGTTTGCGGGAGGCCGGCGAGCTTTACCAGAAGTCGGCTCTGTGGGCGTTGCAGAACCCCCCGGGGAGCGTCGATCAAGAGTGACAACCATCCCCGCAGTCGCCGACACCTCCTACAGCGCCCCGCCCGGCTGGAAGGCAGATGGCGCCGCTCCCGATCACGCTCCGGGAAAGCCCTCGAAGCGCCACTTCCCGGCGCTCGATGGTGTGCGTGCGATTGCCATACTGATGGTCATCGTCTATCACGCGTTGAACGGTCTCCCGGCGATGACCGCGCCGCAAGGAGTGTTTCTCGAGGTCGCCAAACAGGGTTGGGTTGGAGTCGACCTCTTCTTCGTGCTCTCGGGGTTCCTGATCACTGGAATCCTGATGGATGTGCGAAATCCCGAGCACGCGCTACGCCGATTCTACGCACGCCGCGTGCTGCGCATCGTGCCGGTGTACTTCGCCTTCCTGCTCTTCAGCCTCTGGATCGCCCCGTTGGTTGGGACGATGCACGTGGCGGAAGTCGCACAGCTTCGGAGCACACAGCTCTGGTACTGGACGTACTCCTTCAACCTCCTGATTGCGTTTCATACGTGGCAGGCGACGAGCTTTCCGCTCGCCCACCTGTGGTCGCTGTCGGTGGAGGAGCAGTTCTATCTGCTCTGGCCGCTGGCTGCGCTGATGATGTCGCCACTGGTGCTGAGACGGACCGCGATCGGATGCGTCATCGCCGCGGAGCTTTTTCGTCTCGTGTTCATCGCGCTCGGCGCCGGCGGACAGTTCAACTTCGTGATGCTGCCGTGCCGGATGGACTCTCTTGCCGCCGGTGCATTCCTCGCGTGCGCCTATCGGCATCCAGCGCTCTGGCAACGCGTTCTGCGGTCGAGAAAGCTTGTGGCGCTCGTCGCTGTGGTGCCCCTGCTTGCCATCACTCTCTATCGCGGGAAGTTCAGTAGCCAGGCTCCCCTCGAGCAGCTGTTCGGATATCCTGCGATCATCGCACTGGCGAGCGTGGTGGTTGCGAGCGCGATCGAAGGTGTGTCGTGGCTGTCCGGCTCCGCGCTGCGATTCATCTCCACGATCAGCTACGGGATGTACATCTGGCATCTCGTGATCATGCGCATGATCGTGCACGTGCAAATCTCGCCCGATATCGCGTCGCCGCAGATGTGGTGGGTGTTCTATATCCTGAGGGCGGGCGGCACGATCTGTGGAGCGGTGGTGCTCGCGCTCATCAGCTGGTACGCGATCGAGAAGCCGTTCCTGCGACTGAAGCGCTTCGTTCCGAACGGCTGACGATCGCTAGAGCTCACGCGCCGTTGGAGCCAACAGGGTCACGAACTGCAGATGGCGGTCGAACAGGTACCGCGCGGGTGGCGGATACAGAGAGAGATTCTCTCTCCATGCGACGACCGCCAGTCGCGCCCGCAGAAACGCCATGTCCCACTCCGCACGCGAGAGAAAGTTGTAGGGCAGCGGGACGTCATGGCCGCGGTTCCCCACCCAGTCCATCA
>JANWLO010000032.1 GCA_025450815.1 Gemmatimonadaceae bacterium
CGCAGCTGCGCATTCACGAGGGGTACCTGAACGCGCCGGAGGACGTGCTGCGCGCGATCGTGCGATTCGTGCAAGGGCGCACGCGTGCGGAGCGGCAGCTCTCGCAGAAAGTGATACTCACGCACCCGGTTGCGGCGATGTACCGCTCTCCGATGAGGCGGCCTGGGCGAGCGGATCCGCAGGATCCTGCGACGCTGCGCGAGCTCGCGCACTGGCACCAGGAAAACAACCTTCGGCACTTTGGCGGAGCGTTGAGCGAGATCCCGATCAAGCTCTCCGGACGCATGCGCTCGCGACTCGGGCAGTACACGACGGCCACGCAGTACGGCGAGGCGGCCGAGATCACGATCAGCAGACGTCACATCAAGCGGCACGGCTGGCAAGAGGCGCTGCACACGCTGCTGCACGAAATGGTACACCAGTGGCAGGCCGAGACTGGGCTTCCGATCGACCACGGGCCGATGTTCCGCGCGAAGGCAGCGGCGGTGGGGATCGCGCCGCAGGCGCGCCGCGAGCTTCTGTCGGCGGCACCGGCCGCTCGTGTGGTCACGCAACAGGAATTGGGGTTGCGCGCCGCGCGTCAGAGCTGAGTTGCGGCGGTGCGTCAGTCTTTGTGGAGTGAATCCGGACTTACGGCCAGCCCGAGCGGCAGTTCCCGAAGTGCTTCGCAACTGCCTCAGTCAGGCATCAACGAATTGATGATACGAAGTGAACGGAATGAACGGACACTGACGGATGAGCTCGAAACACGATGACGGATTGCTCGAGGAAACCCTGACGCACTCCGTCATCGGCGATTTCTATGACGTTTATCGAGGACTCGGGTTCGGATTTCGGGAATACCTTTACGCGCTCTCCCTGGAACGAGAGCTCGTCGCCAGGGGCCATCGGGTCGATCGTGAAGTCGCGGTCATGGTCTATTATCGAGGAGAGCCACTCGCTGGGCAGACGCTCGACATGATCGTAGATGAGAAGCTCGTCGTCGAGACCAAAGCGACGGAGCGCCTGCATCCCAGTGCTGCGCTTCAGCTGTTCAGCTATCTGTGCGCAACGAACCTCGAAGTTGGCCTCCTGCTGCACTTCGGTCGTGAACCGAAGTTCTATCGCGTGATCTCCCAGAACCAGTTCAAACGCTACCGAAATGGGGATCTCCGCAGAGAATGACTACGAATTTCCAATTCCAGACGCTGGATTCACTCCACTTTGCCCGCGCCCCTCGCGGGCGTAACTTTGTCGCATGCAAGATTTCTTCGATATCGACAGCGCGCTCTCGGAAGAGGAGCGCGCGGTGCGTGAGAGCGTCCGCCAATTCGTCGATGAGCGAGTGATACCGGTGATCGGCGACTGCTACGTGGAGGGTCGCTTTCCAAGGGAAATCATTCCGGGGCTCGCGGAGCTCGGTGTTTTCGGCGCGAATCTGCCTGAGGAATACGGCTGCGCTGGTCTCAACAACGTCGCGTACGGGCTCATCATGCAGGAGCTCGAGCGTGGAGACTCCGGCATCCGGAGTTTCGCGTCCGTTCAGGGCGCGCTCGTGATGTATCCCATTTTCGCGTTCGGCAGCGAAGAGCAGAAGAAGCACTATCTGCCGAAAATGGCATCCGGCGAGATCATTGGCTGCTTCGGGCTCACGGAGCCGGATTTCGGCTCGAACCCATCGGGAATGATCACGATGGCGAAGGAGCAGAGCGACGGTTCGTGGATGCTCAATGGCGGAAAGATGTGGATCACCAATGGCTCGCAGGCCCACGTCGCGATCGTCTGGGCGAAGACGAATGGCGACAAGAGTGACAAGTCGATTCGCGGATTCGTGGTGCCCACGACCACGAAGGGATTCAGCGCGAAGGACCAGAAGGGGAAGCTGTCGCTCCGCGCGAGTGACACGAGCGAGCTCGTGATGCAGGACGTGCACCTTCCGGCCACCGCGCTCCTTCCCAAGAGCGGAGGGCTCAAGAGCCCGTTGATGTGCCTCACGCAGGCGCGCTACGGCATCTCGTGGGGTGTGATCGGCGCCGCGATGGCGTGCTACGAGGAGGCGCTCGCGTACTCGACCAGTCGCGTGATGTTCGACAAGCCGATCGGCGGATTCCAGATCCAGCAGCAGCGGCTCGCGATCATGCTCACGGAGATCGTGAAAGCGCAGCTCGTCTCGCTCCACCTCGGACGGCTCAAGGATCAGGGGACGTTCACGCCGCAGCAGGTGTCCTTCGCCAAGCGGAACAACTGCGACATCGCCACCGACGTTGCGCGCGAGGCGCGCCGGCTGCTCGGCGCCAATGGCATACTCGCGGAGTACGCATCGATGCGGCACATGGCGAATCTCGAGAGCGTCTACACGTACGAGGGGACTCACGACATTCACACGTTGATCCTCGGTCAGGCCGTGACCGGCCTGAGCGCGTTCAATTAACCGGGTGCGCGTGTGAAGATCGCGGTGTGCATCAAGCGCGGCCCCGACATGGAGACGCGATTCAAGATCGCGGCGAGCGGCAAGGCGGTCGACGAGGCGGGGCTCAAGTACGACCTGAGCGACTTCGACGGCTACGCAGTGGAGACGGCACTGCAGCTCAATGAGAAGCAGGGCCCAGGCGAGACCGTGGTCATCTCGCTCGGCCCCGACGTCGTGCAGGAACAGCTGCGGAAGGCGCTAAGCATGGGTGCGGATCGCGCCGTGCAGCTCAAGTCCGACAGCGTGCCGGTTGACGGGCTCGCGATTGCTCGCGCGCTGGCGGCCGAGCTGCAGAGTGGCGGCTACGATCTCATTCTGTTCGGACGCCAGGCGGTGGACTCCGCCAACGCGACCGTCGGGCCGATGACCGCGGAGCTGCTGAACCTTCCGTGCGCGACCGCCGTGTCGACACTCGACATCGCGAATGGCCGCGCGACGGCGCGGCGCGAGCTCGAGGGCGCCGCGGAGGTCGTCGAGTTTGCGCTTCCCGCCGTCGTCACCGTGGATGAGGGAATGCCGCGCGCGCGATACCCGTCGCTCAAGGGGATCATGGCGGCCAGGAAGAAGCCGCTCGAGGTGAAGGCTGCTCAGCTGGGCGAGGAGCGGCTGACGCTCGAGAAGATGGAGCTTCCTCCGGAGCGCGCGGCCGGGCGCATCGTGGGGGAGGGACCCGGCGCGGTGCCGGAGCTCGTGCGCCTGCTGCACACCGAAGCGAAGGTGCTTTGATGGCCAACACCTTTGCGATGGCCGAGTCACGCGGCGGCGCACTGCGGCGCGTGGCGCTCGAGGCGGTGAGCGCAGCGCGCGCGCTCGCGGATGCGAGCGGCGGCGGCGAGGTGCACGCGCTTCTCGCGGGGGCGCCCGGAATCGCGTCGTTGGCGCCGGAGCTCGGGAAGTACGGCGCGGACGTCGTGATCGTGGTAGAACATGCGGGGCTCGCGAACGCTAACTCGGAGGTGCTCGCGGCCACGGCCGCGGTGCGTATCCGTAGCGGCGGCTATCGCGCGGCGGTGTTCTCATCCTCGGCGCAGGGGCGCGATCTCGCGCCGCGCGTGGCCGCGAAGCTCGGCGTGGCGATGGCGGCCGACGTCACGTCGTTCGAGCTCGCGGGCGATGCGCTCGTCGTGCGTCATCCGGCGTACGCGGGGAAGGTGATCGCGACGCTGCGACTCACCGGCACGCCCGCGATATTGACGCTCCGCCCGGGCGCGCGCGCAGCCGTCGAATCGGCGAAGGCAGCGCGAGTCGAGAGCGCGCAGCCGGCCATCGATCCCGCCTCCTCACGGGTAGTCGTGAAGGAAATGATCGCGGGCGGTAGCGCGAAGCTCGACATTGGCGACGCGCCGGTGATCGTGAGCGGCGGCCGCGGGCTCAAGAGCGCTGAGAACTTCAAGCTCGTGGAGGACCTCGCGGCGGCATTCGGCAACGCGGCCGTGGGCGCAACGCGCGCGGTGACCGACGACGGCTGGCGCCCGCACAGCGATCAGATCGGGCAGACGGGACGCCAGGTGAGCCCCGATCTCTACGTCGCGTGCGGAATCTCGGGCGCGATTCAACACATCGCAGGGATGCGCAACTCGCGCACGATCGTCGCAATCAACAAGGACAAGGACGCGCCTATCTTCAAGGTGGCGGACTACGGCATCGTCGGCGATGTGCTCGAGGTGCTCCCTGTGCTCACCGCCGCGGTGAAGCAGGCGCGATCGCAGGGCTGATAGCTCGCGCGGTTGTCTCTGCACCCAACGCGCCATAGCTTCGGTGCCATGCAACCCGGAAACGCCGTTTTCCTGCTGATCCTCCTGCTCGCACTGGGCTTTTTTTCGTACAACGTGCAGCGGCTGCTCTCCTACCTGTGGATCGGCAAGCCGGATGATCGCGAGGGGCATCCGCTCGTGCGGTTGCGCAACGTGATCACGGTGGCCTTCCTGCAGAAAAAGATTCTGCGCGATCCCGTCGCTGGGCCGATGCACGCGCTCATCTTCTGGGGCTTCGTCGTGCTAACGGTGGGCACGATCGAGCTTGTGTTGCAGGGCAGCTTCCCATCGTTCTCGTTCGCCTTTCTCCCGGCGCCACTCTACCGATTCTACTCGGCCTCGCAGGACGTCTTCGGCGTTCTCGTGCTCGGCGCAATCGCGTTCGCGTTCTATCGCCGGCTCGTTCTCCACCCCGAGCGGCTCGAGGGCGACAATCTCGGCCAGAGCGATGCGCTAATCATCCTCGGCGCGATTGGCGGGCTGATGGTGACGATGTTCGCCTCGAACTCGCTGCAGCTGGTGCTCGACCCGAACTCGATCACCCGCGACAAGTTCATCTCGCTCGCGATCGCTGGTGGACTGAGCGGAATCCCTAACGGCGTCGCGTCCGTCGCACACAGCTTGTTCTGGTGGACGCACGCGCTGCTCGTGCTCGCGTTCCTCAACTATTTGCCGTACTCGAAGCACCTGCACATCGTCTCGTCGATTCCCAACGTCTACTTCTCGAATTCGCAGGGACCGGGACCGAAGGGAGTGATCCGTTTCCTCGATCTCGAGGAGGAAAACGCCGAGCAGTTCGGTGCAGCGGACGTCGATCAACTCACGTGGAAGGATCTGCTCGACGGCTACACGTGCACCGAATGCGGTCGCTGCACGGCAGTGTGCCCCGCGCACCTTACCGGAAAGGTGCTGAGCCCGCGCAA
>JANWLO010000033.1 GCA_025450815.1 Gemmatimonadaceae bacterium
GCGCACTCGCGGCGCTGCAGACGCTGCTGCGCGACAAGGAGAAGGCCGTGCGCGGCGCCGCGTCGTGGGTGATGATGGGACGGAAGCGCGAGAGCGGAAAGTTTCCGACGCCGGCGGACACCGAGAACATCGACGACGAATAGGCGCGTCAGCCTGACCGATGCAGCGCTCGCAGCAACGGCGCCGCAGTCGACTCGATCGTCGGTAGATGCCGTTCCTTCCACGCGTTCCAGAGCGACTGTCCCCACGCGGTAACGAGACGCTCGTGGTCCTCGCGATTTCCTGCGCGAAGCACATCGGTCACGACCATCGCTTCACTGAAGTCGGGCGGCGCAAGCCAGGAGAGTCGCTTCGTGATCTCACTGTCGTCAACCAGCGCCTTGATTATCTTCGTGGCCTGCTTTCCGGGCAACCGCTGCTCGAACACGCAGTAGAGGCTGACGAGGTGCACGTTGACGGACTGTATCGCTCGGCGTTCGGGAGTGCCCGGATGCGACACCGCGTAACTGTCGACGGTAATCCGATGGATGTTTGGATTGTAGAAGCTCGGCTCGTACTCCATTGCCAGCAACTCGCCGTAGCACTGCCAGCACCCTGGTGACGATAGCATGTACTCGTGAGTCGGGCCCACAATGTCAGGCACGAGTGCGCCGCATGAGAAACAGCGCGCGAGCGCGGCGTCTGTCATGCGGCGGGCTGGCGACAGTGTTTAACGCGCCGTGAAGTCCGTCTTCTCGTCCACGCGACGGCACGCCTCGGCGATGAGCGTCGCCGCTCGGTCCACATCCTCGAGGCTCACGAGCTCGTTGGGCGAGTGCATGTAGCGGTTGGGGACGGACACGAGTGCCGTCGCGATTCCCTTTGCGGCGACGTGGATCGCGTCGGCATCGGTGGATGTGTCGCGCCCTGCCGCCTGCAGCGTGTAGGGAATCTTGAGATCGTCGGCCGTCGAGCGTAGCGTGCGAAAAACCACGGGGCTAATAATCGATCCGCGCGTGAGCACGGGTCCGCTCCCGATCGCATGGTCGCCCAGCTCCTTCTTCTCCACGCCGGGATGATCCGTGGCGAAGGTGACGTCGACGACGATCGCCATCTGCGCGCCAACGCACTCCGCGCACACGCCGGCGCCGCCGCCGTGCCATGCGATCTCCTCCTGAGTGGTAGCGGCGGCGACGACCTTTGCCTTCCCGGGAGATTCCGCGTACCTGCGCAGCGCCTCGAGCACCACGAACGCACCGATGCGATCGTCCACCGAGCGCGACACGATCCGGTTGTTGGGCAGCTGTACCATGCGCGAATCGATCACGCCCGCATCGCCGACACTCAACTGCTCGCCGGCCTCGGCACGGCTGGTGGCGCCTATGTCAACCCAGAGGTCCGTCATCTTCGACGCCTTCTCACGGTCTTCGGCCTTCATGAGATGAATGGGCTTCTTCCCCACGACGCCGATCACGTCCCCGTGCGTGCCGACGAATCGAATTCGCTGTGCCACGAGCACCTGCGGATCCCAGCCGCCGATGCCGGAGATGTGGACGTAGCCATCCTCGTCGATGTGCTGGATGATGACGCCGATCTCATCGATGTGGCCGGCGAGCATGATCGTTGGCCGGCCATCGGGATTCACGGTCGCCATGCTATTGCCGTGCACGTCGGACTGGACCTTCGCGAACTTCCCGGCCTCCTCGCGCCACACGCGCGCGGGCGCTGACTCGAATCCGGATGGGCCTGGCGTATCGAGGAGGCGCTTGAGGAAGGTGATGGAAGAGTCGCTCAGCATGGTGACGGAGGTGGGTGAAAGAGGAGGCCAAAGCTGCCGTGCAGGAAGGTACGTGCGAGCGTCAGCGAAACGTCATCGCAACATAAATATCGCTCAACCGGGAGACAGCGCCACCGCACGCGACCGTGGAGGGCGTGGAAAGACCATCGGATGAAAGATCTGGGCGAGCGTCTCGACGCCGTCGGCGAGACGCGGTCCGGGGCGGCTGAGTAGCCCTCCCGAGTCCATGGCCCATACGCGAAGGCGCGCGAGGTCGCTCCAATCCGGTCGCTCGAGCTGTGCTTTCCCCTCGGCCGCCGCGCGCTCGACGCCGTAGCCACACGGCGCGATGATCACCGTATCCGGCTTCGCCGCAACGACTTCCCGCATCGTGACGACTCGCGAGCGGTCGCCCGCCTTCGCCATCACCTCGATTCCGCCAGCGCGCCGCACCATTTGTGGCACCCAGTGGCCCGAATTGTAGATCGGATCCGTCCATTCGATCACCGCCACGCGCGGCCGCGGCACCGCCGCGTTGACCAGTCGCTCGTGCACCGTGTACATCCGGTCCTCGAGTCGCTTGACCAGCGCCTCTGCCAGCGGCGAGCGCTCGATCACGGAGCCTACGCGACGAATGTCGTTCAGCATCTCGTCGAGTGAGTCGGCCGAGAGCGACAGCACAATGGGTGGATTCCACAGGCTCTCCGCGATGATGCGCACGTCGCCCTCGCGAATCGCGCAGACATCGCATACGCCCTGCGTGAGAATTACATCGGGCTCGAGCTCCGCGATCGCGTCCGCATCCATGACGTGAAGCGCGTCGCCGAGCGTGTCCGCCACGCGCACGAGGCGGTCGATCTCCGCCGGCGCCGCGTTCGGATCGATGGTCGCGTGTGTGACGCGGGGAATTCCCTCGAGGAGCTCGCTCGGATAGTCGCTGTCGTGCGACACGCCGACAAGCGAGTCCGCGGCACCGAGTGCGGCCACGATCTCGGTGGCCGCCGGGAAGAGCGAGATGATGCGCATCAGTGCGACTCTCCGCTGCCTCTGCGGCCCACACGGTAGAGCGGAACCGCGAGAAAGAGGATGTAGAGGATCATCGCCGCGGCCGCACTCGCACCTACGATACCGGCGCGATGCGAGACGTCGATCACGTCGGCCGCGGTGCGGTTGCTCGCCACTTTCCAGATCGCGAGCACGGAGACTCCCACGCCCATGATCGCACCTCCGGCAATCAGCCCCGACGAGAACAGCACTCCCGCTCCGGAGTCCGCCTTGGCGCCGATGCGTTCCTCCGCGGGGAGCCGCCGCTCCACTAGCCACCGTACCACGCCGCCCATGAACATCGTCGCCGACGTCGAGATTGGCAGATACACGCCAACGGCCACCGGGAGCGATGGGATGCCGAGGATTTCGATCGCGATGGCGAGGAACGCTCCGATGAGGATGAGCCCCCACGGAAGCTTCTGCGTGAGGATCCCGTCGACGACGAGCGCCATGATCTGCGCCTTCGGCGAATCGAGCTTCTCCACGGTGCGGCCGCTCACATCCGTCGGATAGCGCCCCGCGATGCCAGGATCGACGAGATAGTGGATCGAGTGCGACGCGTCGACCAGATATTTGCCCGCGGGCGCACCGCCCTGCTCTTCGACGAGATGACCAACCTGATAGCCGACGCCGTTCACGGTGTCGGTCGCGCCGGCGTCGATGATCGATACGACGACGCCCGGATAGCTCTTCTCGACGATCGTCGTGTGCGCGCGGTTGAGCAGCTGGATCATTCCGCCTATGAGCAGCGCGGAGGTCGTCACGCCGAAAAGCAGTCCGATCTGCTGTCGCTGCGGTGTAGCGCCCACGATGTAGCCGGTCTTGAGGTCCTGCGACGTGGCACCCGCGACCGCCGCGGCGACGCACACCACACCACCAATCGTCAGCGCGAGGACGCGATGTTCCGGCCCCGTCCATCCGATAGCGAGGAAGATCAGCGCGGTGAGCAGCACCGTGGCTACCGTCATCCCCGAGATTGGATTCGATGACGCGCCGATCTGTCCCGTGATCCGGCTCGAGACGGTGACGAAGAGAAATGCGAATCCGACCGCGAGCGCGGCCGCGAGAACGTTGATCGAGATCTGCGGGAGCGTGATCATCGCGATCACGCAAAGCGCGACGCCGCCGAAGACGATCGAGATCGGCATGTCGCGATCGGTTCGCGGGCGAGCCGGGCTCCCGTCGCGATTCTCCGCGTTGCGCTTGAAGCCGCCGGTGAGGGCGCCGAGGATCGTCGGCGCGGATCGGAGAAGGCTGATCAATCCGGCCGCGGTAACCGCACCGGCGCCGATGTAGTACACGTAGTTCGCGCGCACCGCCGTCGCATCCATGTCGGCGATGAGCCCCGTGCCCGGCGGAATGACCGTGGTGAGCCCGCCGCCGAACAGTTTTATCGCCGGGATCAGCACGAAGTACGAGAGACAGCCGCCGGCGAAGAGAAAGCCCGCGATGCGCGGGCCGATGATGTAGCCCACGCCCGTGAGCTCAGGGCTGATCTCCGCGCGAATCTCGCCGAACAGCTCGATCTTCCCCGTTGGCGCGATACGCTGAAAGACGTAGCGCGGAACCTCTTGCCAGAGGTGGAGTCCACTCACGAGAAGCTTGTACAGCGCCGCGAGCCCGAATCCCAGGAACACCGTGCGCGCCTGAACGCCGCGCTCCTCGCCGACGATCAGCACCTCGGCCGCCGCCGTTCCCTCCGGATACTTGAGGGTGCGGCGCTCCTTCACGATGAGCGCATTGCGCAGCGGAATCATCAGAAACACACCGAGCAGTCCGCCCACCACGGCCACCGCGGCGACCTTGCTCCACGGCAGGTTGTAGCCGAGCAGCAGGAGCGCAGGCAGGGTGAAGACGACGCCGGCGGCTATCGATTCGCCGGCGGATCCTGTGGTCTGCACCATGTTGTTCTGCAGGATCGTCGCCGGTTTCTGACCGGAGATCTTCGAGATGTAGCGGAAGATCGTGATCGACAGGACCGAGATCGGAATCGATGCGCTGACCGTCAGCCCGACCTTGAGGGCGAGGTAGACGCTCGAGAGCGCGAACACGAGCCCGAGCACGATGCCGAGCAGAATCGCACCGGGCGTGAGCTCGGCCAGCACCTTGCTCGAGGCGACGTAAGGGACGTGTTCATCGCTGTCGGCCGCGAGCGGGATGCGGTCGGCCTCCGCCGAGAGCGGCGGCTGGGTAGGAATCGACATGCGCTCCTCGTCGAATGACGGGCGCAATATGGGTGACTGGTGGCGGCGCGCGGAAGAGACGCGCGCCCGCTACCTCATGGATCGCTCGAGCACATCAATGAGCTGGCGCCGGTCCACCGGCTTCACGAGATAGTCGGTGGCGCCGAGCGAGAAGCCGAGTGAGCGCTCGGAGACGATCGACATGACGATGACGGGGATTCGGCGGAGCTCCGGGTCCGCCTTGATCTCGCGCAGCACCTGCCAACCGTCCTTCTCGGGCATCATGATGTCGAGCGTGATCGCCAACGGCTTGAGAATGCGCGCGAGCTCGATGCCGCGGTCGCCGTTCAGCGCGCCGACCACGCGGAAATGCGCCGGCGCGAGCGAATCGCGCAGCAGCGAGATGACTTCGGGATCGTCGTCGATCGCGAGCACGATCGGATCGCCCGACAGCGACGTCTCGTCGGCGAGCGGCCCCGCGTCGCCGGTGAGCGCCTCGCTCTCCTGGCCGATGGGGAGTCGGAGGGCGAAGGTCGTTCCGCGCCCCTCCTCGCTCTCCACTTGCACCGTACCGCCCAGCAGCGCCACTGTGCGCTTGACGATGGCGAGTCCCACCCCGATGCCCTGGAAACGACGCGTCGTTCCAGAGTCAACCTGCTCAAAGCTCTCGAATATGAGCGGCACATTCTCCGACGCGATGCCGATTCCGGTATCGCGCACGTAGGTGACCATGACGTCGTCGTCTTCCTCCTCCACCGACAGCTCCAGCTCCCCGCCCTCGGGCGTGAATTTCACCGCGTTCGAGGCGAGATTGAGCAGCACCTGTTTGTACTTGGCACGGTCGAGTCGCACGCGGCGCTTGGTGCGCGTTCGCATCGAGACGCGCAGGTGCTTCGCGCTCGCGAAGCCGGTCACAGCCTCCTTCACCTCGGCGAGCACGGCGCTCGGGTCGAACTCGTCGACGCGCAGCTCTGCGCGCCCGGATTCGATCTTCGAGAGATCGAGCACGTCATCGATCAGCAGCTGCAGATCCCGGCTCCGGCGCACGATCGACTGCACCGCGCGCGCCTGCTGCTGGCTGACGGCGCCGTACACTCCGTCGCGAAGGAGGCCGGCGTAGCCCATCACCGCGTTGAGCGGCGTCCGCAGCTCGTGCGACATCGCGTCCAGAAAGCGCGCCTTGGCCTGGCTCGCCTCCACCAGCGCCTGCGCGCGCTGCGCGAGCTGTTCGTTGGCCGCGAGCAGCTCCTGACTTACTCGCGCGTATTCGTCGGTCTGTGCCTCCGCGCGTTGATGCGCGCGCTCGACCGCCTCCCGCTGCTCGTCGAACTCGGCTGGTTGCCCAATGAGCCACCTCGTGCTTCCGTCCACCACCACGTAAAAGGTGCGCGGGCGCCGCTCGGCGCTCGCCTGAAAGCGGAGCTGTATCACGGGCTCGTTCACGGAGTGCTCCCGAACCACGCGCTCCGCAGCCTCCCTCGTGCTCTCATGCACAATCGACGCGAGCGGCTGACCGGAGAGTGAGCCGCTGACGCCGAGCTCCCGCTCGAGCACATCGTTGCTCTGGCTGATGATTCCCGCGTGGTCGATCCCCAAAACGGGGAAGGGAAGAAGCGAAATGAAATTCACGGCTATATCGAAAAGCTCAGGAAATGTTGTATCTCGTTGTGAAATAAGGTGTTCACTCACTTATCACTACAGTGCAAGTCACACGCCCGCGTATCGCGTTTCGGCCTCTCTCGGTTAGCTTCCCGGCACCCTAACTCAAGAATTCCGATGCGCATCCCGATTGGACGGACTGTTCGGCTATTAGCTGCGCTTGCGGCATCCCCGGTGATCGCGGGTGCGCAGGCGCCCGCTCCAGCGGCCCCGGCCGTGTCTGCTCCGATCTCAGCCGTCGGCTATCACATCACGATCGACAGCGCCGATGCCGCGCAGCGCCAAATCCGCGTCGCGATGACATTCTCGGTGGCCTCCGCCGCGCCGGTGCTACTCGCCATCCCGGCGTGGACGCCCGGTTCCTACCAGCTCGGTTATTGGGCAAAGAACGTCTCGGCGTTCGCGGCAACGGCGGACGGCAAACCGCTGTCGTGGGACAAGGCCGACTATCAGACGTGGCGCATTCGGCCGGCCGGCGCCGGAGCCATCTCGGTGTCCTTCGAATACCGGAACGACTCGCTGGATAACGCGAACTCGTTCGCACGGCCAGATCTCGCACTGCTCAACGGCGCGAATCTCTTTCCGTACGCCGTCGGCAGGCCGTTCGACTTCGCGAGCACGGTGGAGTTGCGCGTCCCGTCTGGCTGGCGGGTTGCCACTGGAATGGCGCCCGCAGCGCGCGGCGGATATTCCGCGTCGAATTACCACGACCTCGTCGACATGCCGATTCTCGCCGGCCGTTTCGATTTCGACAGTACGAAGGCGGGCGCCGGATGGCTTCGCTTTGCCAGCTATCCGCTATCGGAGGAGAGTGCGTCGCGTCGCGCGTCGACGCTGTCCGATCTCGCGCGAATAATCGGAGTCGAATCGGCGGTGTTCGGCGAGACTCCATGGCGTACCTACACCGTCATGCAGATTGCCGACTCGGCGTTCGGTGCGATCGTGGGGCTCGAGCATCAGAACTCGCACGTCGATGTCACGAGTGCGTTCGCGATCGGACAGCCCGTGCTCACCTCCGTATACGCGCACGAAATCTTCCACGCATGGAACGTGAAGCGGCTTCGCCCGGCCGACATGTGGCCCTATGAGTACCCGCACGAGCAGCCGACGTCATGGCTGTGGGTGAGCGAGGGCATCACCGACTACTACGCCGATCTCGCGCTCGTCCGCAGCGGAGTGAGCGACTCGGCCGCGTTCTTCGCAACGACGGCCGGCAAGATCTCGGAGATTGCGGCGCTCCCATCGGTTGGTCTCGACGATGCGTCCTTGTCTACGTGGATTCAGCCGACGGACGGCACGGCGGACAGCTACTACTCCAAGGGATCGCTCGCCGGTCTCATGCTCGACATCATGATTCGCGACGGAAGTGACAACGCTCGCTCGCTCGACGACGTGATGCGAACGCTTTACCGCGAGGCGTACAAGGCAGGGAAGGGCTTTACCGGCGATGAGTGGTGGAAGGCTGTGCAGAGTGCGTCGGGTGGAAAGTCATTCGCAGACTTCGACGCGCGCTACGTCGATGGCCGCGAGCCCTATCCGTGGGCGAGCGTCCTTCCGCTCGCCGCGATGCAGCTCGTCTCCGACTCCATTCGCGTTCCGGTGCTTGGCGTGACGATGGGAGAGGTGCAGGGTGGGGGCGCGCACGTCGTCTCGGTGGCGCCGGGGTCGACAGCCGAGGTGGCGGGGGTACAGCCGGGCGACCAGCTCATGTCCGTGGGCGAGATTCCCGGCGACGCGCCGGGGCTCGCCGAGCATCTCCAGGCGCGGTACGGAAACGAATCGAAGATGATGATTCCCATAGTCGTCACCCGTGGCGGACGCCAACTCTCGCTGGTCGCCCCGCTCGATTTCACCTGGCGAGTGGAGCGGCGCATCGAGCCGCTGCCTGGCGCTTCGGCCAGGGCGCTGCGGATTCGCGCGGGGATTTTGCACGGCACAACGGGCTGACCTTATCGGGGCGCAGGCTCCGTCTCCCGGTACCAGTCGACCATCGTGGAGTCGCGCGCAGCGGGGGCTGCGGCGCGAGTGCGCATCATCTGCTCGATCTCGTCCGCCTCGCGCGGCGCGCGCGAGATCCATTCCACGCCGGACGGTGTGACGAAGTAGTCGTCCTCGATCCTGATGCCAATATTGGCATACCGCTTCACCACCGGCCGCAGCCGCGCGACAAGCGCACGGTTCGTCGGAGTATCCGGGAGCTCGTCGAGCATCGTTGGGCGAACGTAGAGCCCCGGCTCGATCGTGAACGCCGTTCCCGGCGCGACCACGCGCGAGGTCGGATCGTGCACCTCGAGCCCGATCCCGTGGCCGAGCGCGTGGATGTAGTAGAGCGATAGCTGCGCGCAGCCGCGGGCGATGCGGCGGCGACATCCCCCGCTCCCGGGATCGTACACCGCGTTGGCCGAGTCGATGAGTCCGAGGCGCGTCAGGCCATCGGTGAGCGCCCGATTGGCCGCCTCGTCCAGTGCCGCTTGCGACACCCCCACGCGCGCGACTTCCTCCGCCGCGTGCTGCGCGTTACGCACCACCTGGTAGATCGCGCGCTGCTCCGGGGTGAAGGTGCCGCTCACCGGCACCGTGCGCGTCACATCCGCCGCGTAGCCACGATACGACGCGCCGATGTCCATCACCACGACGTCGCCTGCGCGCATGAATCGGTCGTCCGCGTTGTAGTGCAACGCGGTGGAATTCGGTCCCGACCCTACGATTGTGGAGAAGGACGGGCGGTCCGCGCCATTTCGCCGAAAGGTGTATTCGATGAGCGCCTGGATCTCGAACTCGTTCACCCCCGGACGAATCGTCGCGATCGCATCGCGCTCCGCGCGCACGGTGATGTCGATCGCCCTGCGCTCGAGCGCCAGCTCCGCGGTGGAGTGGTGCATCCGCAGCCTGTCCACGATTCCACTCGCGTCCGTCGTCGTGATGTTCGGGTGCGCGTGCTCGAGGGATGCCACGAGCTGGTCGTCGCGGGTCTGGTAGCCTGCTCCATCACTGTCGCCGAGCACCGACAGCGTGCCGCCAAGCTCGAGCAGGGAGTCGAGCGCGGGGCGAAGTTGGTCGAGCGTGCGCGCAGCGAGTCCGGTGACGCGCGTCGTTCCCGACGCACCGAGCCGAGTGCCTGTCCACGCCTCACGCCCGGGATCGCGCGGCTGCACGAAGATCGTCGTCGCCACGGTGCCCGCGCGCTTCGCGATCACGAGCGCGGCGTCCGGCTCCGTGACGCCCGTCAGATAAAAGAATATCGGGCGCGGATAGAAGCTGAGGAAATCTTCCGCCGGCTCCGGCCCAGCCAGTGCGAGGAGCACCCCGTCGGGCATCGCTGCGGCGAGCGAGTCGCGGCGCGCCGCGTATTGCGACTGCGGAATCTGCGCGGCGAGAGGCGCGGCGACGATAGAGCACAGAAGGAGAACGGAGGCGACGCGCACGGCTATGATCCTCTGGCAATGGCCCGGGAAGAATCTTACGACCATATTGGTGCAACTCTAACGTCCGGAGCCGCACGTGACCGAACCCGTAACCGAGCCCTCTCCCCCGAACGCGTCGCTCTGGGAAGACTTCATCGACATCTTCACGTCGCCGTCGGCGGTGTTCCGACGACGCGTCAACTCGGGATTCGGCGTGCAGCTGCTCGTGCTCACCGTGCTGTTCGCCATCATCGTGATCGGGACGAAATCGCTCGTGATGCCGGCGATCGACGCCGACATCGCCCGGCAAGGCGCGAAGATGATGCAGTCGCACCCTGAGATCACCGCGGAGCAGCTCCAGAAACAGCAATCGATGGGCGAGACCTTTGGACCCATCTTCGTCGTGATCCTGATTCCGATCATGGCGATGCTAACCGGGTTCGTGCTCTGGCTCGTGGGAAAGATCTTCGATTCGAAGCAGACGCCGTCGACGGCGATGATGGTGGCGACTTATGCGTTCTTCCCCAAGCTCCTGGCGGCGCTCGCCGGCGCGCTCATCGCCTTCCTCTCGAGCCCGGAGCGCCTCAACAGCATGTCGCGATTGACCGTGGGGCTGGGCGCGCTGCTCGATCCCGACAAGGCGTCCCCCGTTTTGCTCGCGCTGCTGACGCGCGTGGATGTGTTCACGATCTGGGTGACGGTGCTGCTCGCCATCGGCCTGCATGTCACCGGGAAAGTCCCGAAGGCACAGGCCTACGCCGCTGCGGCGATCGTGTGGCTCATCGGGGCGCTCCCCGGCGTGCTTCCCGCGCTGCGAGGCTGAGTCGTTCGGCCGCTACTTGAGCAGCAGCTTCGCGATCGTCTGGAGCTGCATGTTGGACGTGCCCTCGTAGATCGTGCCTATCTTGGCGTCGCGGTAGAACTTCTCCACGGGGTAGTCCTTCGTGTAGCCGTAGCCGCCGTGCAGCTCCACACACAGCGAGGTGACGCGCTCGCACACCTGCGATGCGAACAGCTTCGCCATCGCGGCCTCGCGCGTGAACGGATGGCCACCGTCCCGTATCCGCGCGGCGTTATACACGAGGAGACGAGCTGCCTCGAGCTCAGTGGCCGCCTGCGCGAGCTGGAACTGGATCCCCTGAAATTCCGCCAGCCGCGTACCGAACTGCGTGCGCTCCTTCACGTACGCGATCGTGGCCTCGAGCGCCCCGCGCGCCACGCCGATCATCTGCGCGCCGATTCCGATCCGTCCGCCGTTCAGCGTCTCGATCGCGATCTTGTATCCCTGTCCAACCTCGCCGAGCACGTTGGCGGCGGGGATGATGCACGCGTCGAAGACCAGTTCCGTGGTGCTCGATGCGCGAATGCCCAGCTTGTCCTCCTTCTTCCCCACCGTGAAGCCGCTCATGCCGCGCTCGACGAGGAACGCGGTAATTCCCTTGTAGCCCGCCGCGGGATTCACCGTCGCGAAGACGACAAAGATCCCGGCATCCGCGCCATTCGTGATCCAGAGCTTGCGTCCGCTCAGTGACCAGCCACCCTCGTGCTTCTCCGCACGCGTTGCAAGTCCGAACGCATCCGAGCCGGATCCCGCCTCTGACAGGGCGTACGCGCCGATGACCTTTGATGCGAGTCGAGGGAGAAAGCGCTGCCGCTGCTCGTCGGTGCCGTAGCGCGCTATGGGGTAGGCAACGAGCGTGTTCTGCACGTCCACCATGATCGCGGCTGAGGCGTCCACGCGGCTGATCTCCTCCACCGCGAGCGTGACCATCATGAGAGAGCCCGCGGCGCCGCCGTACTGCTCGGGAACCTCGATCCCCATTAGTCCGAGCTCGAAGAGCGCTGGCAGCAGTGCGGGATCGATTCGTGTGGCGCGCTCCATCTCCTGCACGCGCGGCCTGACTTCCTGCTCGGCGAATGCCGCCACGGCATCGCGGAATGCGCTCTCTTCCTCCGAGAGCGACGTTAGCGCGTCGCGCGCGGTTGAACCGTCGGTAAGCATGGGCTGAATGTTACCGCCCGTCAGCGCGTGCTGCTCTCCGCGGGCGTCACGCCGGCCCTTTCGAGCACCAGCAACGCAAGCTGCTCGCTCACCCCGAACGCCGGCGTCACCTGCACGGATACACCGGGATGCCCGGCGGCGACCTCGGCGACCATGCGCGGGATGTCACGCGTGGAGTGCTTGCCGGGCGAGAGCATGTACGGGAAGGCCACGATCTCCGTAGCGCCGGCGGCAACGCACGCCGCGAAGCCGTCTGCGATGCTCGGCGCCGCGAGCTCCATGTGCGCGATGCGCACCACCACGCTGTCGCCCGCCATGCGCTGCACCAGCTCGCCTACACTATCCAGCATCTGGTTGGCCGCCTCGCGCATGGATCCGTGATCGATGATCAGAATTCCCTTCACGTGGCTCCTCACTCGGATTTCGGAGCCTTCAATATACTTCAGGTCGCCCCGCCCGCTCAGCTCTCGAACACCGAGACCGCGAGCTCTACCTTGCCGAAGGGCGCCGAGACTTGCGCACCCTGCACGGCACCCCGCACGCGATCCAGCATCTCGCGAGCGATGGCGATTCCCTCTGCCACCGCGTGCTCCTTCGACTTCTCGCTCGCCGCACGCATCCGCTTTACCACCGACTCCGGCACCACTACGCCGGGTACTTCGTTCGCCAGGAACTCGGCGTTGCGCGCGGACACCAGTGGCCAGATCCCCGCGACGATCGGGATTCGCACGTGCGCGATCGACTCGAGAAAGCGCTCGAGCTGCTCGACGTCGAACACCGGCTGCGTGATGGCATACTCGGCGCCCGCATCCACCTTCCACTCGAAGCGGCGCAACTCGTACGCGGGATCGAACGCCGCCGGGTTCACGCCAACTCCGATCGTGAACGCAGTAGGTCGGCCGAGCGAATTGCCGCCGGGGTCGAGTCCCTTGTTCAGTCGGCTCACGAGATTGGTGAGCCCGATCGAGTCGATGTCGAACACCGCGGTCGCGTCGGGATACGGCCCCATCTTCGGCGGATCGCCGGTGATGAGGAGCAGGTTGCGCAGCCCCATCGCGGACGCTCCGAGCAAATCGCTCAGCATTCCGAGCAGGTTGCGGTCGCGGCAGCAGTAATGGGTGACGGTCTCCATTCCGACTCGCTGCTCGATGAGGAGGCTCGTCATGAGCGCGCCCATGCGACTCTGCGCGCGCGGGCCATCGGGGACATTCACTGCATCGACGCCCGCAACCTTGAGTGCGGACACGCCTTCGAGCATCGCGGTTGCGTCCACGCCGCGCGGCGGCACGATCTCGACGGAGGTGACGAACTCGCTGCGCGCGATCTTGCCAGCCCAGCGCGAGCGGCGCGCGAACGGAATTTCGGCGACGCCCGCGGCTGCGGGATGCTCCGACGTGAGCTCGTCCGCCCCCTGGGTGTTCGGGAGCTGATAGCGCACGCTCGGCCGCCGCTGGCGTCGCGGCACTAGCGGCCGGATTCCTTCCACAAGCGACTTGATGTGCTCGGGCGTGGTCCCGCAGCAGCCGCCGATGAGCTTAGCGCCCGCCTGAATGAAGTGGCGCGCGTAGCTCGCCATGTACTCCGGGCTCGCCATGTACATCGTGCGCCCCGACACGTCGCGCGGCATGCCGGCATTCGGCTGCGCGCTCAGCTTTCGCTTCGTCACGGCGGCCATTCGCTCGATCGCCTCGAGAATCGCCTGCGGGCCCACAGAGCAGTTGAGCCCAACGACATCGGCGCCCCACTCGTCGAGGGCACGCGCGACGTCTTCGGGTGTCGCGCCGAACGGCGTGAGGCCGTCCTGGCCGATCGTCATCTGAGCGATCACGGGTGTGGATGACGAGAGCTCGCGCGCCGCCGCCAGCGCCTGCTCGATCTCCCCGAGATCGCCAAAGGTCTCGAGCAGAAAGCAATCGGCGCCGCCCTCGAGCAGCGCCTCCATCTGCTCGCGAAAATGGCCGCGCGCCTCATCGCGGCTGGTCGATCCGAAGGGCTCGATGCGTACGCCGAGCGGTCCTACGGCCCCCGCCACGAGCACGTTCGCGCCCGCCGCTTCGCGCGCGATCCGCGCCGCGCGGCGGTTGAACTCCGCCACGTGGTTCTCGAGCCCGTACTGCGCGAGCTTCAACCGGTTCGCGCCGAAGCTGTTCGTCTCGAGCAGCTCTGCGCCCGCCTTCACGTAAGCGCGATGCACATCGAGCACGAGCTCGGGCGAGCGTACGTTGAGCTCATCGTAGCACTGATTGATGAACACGCCGCGCGCGTAGAGCATCGTTCCCATGGCGCCGTCGGCGACCATGATGCGCTCGGGATCAGCGATCTCGCGCACGTCTGGCCGCTCGGTGGTGCGGAGCGCAGGGGCGGCCGTCATGCGGCCTCGGTCTCCGCCGCGGCGCCGCGTACCACGTAATACTTCGCCTGCGGATGGTGAGCGACGATCGCCGCCGTCGACTGCTCGGGCATCAGCTGGAACGCTGACGTGAGATCGATGCCGAGCGCCTCGCGCGCGGGAAGAATGCTGAAAAGCTGCGCGTGCCCCTCGAGATCCGGGCACGCCGGATAGCCCCACGAATAGCGCTTTCCCTGGCTCGCGGGTACGCCCAGCTCGCGACGGATGGTCTGGTGCATCCACTCCGCGGTAGCTTCCGCGGCCTCGACGCCGAGGCCGTGCAGGTAGTACGCTTCGGTGTACTCGCCGGCGGCCTGCAGCTTCTCGAACCGGCGCGTAGCCTCGTCACCCACCGTCACGATCTGGAACGCGGCGACATCGATGTCGCCCGACTCCACGGATCGGAAGTAGTCGGCGAGACAGAGATGCTCGCGCCCCTCTTGCCGCGGGAAGACGAATCGCGTGAGCTCGCGCATCGATCCGCCATCGCTCTGCATCGCGGCCGGATCGTACACGATGAGATCGTTGCCGCTCGCCTGCACCGGGAAGTAGCCGTACACCGCTTGCGGCGCGAGCCAACCTTCGCGCGCCGCGCTCTCGGAAAGGCGCTCGAGCGTGGGGCGGAACTCCTCCCTCACTGCCTTCTCGTACGCCGGACCCGAACCGCGCCCTCCCCACTGCAGGCGGAAGAGCTCATCGAGGTCGAGGAGCGCGAGCACTTCGGCGAGCGGAATGTCGCGCCGCAGCTGCGCGCCGTAGAACGGAGGCTTGGGCAGCGGGTTGTCCGCGGCCACCGCGCTGCGCGCACCCGCAGAATCGCCATGGGAGATATCCTTGCCCACCTGAGTGCGGAGAAACACGTCGCGTCGCGCGCTCTCGATGAGCTCAGCCTTGAGCGGCCCGCGCTTCGCGTCGTCGATGAGCGACTCCATCGTGTCGAGCCCCTCGAAGGCGTCCTTGCAGTAGTACACGCCGGGCTCGTAGGCGCGCTCGCCCTCGACGAACATCGCGCGCCGGCCGAAGCGGCGGTTGATCGCCGCTCCGCCAATCAGCACCGGAATGTCGAGGCCGCGCCGGTCGAGCTCCTGCACGCAGATCGGCATCTGCTTCGACGTCGACACGAGCAGCGCCGAGAGTCCAATCGCCGTCGCTCCGATCTCCACCGCCTTGTCGATGATCGTGTTCACCGGCACCTGCTTGCCGAGGTCGAACACGGTGTAGCCGTTGTTCGACAGGATCGTGTTGACGAGCGACTTCCCGATGTCGTGGACGTCGCCGTACACCGTCGCGAGCACGACCTTCCCCTTGGTGTAGCCCTCTGAACGCTCGAGGAACTTCTCGAGGTGCGAAACGGCCTTCTTCATCACCTCGGCGCTCTGGAGCACGAACGGGAGAATCAGATCGCCGGCGCCGAAACGATCGCCAACCTCCTTCATCGCCGGCAGTAGCACCTCGTTCAGAACGCGTACGGGATTCTCGCGCACGCCTGCCGCATCGAGCGCCCCTTCCACGCCATCCTTCTTGCGATAGAGTACGTGCCAGCGCACGCGCTCGTCCGGCTCCATAGTCGTCACATCCGCCGCGCCGCCGGCTGCATCGGCGGCCGCGTTGGGACCGCGCGCGGCAAAGTGCTCGATGAAACGCTGCAGCGAGTCTGGACGGCGGTTGAACACCATGTCGTCCGCGAGCGCACGCTCATCCGCCGGAATCTCCGCGTAGGGCGTGACGTGCGCGGGATTCACGATGGCCATGTCGAGCCCCGCACTCACGCAGTGGTGCAGGAACACGGAATTGAGCACCGCTCGCGCTTGCTGATCGAGTCCGAAGCTGACGTTGCTCACGCCCAGGCTCGTGAACACGCCCGGGAGCTCGCGCTTGATCTGCTTGATCCCTTCGATGGTCTGGTGTGCCGAGTCGAGCCACTCCGCCTCGCCAGTGGCGAGGGTGAAGGTGAGCGCATCGAAGATCAGATCCTCGGACGCGAGGCCGAACTCCGTGGTGGCGATGTCGTGGATCCGGCGCGCGATCTCGAGCTTGCGCGCGCCCGTCTTCGCCATCCCCACCTCGTCGATGGTGAGCGCGACGACGGCGGCGCCATGTTTCTTCACCACCGGCAGCACGCTGTCGATGCGCTTGCGGCCGTTCTCCATGTTGATCGAATTCACAATCGCGCGGCCGGGCACGCGCTCGAGCGCCGCCTGGATGACGTCCACCTCGGTAGAGTCGATCATGATCGGCGACTCGACGCTCATCGAGAGCAGCCGCACGACCTCCGCCATTTGCACCGCCTCGTCCGCGCGCTCGGTGACCGCGACGCACACGTCGAGCACGTGCGCACCGGCGTCCACCTGTTGGCGCGCCACCTCGACGATTCCCTCGTAGTCTTCGGCGAGCAACAGTCGCTTCACCTTGCGCGAGCCCTGCGCGTTCACGCGCTCGCCGATGAGCAAAGGCGGCGGGTCCTGGTGAAGCGTGATTGCGCGCATCGCGGACGACACGCGTGGCACGTGCGCCTCCGCGTGAGCGACGGCTATCTTCGATGCCTCGACCTTTTTCACGGCGGCGACGATCGCGGCGAGATGCTCGGGCGTGGTGCCACAGCATCCGCCCACGACGCGCACTCCGAAGTCACGAACGAACTCCGAGAGCGCAGCCGCCATTGGCGCGGGCTCGAGCGGATACACCGCCTCGCCGACGCCAGTGTTGAGCGGGAGCCCGGCGTTTGGAATGCAGGAGATCGGCAACCGCGCGTGTTCACCCAGATAGCGAATCGGCTCGCGCATGTGCTCGGGGCCGGTGGAGCAGTTCAAGCCGATCACGTCCACGCCAAGCGACTCGAGAGTCGTCATAGCGGCGGCGATGTCGGTGCCGAGCAGCATGCGCCCGCTCGTGTCGAGCGTCACCTGTGCCTGGAGCGCGACGCGCCGGCCAATTTCAGCGAACAGCCGCTCGATGCCGGCGATCGCCGCCTTGACTTCGAGAATGTCCTGCGAGGTCTCGATGAGTAGAACATCTACACCACCCGCAACGAGCCCCTTGGCCTGCCGGTAGTAGTTCTCGGCGAGCTCCGCGAAGGAGATGGCGGAGAGAGTCGCGTCAGCGCTGGACGGGAGCATTCCCGTGGGTCCCATCGAGCCGGCGACGAAGCGCGGTGCGTCCGGCGTCGCGAACTTGTCGCACGCGGCGCGCGCGAGCCGCGCGGCGCCGGTGTTGATCGCGTCCACCTTGTCGCCAAGGCCCCACTCCGTGAGCCGGCGCGGTGTGCTCTGGAAAGTGCACGTCTCCACGACGTCGCAGCCCACCGCGAGAAACGACTCGTGGATCGACTGGATGACGTCGGGGCGCGTGAGCACGAGGTTGTCGTTGCACCCCTCGAGCGCCTTGCCGCCGAAGTCGTCCGCGGTGAGCCCCGCTCGCTGAATGTTCGTTCCCATCGCGCCGTCGTAGATGATCACGCGGCGATCGATGGCATCCAGGTACGCTGAGGGAAATCGGTGACTTGGCATATCGATGGCTGAAGACATCGCCGGTTCAGTGCAGGAGGTGCACAGATGCAAAAAATGCCCAGTGCACGCGCGGGCACTGAGCCGGCGCTTTAGCGGAATGTTTTACGTGGCCGCAATTTGCCGTAAATCGCCACGATTCAATTATTTACCAACCTAGCGGGGCGCCTCGGCTGCAGCAACCCGCATTTCGCCCGGAGCTGCTGCTTCACCGCAGAGGCGCCGAGGTACCGCTGAGGCGCAGAGGTCGCGGAAGGAGAGCAATACTGGCGATTGATCATTTCAACTTTTTCATCTTCGACACAAGAAATGTTGCGCATCTCTGCGTCTCCGCGTTCCTCTACGTCCGCGGTGAAGCAGCTTTATCCCTGCCCCCGCGAGAAAGACCTCAGGCGAACAGCGATCCCATCACGGCCACCTGCACCACGTAGATGAGCAGGTACGCCACGATCGGAGAGAAGTCGATCATCCCGAACGGAGGGAGCACACGCGCGATCGGCCGTACGATCCAGTCGGTGAGCGCGTACGACGCACGGGCCCACCACGCGTACCGCATGCCGATCCACGACACGAGCACGCGGACGATCAGCGCGAGCTTGAGCAGCTCGAACGCCCAGCTCAGCACGAGCTCAGCGACCCCCGCCCCGCCACGCTGCGACGCAAATGCCACCGACACCACAGTGGTGTGCAGCCATTGCAGCAGCACGATGACGAGCACGCCCGCGACCACCACCGCTGCAAGCGCCCACCACGGCGCCTGGGTCGGCAACCCGCCCGCGCGCACCACACGAGTTTCCACGGGCGCGAGCATAGGATCGACCGCGCGGCGAAAGAATCGCGCGATTGGAGAGAAGGGATTGATGCGTCGCGTGCGCACCGCCCAATCCACGGTCGCGATCACGAACAGTGCGCCACCCACGGCGGCAAGCGCGATGCGCAACACGTGAATCGCGGAGTCCACCACTGCCAGAAAGGTCGTCACGCGCGGTAAGCTGAGTTGCTGGTCGCGCGCGAGCAAGAGCCGCGCGCGCGACCACGCCGAATCACGGCGTCAACGACATTCCGAGATTCTTGGCCGTGAACGCAAGCTCGTCCGTCGCCAAATCGATCTGCTTCGACGTCGGCTTCCCTCCGCCATGACCGGCCCTCGTGTCGACGCGGATGAGCACGGGCGCCTGCCCGCTCTGCGCGGCCTGCATCGTTGCCGCGAACTTGAACGAATGTCCCGGCACCACGCGATCATCGTGGTCTGCCGTCGTGATCAACGTCGCCGGATAATCCGTGCCCGGCTTGATGTTCTGCAGCGGCCAGTACGCGATCAGCGTCTTGAACTGCGTCGAGTCGTCCGACGTGCCATACTCGGGCGCCCACGCGCCGCCAATCGTGAACTTCTGGTAGCGCAGCATGTCCATCACGCCCACCTCCGGCAGCGCGACCGCGGCGAGATCGGGGCGCTGCGTCTCCACCGCGCCGATCAACAGCCCGCCGTTCGAGCCGCCCCGAATCGCCAGCTTCTTCGACGACGTGTACTTCTGCGAGATCAGATACTCGCCGGCCGCGATAAAGTCATCGAACACGTTCTGCTTTTTCGCGAGCATCCCCGCCTCGTGCCACGCGCGCCCGTACTCGCCGCCGCCCCGGATCACCGCCACCGCGAACACGCCACCCATGCTCACCCACTGCAGCATCGATGGCGAGAACGCCGGTGTCTGATTGATGTCGAAGCCGCCGTAGGCGTACAGGATCGTCGGATGCGAACCATCGAGCGTGAGCCCCTTTTTTGAAGTCACGAAGATCGGAACGCGCGTGCCATCCTTGCTCGAAGCGAATATCTGCCGCGTCTCGTAGCCCGTGCTGTCCACCGGAAGCTTCGCAATGTTGAAGGACGTCTGCACCCGCTTATCGATGTCGAACCGATAGATCGACGCCGGCTGCAAGTACGAAACGTAGGAGTAGAACATCTCCCACTCGTCCGGCTTTCCCGAAATCGCCGCGATGGTGCCGATCCCCGGCAGCTTGATCGTTTGCGACAGAGCGCCGTGTAGAGCATAAATCTGCAAAACCGAGTGCGCGTCCTTGAGCGTGTGCACGACAAAGTGTCCGCCGATCAGCTCGACGTCCTCCATCTTGTCCGCGCCCTCCGCGATCACGGTACGCCAATAGCGCTTCGCGGGCTTGTTGATGTCCACCTGCACCACGCGGCCAAGCGGCGCATCCTGGTTCGTCTGCACGAAGAACACATCGCCCGCATTGTCGATCACTCGATTCTGCGACTCTGCGTCGTCGATCAGCGTCACCAGCGGATTGTCGAGTTTCGGCTTCCCCGGATTACCGACGTCGATGAAGTAGATGCGGTTGTTCGGGTTCGTCCCATCCACGACGTAGATGATCACGTACTCGCCGTCGTCGCTCACCGTCGCGTTGATGTTCCACCGCGGATGATCGGGGCGCTCGAGAATCAGCTGGTCCTTCGCCTGCGGATTGCCCACGCGATGGTAGTAGAGCTTTTGACCCTCGTTCTTCGCGAGCATCGCGTTCCCGCTCTTCGGCTCCGCATATCGCGAGTAGAAGAATCCCTTGTTGTCCCTCGTCCACGCGATCCCCGAGAACTTCACCCACTTGAGCGTGTCGGGCAGATCTCTCGCCTTCTCGATGTCGCGTACGCGAATCTCTTCCCAGTCCGAGCCGGCGCTCGCCACCGCGTAGGCCAGATACTTTCCATTCTCGGTCGCGTTCCACGGTCCCAGCGCAACCGTTCCGTCGGTGGAGAGCGTGTTGGGATCGAGCACGAGCTTCTTCACGCCCTTTATCCCGCGCTGCATGTACAACACTGCCTGGTTCTGCAGCCCCGAATTCTCGGTGTAGAAGTAGTCCTTACCGCGCTTCAGCGGCACCGCGTACTTGGGGTAGTTCCAAAGCCGCGTGAGCTGATCCTTGATCGCCGCGCGCTCGGGAATCGCGCCAAGGTAGTCGAACGTGAGCGCGTTCTCGGCGGTGACCCACTGCTTGGTCTCGGGCGAGTCCGTGTCTTCCAGCCACCGGTACGGATCGGCCACCTGCGTACCAAAGTAGGTGTCGACCTGGTCGCTCTTGCGCGCGACCGGATAGTGCAGCGTCTGGGCCGCGAGCGGCGGCGCGATGGGAGTCGACATCATCGAAGCGGCACACAGCGCCGCCGCGCTAACGAGCGGATTGACGCGCATTGGAGTACGGAAAGAGGGACGCAACAATGCACGCGCGGTGCTCGGCGTGCGCTCGACTACGGCAATGTAACGCGCGGCCCGTGTCCAGCGCTCAGTGCGGTCGACTCACACGCACGGTGGCGGCGCCGAGCACCACGCCGGCCAGCAGTCCCGCCGCCAGCGCCAGCCACTCCCACCACGGTGTCGCATGTACGCCCGTGAGGTAGGGAATCGCGAGCAGGCCCGCCGCCATCACCGCCGCGACTGCGACAACAACTCGCAGTCCCGCTCGCGCCGCCCAATCTGCTGCTGGCGCCGCGAGACCTGCCAGCCACAGCGCCGTGAGCCACGGAGCCTCCGCTCCGTACTCGTAGTCGAACGGCAGCAGATAGCTCCATCCGAGTCCGGCATCCACCGGCAGCGTCCGCTCGCGACGAATTCCATTCTGCTCGGCACTCACCCAAAGCCGATGATCGATCAACCCGCCGGCGACGAACAGCGTGTCGTGAGACGATCGCTTGCGATGCGTGAAGACGCTGTCGAGCCGGATGGCGGGTGTCGACACTCTCGCGTCCGCGGTTCGCATGCGCAACGAGAATGTGAGATTCCCCTTCCGTTCGCCGAGCATGAAGATCTGTGATCGCTTCCAGTCGTAGACTGTCGCGATGGCGGCGATCGGAGTCGTCGGCGAGCCACCGGTGACTGATGCGCTCACGACCACCGAATCGGATGACAGGCGTCGCCGCACGTCGGCGCTCGTCGCGGAAATCCCGTTAGGTGTCGGGAGGCCGCCCGCGGTGGCGCCGTGTACGGTGCCCGGGAAGTAGTCCTGGTGCAACAGCTCTGGCGCCCACACTCCCCACGCGGTGGTGGAGGGCAGTGAGATATGCGCGAGCTCCGCACTCGCCGACAGAACCGCGAGCCAGACCATTACCCACACGCTCGCGATTCGAGCGGCCTCCCGGCGCGATGGCAGGATGATTACACGCCAGATGTCGGCGCAGATGATTCCGACGAAGCCACCGAACGAGTTCGTGAAGATGTCGCCGAGACTGGTGTCGCGTCCGGGAATCCAAATCTGTAGCAGCTCCACCGTGATCGTCGTCACCAATCCGATCGCGAACGCGCGCCGCCGTGACAGACCGGCGAGCCGCAGCCCCAAGCCGAGCGGGATGAAGAGCAGAACATTTAAAATTGAATCGAGCACGGATGAGCCGCCGCACAACACGCAGAAGCTCGGCGGCGCCTTCACGGTGCCGTACTGTGGCGAGAGCGTGAGCGCGGCAATGAATAGGAAGCCGGCGACGGTGAGAGCTCTGCCGAGTGATCTTTGTGGTATCAACGCAACAATCCGTGGCGTACGGTTCGAGGAGGAGAATTCGGAAATGTCGTGGAGCCGCACGCTGGGACAGGATGTTACAACATCAAACGCTCATCTGCCGGATCCTGCGCATGGCACTCTAACTGCAAGACTTCGGCGCACGAATGTCCGCCCCAACTTTTCGCATAGTGCGGCACTCCGTATGAGTCTGCCGGTACACTGCGACACGGAGCACATCTTTACCGTCGACGTGGAAGAATATTTCCAGGTCGGCGCGTTCGATGGCGTCGTGTCCCGAAAGAATTGGGACTCGTACCCCAGCCGCCTCGAGCATTCGATAGGCATTCTGCTCGAGCTCCTCGCGCGCCACGAGGCGAGCGCGACCTTTTTCACTCTCGGCTGGATCGCGGAACGGCATCCGTTTTTGATGCGGCGCATAGCGGATGCGGGTCACGAGATCGCGTCGCATGGCTTCTGGCATCGACGCGTGAACACGCTCACGCCGGATGAGTTTCGCGAGGATGTGCGGGCGTCGAAGGCGACGCTCGAGGATCTTTCCGGCGCGCCGGTGTGGGGATTCCGCGCGCCGAATTTCTCGATCACGCCGGGCACCGAGTGGGCGTTCGATATTCTGATCGAGGAAGGCTATCGCTATGACTCGAGTCTGTTTCCGATTCGCCGGCCGGGATACGGCTATCCGAAGGCGCCGCCGGTGCCGCATCTGATTCACCGCCCGGTCGGTGTGCTCACGGAGCTTCCGCTCGCGACCACGCAGTGGCGCGGGTTGCGCCTGCCCGCGGCAGGCGGAGCGTACCTGCGTCACCTGCCGTTCCGCTTGATCCGGCGCGCGTTTCGCGAGCACGGCGAGCACGGCGTGCCCGCGCTCTTCTACATCCATCCGTGGGAGCTTGATCCGGAACAGCCGCGGCTCAGCGTTCCGTGGCACGCGCGAATGCGCCACTACTCGGGTTTGCGAAAGACGCTCCCGCTCCTGGAACGGCTGCTGTCGGAGTTTCGATTCTGCAGCGCGGCGAAGTGCCTCAAGCTCCCAACTTCTCTCGCGACGAGCTCCCGGGCGGTCAGCGCAGTCGAGTGATCGCGCGCGTCGAGCGATTCGCCGGAAAGCCGGAGGAATGGGACGCCCTGGCGCGACGGTCGCCCGGATTCACCCACTTTCACCTTTACGGCTGGCGCGCGGTGATGGAGCGCGTCTTCGACCACGAGTGCATCTACCTCGCGGCGTACGACGACGCGGGCGCGCTGGAGGGCGTGTTGCCGCTCGTGCGGGTGAAGAGCGCGCTCTTCGGGCACTTCCTCGTCTCGATGCCCTTCCTGAACTACGGCGGACCACTCGGCTCCCGCGACGCGATCGTCGCGCTGGTGGCGAATGCTTCGAAGCTGGCGCGCGCGAGCTCTGTGAAATTACTCGAGCTGCGCAGCCGCGTGCCGCTTCCGATAGACCTTCCGGTGTCGCACCGCAAGATCACGGTCGTGCTCGATCTTCCGTCGAGCGAGGGCGCGCTCATGAAGCAGCTCGATGCGAAGTTGCGCAGTCAGGTTCGCCGGCCCCAGAAGGAGGGTGTGACGATGAAGTTCGGCGCCGATCAGGTGGCGCCGTTCTTCGACGTATTCGCGCGCCACATGCGCGATCTCGGCACGCCCACACAGTCGCGTCGACTCTTCGAGACCATCGCCGCCACCTTTCCCGATGACGCGTGGTTCGGCTGTGCGTGGCTCGATGATCGGCCCGTCGCCTGTGGCTGCGCGTTTCGCTGGGGCGATGAGGTCGAGATGACGTGGGCGTCGTCGCTCAACGAGTTCAAACGCATCGCGCCCAACATGCTGCTGTATTATCGATTCATGGAGCGCGCGCTCGAGTCCGGCGTGCGCACGTTCAACTTCGGGCGCTCGACGCCGAACAGCGGCACGCACCGCTTCAAATCGCAATGGGGATCGCGTGACGAGCAGCTCTGGTGGTACGATCTGGCGGACGGAGAAGCGGTGACGACGCCGTCGCCCACCGATTCTGGCTATGCCTGGGGACCGCGGCTCTGGAAGCGGCTGCCGACGTCCATCGCTACTGCGCTCGGTCCTCGCATCGTCCGCTACATCCCTTGATCGGCCGGCGGCAGCTCCCCGTCAGCTCCACAATCTCTCTGCTCTCGCTGTTGCGCGCCGTCGCACCGGCGCTGGGCGGCGGGGCGCCGGAGCGCGCGGCACTCGACGCCGAGCTTCGCCGCGCGTTCGGCGCGAGTGGCATCGCGCTCACCGACAGCGGTACCTCCGCACTCGTGATTGCGTTGCGCGCGACGACTCCGGCGGGCGGCATCGTCGCGCTGCCGGCGTACGCCTGCGTCGACGTCGGCGCTGCGGCGCTGTTCGCCTCGGCGCGCGTGATGCTCTACGACATAAATCCCAACACGCTC
Organism: Gemmatimonadaceae bacterium; assembly: GCA_025450815.1. Taxonomy (GTDB): domain Bacteria; phylum Gemmatimonadota; class Gemmatimonadetes; order Gemmatimonadales; family Gemmatimonadaceae; genus FEN-1250. Next base: position 24,873 of record JANWLO010000033.1, read on the forward strand.
TCGCCGGATCTGGAATCGGTGGAGCGCGTCCTCGGCAATGGGGCGCGCACCGTCGTCGTCGCGCATCTCTACGGCTATCCGGCGGATGTCCCCGGTGTGAGCGCGCTAGCGAGCGCGCACGGCGCGGCAGTGATCGAGGACGCGGCGCAGGGCGCGTGGGGCTCGCTCTCAGGCACGCGGCTCGGCGCATTCGGTCCGCTCTCGGTGCTGAGCTTCGGGCGGGGCAAGGGAATGACTGGCAGCGGAGGCGGCTCGCTCCTGGGCATCGGTGCGCGCGGCCGCGAGGCGCTCGCGCTCGCCGGCTCCCTACCGGGCGCACCGGCCGGCGCACGCGCGCTCGCGACAGCGGCGGCGCAGTGGGCGCTGGGTCGCCCCGCGCTGTACGCGCTGCCGTCGGCGATTCCGGCACTGCACCTGGGCGAGACGATCTACCATCCCGCGCACGAGCCCTGCGCGATAACCGGAGTGTCCGCATCGCTCGTGCGCGCGGCGCTCGCCCGCGCCGAGGCGGATCTGGCGGTGCGCCGCCGCAACGCGGAAGAGCTCGTGGGCGCGGCGGCGAAGGTGAAGTCGGTGCGGTGCATCACACCCATTTCCGGCGGCGTGCCTGGTTACCTTCGACTTCCAATTCGCGTAGACGCCGCGCGCAGTATGTCCGTTGCGCTCGGCATCGTGCGCGGCTATCCCGATACACTCGCCGAGCTCACGGAGCTGCGCTCGTCGCTAGTTGGCAACGAGAAAATTCCAGGTTCGCTGGAGTTGCAGCGCACGCTCGTGACCATACCGACGCATGCGCAGCTCACCGCGGGCGACATCGAAAAAATCTCCGCCTGGCTGGTTGACTAGCGATGCATCGCCTGTAACATTCTGTTACAAGTCGGCACGCCAGACCGACTCCGGATCGCTTGCACGCGAAGCGAATCCAACCGCACTGCCCTGAGAGCGTCATCCCGGCACTCTCTCGTTGCAAGTTCACAATGCGGCGTGATCGCAGGGCTTTCGCCCGCGACAAAGGCAAACTCGCCGAAAGGCGGGGACGCAAAGCCTCGAGGCTACGGTGCTGTACGAGTGCGCTACGCCGGTCGGGTTGCGGTGGACCGGAGACTCGACATGCGCGTATCATCACTCGCACTGGCCGCGCTCATCGCGGCCGCAGCCTGCACCGACAAGACCTCTCCGCTTCCTTCGCCAGCGCGAGGCGCGATACCGCGGCGACGCCGAGCGTGTCCGCCTCCGTCGGCGCACCCGCTTCGCTCTACTCTGGCTACTCCCGGCGATCTCCGCACTGGCAACACATCACGACCATGATGACCGACTTCGCCGGCAGACCGCCTCGACGCGCTTGCCGCCGGCGCGGTGCATCTCGAGATGGACAATGACTTCGAGTTCTCGGGGATGATCGATCGCTGGAGGTGGATCGAGAGTCTCAACGCGAGCAACGTGTTCGCGGACCTCGTCAGTTCGTACAGCTCGGGGGACATCGCCGCGATGGGGAGCTCATATCCTCGTGGCAATTCGGCCACCAGCGTACAACGCGGAAAACTGTGGGAGCTCGCGAGCTATTACATGGCCGTCCCCAGCACGCCGAAAAAGCTCGTGTTGCAGCTCGAGAATAAATGGGACAAGCCGTACTACACGCTCTGGATCAAGGCGCAGGGAGCGAACATCGGCCATCCGCGAGCGACTCGCGTGCAAGCCTCGGCTGGCAAGGATCCGCAGGGGAATTCCTACATCGTCTACACCAGGGACTTCGACCGCGCGCTCGTCGTGCTTCGTTTGCAGCAGGGGTGGGGCGCGCACACGTATGGCGAACCCACGGCGATCACGATCCCGCTACCGGCGAATGGGAAGTGGCTTCCGCTCGCGGCCGACGGCACGGTGGGCGTGGCGGTCTCGAGCATTCGGCTTCGAAACAGCGAGGCGGCGATTCTACTGAAGGCGGGCACGATGTAGAGAGCGTGCGGCCGGCTGCTCCGTGCGCGAAAGCGGAGCGGTTGGCTAACGCCTACTGCAGCGGGACGTTCAGGTACTCCGCGCTTCCGGCGAGCTCAATACGTCCCACGCGCAATGTCTGCGTCGTCGTGAGAATTCCACCGCCTCCTCCCCAGAGGGGATTGAGGTCGAACTGGCTGTATTTCCCGCTGAGGCCAATCGACGTCCACATCACATCCGAAACATCAGTCTGCGGACGCCCGTCGAGCCACGTTTTCACTCGCCCGTCCTTTACTCCGGGTGTGTTGCCGATGATCAACACCTCGATCGTGTGCCAGCTACCCGTAGTGAATAAATCCGGCGGAGGCCGAACGAACGGCTTTCCGCGCACGACTTGACCGAGAGGCACGCCGTTGTAGCCCGGATCATCGCGGTTGAGAGGGTACACCATGAGGCGCATTCTCTCATTTGCGCCGTAGACAAGGATACCCGCCGACTGCTTCTGATCGCTAAAGAGCTGGAACAACTTCTGATCGTTCGAGGGGTTTTGCTGCCAACCGGACTCGAACTTCAGCTGTGCGCGCACGTATACGGAGTGAAGTGGTTGCGCAGACGCGGGAATCGGATAGTACAAGTGGCCGGGGCCGAACGTGCGGTTGCTTGGGACATTCCACGGTCCGTAGCTCATTTCCATGACGGTGTCTTGCATCGCGCTGTCCCAAACAAATTGCGCCCTGATCGGCGTAGCGGTCGCTTTCCAGGCGCCAAATCCGTGACTGTCCCATGTCTGGATGAGCTTCATTCCCGGCGGCTCGTGCGTCGCGGGCTCACGCGGCGGCAGGCTGATGTAGACGGGTCTGATGGGGCGAGTCGTGGTATCGGTGTCCGCGGCCGAACGGATGACCGGTTTCGGATGCACTGGAGTCTTGGGCGGCGCGTGACTCTCGGGAGCGGGCTTGGCGCTCGCGGCGGCTGCTCTCTTCCCAGTGCTCGTCGCCGGCATCTTCGGCGCATGCGTGGCCTTGCGGCACGCGATGAGCGCGCACGCGCCGAGAAGCACCATCGCGGGTAGCAGGCGCGAACTTCTCGATGGGCACACCGACCCGAGAGCGCTCAGGCGACCCATCTCGCTTTCCATGCTTGATACATAACCACTGCCCACATCTCGTTCGCGCCGCTGTCGCGGCCCGCCTGGAAGTCGCTCCACCTCCGTCGGATCGCCGAAACGTGCAGCTCGCCACTGAGATTCATCGATGTTCCGAACAGCATGTCTTCCGCCCACGATTTGAGCGGACCGCGGAGCCAATGCTCGATGGGCGGCGAGAATCCCATTTTCTGGCGATCCACGAGCGCGCGCGGAACTCGGCGATACAACACCTGCCGCAGGATCCACTTGCTCTGGCCCTCGCGAAGCTTGAGGCCGCGCGGCAGACGCCATCCGAACTCGACGACGCGGTGGTCGATGAGCGGCACGCGAACTTCGAGGCTCACGGCCATACTCGCACGATCCGTCTTCGCCAAGAGGTCATCCGGCAGGTACGTCGTCTGGTCGGCGAGCATCATTCGATCCATGAGATCGGCCGGCTCGGTGCGGCGCATGATCGCGTCTACCTGGCCGGTGGCGCTGGATCCGTTCTCCACGACCGATTCAGGATGCTGCCAAGCGGAGAGGAGCGACCGGTACATCGAGGCCTCGGAGTCTGCCTCGAGCAATTTGCCGATCTTGTACATCTTGTCGCCGCTGCGCCGCATGGGTACGCGCAACATTCTGCTCGCGCCACCGATCGTTCGCTCCCACGCGCTCGGCGAGACGGCCCCGATTCCCGCTGCCGCGAGCCGCCGGGCCGGCCGTGGCACACGGCTCATGAAGTTCAGAATGCGCTCGCCGTCGATGTAGCGATGATAGCCCGCGAACACTTCGTCGCCGCCATCGCCCGCGAGAGCAACCGTCACCTTCCTCCGGGCGAGCTCGCAGACGAGATACGTGGGAATTTGCGATGCATCGGCGAAGGGCTCGTCGAACATGTCCGGAAGCCGCGGAACGACCGCGAGCGCGTCCGCACCGGTAAGCATCAGTTGCGTGTGCGATGTGCCGAGGTGCGCCGCGACCGCCGCAGCGTGGCGTGATTCATCATCCAGGCCGGAGTCGAAACCGATCGTGAAAGTCTCGACCGGTGTCGACGAGGCCTCTTGCATCAACGCGACGATCGTCGACGAATCGAGTCCGCCGGACAACAGCGCGCCCAGCGGCACGTCCGATTGCATCTGCAGGCGAACAGCGTTTGACAGGAGACTGTCGAGCTCATCGATCGCCTCATCATCGCTCCCCGTGAAAGCATTCGAAGCGCCTCGCCGCGCGGCCTCCGAGGGCGACCAGTACTGCACCGGTTCCGGCAGCGACTCTCGCGGGTCGGTAATGGTCAGCATGTGGCCCGGCGGGAGCTTCACGGCATGACGGTAGATCGTGTGCGGGGCGGGGACGTACAGATATCTCAGGAAGCCGCTGAGCCCTTCCACGTCGATCGTCGTATCGAACGCCGGTCCGGCGCGCAGGGCCTTGAGCTCAGAGCCGAAGCTCACCAGTCCATCCTTCTGGTACACAAACATCGGCTTGATGCCCAGCTGATCACGAATGAGCGTAAGGTGCCGCAGCTCACGATCCCACACCGCAATCGCGAACATCCCGAGCAGACGCGGCACGCTCTGATCGATGCCCCACCGCTCGAAGGCGCCGAGTATGACTTCGGTATCAGAACGACCGCGGAATCGGTGGCCGTCGAGTTCCAGCTCGGTGCGGAGCTCCCGGAAGTTGTAGATCTCGCCGTTGAAGATCAGAACGTAGCGACCGGATTTCGATTGCATGGGCTGGTGCCCGAGCACGGAAAGGTCGAGAATGGAGAGGCGCCTGAAGCCGAAACCAACGCCGGCCGCCGCATCACACCAGGTACCGCTGTCATCGGGGCCGCGATGACGGATCGGCTCGAGCATCCGCAAGAGCGCTGGTTCCATCTCTTCGGTGCGAAAGTCAGCAGCGCGAAAAAACCCAGCCAAGCCGCACATGGGGCACCGAAACAGTGGGTACTCGAGGGAACGGGCCGAACTCACTCCCGTATGAGAAATCTATGCGCCTTGCGCGAGCCTGTGGCAACGAGAGGTCAATGCGGTAGCGGGCACGTCTTCCGTGGTCCCGTGAGACATTAGATTCCAGCTCGGTCGGAATTTATGGCGAAGTCCGACGTCCAGGAGATTGCGAATGTGGTTCAGATCCCTTGAATGGTACGCGTGCCCCATGTGCCACGCCGCCTTGCGGCTGAAGATCCTCGATGAGCGACGGGTCGATCTTTCGCCGGAGTATCTGGCGCTCGCGAAGGAGCTTGGGCGTCTCGACGCCGACTTCAATCGCTTCGTCGAATCGGGCGCGCTGCTCTGCGACCACTGTCGCGTCGTCTATCCGATCGTGGAAGGCCTGCCGGTTCTCATCCCCTATACCACGCCCACGCATGCGGAGTTCGAGGCCGCACACAAAGCCCTCCTCGCCGCGCTACCCCAATACAAATGGCCCGCGAAGACCTCCGTTCCCGGCGAAGAGTTCGTCATGCGCTCATTTGCCGCGGAATGGAGGGACTACGACTACGATGGTGTGATCTGGGATCTCAGCTATGAGGATCACGAGAAGCGATTCCTGGCGGAGATTGGCGAACAGATGCTTCACGACGGCCAAGAGGGCACCTTCGTGGAAATCGGCTGCGGACTTGGCCTCACGACACTCTTCGCCGCCAAGGACTTGCGGTGCGACGCGATCGGCGTGGATCTCTCTCTCGCCGTTCTTCGAGCAACCGCGCAATTCAAGGACAACCCGTTCCTCCACTTCGTGCAGGGCTCTGCCTTCTATCTTCCGCTTCGTCCGTTGATCGCGAACGTGATCTACTCGCATGGGGTGTTGCATCACACCTACTCCACGCAAGACGCGGTGACAGCGGTGACCCAGCACTGCGCTCGGGGCGGGTGGATCTATCTCTGGCTCTATGGCAGCGGCTCCAAGAAGGGCAGTGTTGCGCGGCGATTCGCATTTGCGTTGGAGGAGACCGTACGCCCGTCCATCGCTCGACATCTGTCCGCACCCCCCGTGAAAGCCACCTTGTCCGTAATGGCGTGCGCGTACCTTGCGGTCAACTTTGTGCATCGCCTTCGCGATCCATCGGTCGAGAAATACACCTTTGCCAACGCCGTGCATGCTGCGCGCGACCGGTTCACGCCGATGTTCGCGCATCGGCACGACTACCCGGAGGTGGCCGGATGGCTGCGCAACGCGGGCTTCAATTGTCTTGAGAAGGTCGACTGGCGAACGATGCCCACGGCAAACCAGGCGAACTACCGGCGCAACACGGGCGTGCGCGGCAAGCGCGTGACGACGTGACGGGCGCAGGGCTCGCAGTCCTTGCCTGATCTCTCGATCGTTTACGTGTGGGATTCCGAATATCCGTGGGATATTCGCACCGAGAAAAGCTGTCTCGCCTTGTCCGACGCTGGGCACCGCGTGCACATCGTCGCCCGCAACCGCAGACGTCAGCCCCTCGTCGAGCGCTTGCCCGAGGGAACGGTGCATCGCATGCGCCCGTGGAAGTGGGCCGGCCGTGCCGATGCCGCGTTGAGCTTTCCTGCCTTCCTGAATCCGCGCTGGCGATCGCTGATCGCCCGCGTGAGTCGCGAAGTACGCGCGGATGTCATTCTCGTGCGCGATCTGCCGCTGTGTCCCGTCGCCATCAGCGTCGGAAGACGGTTGCGGGTGCCGGTGATTCTCGACATGGCCGAGCACTATCCGGCAATGATGCGGGCGTTGCGAGAAACGGGACGACACCAGGCGCTCGACTGGCTCGTTCGGAATCCGACGATCGTCGAGGCGGTCGAGAGAAACTGCATTGCCAGAGTCGATCACATTCTCGTGGTCGCAGAGGAAATGGCCGCTCGGCTTGCGTCCATGGGCGTCGATCAGTCGCGGATGACGCTCGTGAGAAACACCCCGATGCTCGTCTCGACAGCTGTCGCCCCAACGCAGCCGCGGCGGGACGGAAAGCCCATTCTCCTCGTGTATCTCGGTCTGCTCGAGGTGGTCCGGGGCATCCACGAGGTGATTGACGCCGTCGCGCTGCTGCGCGATAGCACGGCCCGTTGCACCCTGCTGCTCATCGGATCCGGGCGCGACGAGCAGCTCTTCCGCAGTCGCGCAGCCGCACGCGGACTGGCGGCCAAGGATGTGCAGTTTGCGGGGTATGTGACGTATGCCCGCGCAATGGAGATGGTCGCTGCGGCAGATATCGGCGTGCTCCCGCTGCATCGAAACGAGCATATGGACACGACGGTGCCCAACAAGCTGTTCGACTACATGAACGCCGGTCTGCCGGTGGTCACGTCGGACACGATTCCATCGGCGCGAATCGTACGCGCGGAAGGCGCGGGTGTAGTCTTTCAGGCCCAGAGCGCCGAATCACTTGCCGACGCGATTCGAGCGCTTGGCGACAGCGATGTCAGGGCAAGCGTAGGGGCGCGCGGCAGGAAGGCCGTTGAGCGGTGCTACAACTGGACGTATGATGCGTCATCACTGGTGCACGTCACGGAACAGGTCGCGCTTTCCGGCGGAGCATCGCGGTAATAGCTCCGCCGGAGCGCACAACACGCTCAGCCGGCAGAGATCTCGTACGCCCGCGCGATGGGAATGGTTGCCGCCGCAGATAGCTTTTCGGTGCACAATCCGAGGCGACTATACCGGTGGAGATCGCACGGCTGAAGCGGAGGCGTCTCGGAGCCACGAACCTCACGGAGGGGAGGCGACCGTCTTAGTCATCGTCATCGTGAACGCGATCATCGGGAGCGCGGCGCTGGCTCTCGTCATCCACTTCCTCGTGGAGCAGCAGCGCGTGCGCCGGTTTGTACGCGGGATGAACATCACGGCCGCTGGAGACCGATCGTTGCGGGTCGCCACGGAGATCACCGGACGTGTCTACAGCGATGTCACCAGTTGCAGCGACGACAAGAGCTTCATCTCCCTGTCGCTCCTGAATTCCCTCGGGGCAACGCCCGTCGGCGTGCTCAGAGCTGGCGGCTGTTGCTCGGGAAAGTCCCGACTCGCCATCGTCGCCCTCGACTCCATGCAGATACCCGCCGGACAGCTCACACTGTACCACGCCGACGGACATGCGCAGCACTGCTTGATCGAGGCGTCTTGCCGTGAGGGGCGCGCGATTATTGATCCCACGTACGGCCTGCTCTTCGTAGGCGAGAACGGACACGCCATGGGATTGCCCGAGTTGCGGGCGGGAGCTCGGCCGGGCTTTCGAAGCCTTCCCGGAAGCACGATGACGAACTATCCCGGCAAGTCCTACTACGACTTTGATTATCCCAACACCAGAACTGCGAACTGGACGAAAAGCTGGAAGCGAAGGTGCGCCTATCGTGCGTTGTGTTTTCTCACCGGCGGCCGCATCGATTCTATGTGGCAACCAGTTCTGCTGGAATGGCCGCAGCTGGTTCTCGCCATAGCGCTGATGTCGGTGCTCCTCGTCATCGATGTCATTGTCTTTGCGATCTAGCGGCGGCGACTTCTCCGACCGGCTCCCCTATGTTTCCGGTACGCGTCGGCGCACGATAACGTGTTGCACGGCCGCCACAGGGAGAGTCGGGCAAGCGACGAGCAGCGACCAGCCATTGGCACCCAATTCGCGGACTCCAGGACTGATGTCCATACCCGCCACGACTTTCCAACGCCCGCCTACGGGTCGCCACCCTGTCGCTGTCCCCTCGCCGATCCAGGTCGAGCCGCGTCCTGATCGGTTGATGCGCGCGCTCGCCGTGGTGCTCTTCGCGTACATCTGGCGCATTCAGGACGCCTTCCCGATCCTCGGCAAGCTGCAGCTGCCCATGCTCGCGCTCGCGGCAGCGCTCGCATTTTTCGCAGCCACGCGGCATCCGTTGCGCCGACTTCGGCAGATCCGGCAGCCCACTACCAAGTTCATGATCGCCCTGGCGATCATCATGATCATCGGCGTGCCCTTCAGCCTCTGGCGCGGCCATAGCGCCACGTTCGTGCTCAAGAGCGATTTGCCGAACGTGATCTTTCTCGCGCTCGTGGCTGCGAGCGTGCGCTCCATTCGCGACATCGAATGGTTCGCGCTTATGAATCTCGCGGGCGCACTGATCTTCGCGACGATCGTGAGTCTGTTCTTCCACGTCGGGA
>JANWLO010000034.1 GCA_025450815.1 Gemmatimonadaceae bacterium
CCGTATTCCCGGGCCTCTTCCGCGCTCATGAAGCGATCGCGGTCGATGTCGCGCTCGATCTGTTCCACCGGTCGTCCGGTGTGCTTGGCCATTAGCTCGTTCATCTTCGCGCGCAGATACAGAATCTCGCGCGCCTGAATCTCGATGTCCGCCGCGGTGCCCTGCGCGCCGCCGGATGGCTGGTGGATCATGATTCGTGCGTGCGGCAGTGCCATGCGCTTGCCGGGATGCCCGGCCGCGAGCAGGAACGCGCCCATGCTCGCCGCCATTCCCATGCAGATCGTGCGAATGGGCGAGTTGAGGAACTGCATGGTGTCGTAGATTGCCATCCCTGCGCTAACGCTGCCGCCCGGCGAGTTGATGTAAATGTTGATGTCGCGCTCGGGGTTGTCCGCGTCGAGAAAGAGGAGCTGCGCAATGATGATGTTCGCGACATCATCGTTGATCGGCGTGCCGAGGAAGATGATGCGGTCCATGAGGAGCCGCGAGAAGATGTCGTACGTGCGCTCGCCGCGGCTGGATCGCTCGATGACGTACGGAGGATAAATCGACATTCCAGTTTCCCGTCTGAAAGAAATGAGTGAGCGACCGGTGTTCCCCGGCGCTACGCGTGCTCTATCAGGTTCTTCTCGCTCAACCAGCCGAACACCTTGTCCTCGGTGATGCTCCGCTCGAGCTCCTTGAGACGCCCGGCCTTCTGCAGCGATGCGTAGACCTGTCCCGGCTCCGCGCCGCGCTTCCTCGCTACCTCCGCCACCCGGTCATCGATGTCCGCTTCCGTCGCCGCCAGATTTTCCCGCGCGGCGATGGTCTCGATCACCAGATCGCGACGGACCTGCCTCACAGCCATAGGACGAAACTCCGTCCCGAACTTTTCACGTTCGTCCTCGGGAACCTGGTACGCCTCGCCATAGGCCTGCACGAGCTGGTTAACCCAGGATGGCGGCACGTCGAACGGGTTCGCCGCCAGCAGCTCGTCGATCAGCTTCTGGCGCACCTCCGAATCCGCCTCGTGCTCCGCGTGCTTGGCGAGATCCTCGCGCACGGTGGCGTGCAGCGCGTCGAGCGAGTCGAAGTCGCCCACCTCGCGCGCGAACGCATCGTCGAGCTCGGGGAGCGCCTTCCGCTTCACTTCGGTGACCGTCACGCGCACCTTCTTCGTCTTGCCGCGCTGCGCTTCATCCGGGAATTCATCGGGCCACTTCACCGGACGCTCGCTCGACTCGCCCGGCGAGGTTTCCATGATCAGCTCCTCGATTCCCGGAATCGCCTGCTCGCCGCCCAGCACCAGACGGAACTCCTTCCCTTCCGGCATGGTGCCGTCGTCGTCCGCCGTCGCGAGCTGCACCGTCACCATGTCGCCCGGCAGCGGGCGCTCGGTCACGGGCGTCCACGTGGCGCGCTGTTCGCGCAGCGTCTCGACCTGCTGGCGCAGCTGATCTTCGCTCACGGGCTTGGACTCGCGAGTGACGCGGAATCCCGACGTGTGCGGCAGCTCGATTGACGGACGGATCTCGAGGTGCAGCTGGAAGGTGAGCGGCTGCCCGTCCTCCGCCTTGAGATCGTGAATGTGCGGCTGCGTTGCGAGGTCGAGCTTCTCGCGATCGATCACTTCCTTGAACGCCGCCTGCACGAGTCCCTCGATCGCCTCCTGACGAATCGCGGCCGCGAACTTTTTCCGCACCATTCCCGCTGGTGCCTTGCCCGGACGGAAGCCCGGAAGACGCACTTGCGTCGCGTAGCGCTTGGCCGCGCGGTCCTCGGCCTCCTGAACCTCGGGGAGCGGAACCGAGACTTCGAGCAGCCGCTCGAGCCCCTCCGTCTTCACCGGCGTGATGTCGATTTGCATGGTGCGAAAGATAACTCGTTCGCCGGTACGCAAGTGAGCGTCGACCGGTGCTACCGCCCGGCCTCGGCCCGCTCGTGCGCCAGTGACCACCCCTGATGGATGGTTTCCATAACCGAGTCCGGACGCGTCACGTGGATCATGTGCCCCGCACGCGGGAGCACTACGAGATGCGAGTGGACCACCTGGTTGTGCAGCCGGTAGCCATGGCGTGCGGGCGACGCGACGCGATCGCCGTCGCCGGTGACGATCACCACCGGCATCTCGATGTCGCTGTAACGCGTGCTCATGCCTGCAGCCGCGCGAAGCGACGCCGAGTTGCGCACGAGCCTCCTCCGCTCGCTCGGCCTGCGAATCCCCGCGGCTTCGCGCAACGGCACGAGCGAGTCTGCGAACGGCACGGGCTCGGGGGCGAACTTCGCGCGCAGCGTCGCGTCGTGCGCCGTGCGCCCGACCATGGGAGCGACGAGGGAGCCAAGCCGGCTCACTACGCGCAGATGTGGATCGGTGGAGCGGATCGATGCGTCCGCATAGCAGAGCGGATTCGCGAGCACGAGCCCCGCGAAGTCTTCGGGGTAGCGGAGCGCGAGCGACAGCGCGAGCACCGCGCTCCACGAATGCGCGACGAGCAGCGGCTGCTCGCCGCCCAACTCCCGGAGCGCGAGCCGGACGAGGCGCGCCTGCGTGTCGAGCGACATGTCACGCGGAACGCGCTCGCTGCCGCCACAGCCGGGGCGATCGATGAGCACCACGCGAAAGTCATACGATGCGCGCGCGAGAAGCGGCGCCATGAAATCGGACGCGTCGCCGTCGTCGCCCTGCAACACGACCACGGTGCGACCTTCGCCACGCTCGATTACGTGGAGACTCGTGTGCTCCACACGTATGACGTTGCGATCGATTTGAACCGGCGTGCTGCTGCCGACAGGTCTCCTCAGCAGCGCGATGATCGCCGCGCTGCCCGCAATCACTATGGCCAGCCCGATGAGCCACGTTGACACTGACGCCTCCCCGGAAGAGGTAGAGCGCTGCATGACAAGGGGATAGCCTATGCTGAGTCAGGTGATAGGTCAACGGGGTGGATCACTTTCGGAATCGCGATGCGTGCCGGCATGAAAAGGCGGAAGGCGAGCCCAAGCAGATAGCGTGAGAGCTGACAGCCTTGAGATTTGAGCCCTTACCGCCTCCTCTCGAGCATCCCTTTCCTACTCGCCGTCGGCACAAGCTCAAGGCTCAAAACCATCGGCTCACAGGCTTATAGCTGGAGTCCGCCTCCCGCCTCTCGATCCAGACCGGCCTCGCGATGCTCGCGTACACAAACTCAGGACTCAAAGCTGTCGGCTCACAGGCTCTCAGCTCGCCCCCGATGTCGTTGAGCGTTCCCAAGGGCTTGCCGATAGGGGTAGGGGGTATGTAAGATTATACCCATGCAGGGTATTGAGCCCCGCATTCACTCGAGGCTATCTCATGAAACAGACAACCCTCACGATCGATGGAATGAGCTGCGGCCACTGCGTCGCTCACGTGCGCAAGGCACTCGCCGCACTTCCCGGAGTGCACGTGGACGACGTCGCGATCGGATCGGCGACCCTCCACTACGACGCCGGCGAGGCGACGCCGGAAGACATCGCGAAGGCCGTTAGCTCCGCAGGGTATGCGGTACGCGAGCAGCGCACTGCCGCCGCGCCGGGCGCATGACGTCGCTCGACTGGATCGTGATCGCCAGCGGTGTCGCGGCGATTGGCATTGTGAACTGGTACTTCTTCATCGCCGGGAGGCGCCGGACGTGAGTGCGTCCGCTGCGGCATCGCCCTCGAGCGAACGTCGTGAGCGCGTCCGCATTCCGGTATCGGGGATGACGTGCGCGGCGTGTCAGGCGCGCGTGCAGCGAGCGCTGGCCGAGCAGCCGGGGGTCAGCGACGCATCGGTGAATCTCATGATGGAGACCGCGGCCGTCACGTACGATCCCTCCATCGCCACGCCGGAGGGGCTCGTACACGCGATCCGCGACACGGGCTACGGGGCGGAGCTGCCGGTCGATGAGCTCTCACCGCTGGAGGAGCAGGAGGCGCGCGATCGCGCGCAGCAGGCGGAGCTCGACGCGCTCACGCGCAAGGCGATCGCCAGCGGCATCGCGGTCGCGGTTGCCTGGACGGTGTCCATGATGCACGTGAGCGCGCGGCCATACGTGCTGCTCGCGCTCGCGCTCCTCGTGATGGCGTGGGCGGGCCGCCACATCTTCGTACGCGCGTTCACATCGCTCACGCACCACTCGGCGGATATGAACACGCTCATCGCCGCGGGCACGGGCGCGGCGTTCGTGTATTCGCTCATCGCGACGTTCGCGCCGCGGGTGTTCACCGCGAATGGCGTCGCGCCGGACCTCTACTACGAGTCCGTGGTCATCATCATCGCGCTCGTGCTAGCGGGGAACGTGATGGAATCGCGCGCGAAGCGCCGCACCTCGGGTGCGTTGCGCGCGCTCGTCGACCTGCAACCCGCCACGGCGCGCATAGTTCGCGACGACGCGGAGATCAACGTGCCGGTGTCGAGTGTGCAGGCCGGCGACGTGCTGCTGGTACGCCCCGGCGAGCGCATTCCTGTGGACGGCGAAGTCGTCTCCGGCAACAGCGCCGTGGATGAATCGATGCTCACCGGGGAGTCGATGCCGGTGGAGAAGGGAGCCGGCGACCGCGTTATCGGCGCGACGATCAATCGCACCGGAGCATTCCGCTATCGCGCCGCAAACCTCGGCGCCGACAGTGTCCTCGCGCGTATCGTAAGGCTCATGCGCGACGCGCAGAGCTCGCGCGCGCCAATCCAGGCGCTCGCGGACAGGGTGAGCAGCGTCTTCGTGCCCGTCGTCATCTCGCTGTCCGTCGCAACGTTCGTGATCTGGTTCGTCACCGCGCACGCCGCGGGTGGCACTCCGGGAACCGCGTTCGTGCGCGCATTCGCGGTTGCGGTAGCGGTGCTCATCATCGCCTGCCCGTGCGCGATGGGGCTGGCCGTACCGACGGCCGTGATGGTCGCCACAGGCCGTGGTGCCGAGGTGGGTGTGCTGATAAAGGGTGGTGAGGCGCTGCAGCGCGTGGGCGACGTCACCGCGGTGGTGCTCGACAAGACGGGGACGATCACGGAGGGCTCACCCGAGGTGACGGACATTTTCGTCGCCCCGAGCTCGACACGCGACGAGAACGAGCTTCTCGCGCTCGCCGCGTCGTTGGAGTCACAGAGCGAGCATCCGCTCGCGGATGCGATCGTGCGGCGAGCATCCGAGCGCTCGCTCGCGCGCACCGAGGTCGAGTCATTCGCCTCTGTGACGGGGCGCGGCGCAACCGGAGTTGCTGGTGGGGTGGCGCTCGAGATTGGAAATGCGGCGCTCATGGCCGATTGGTCGGTGGACGTGTCTCCGCTCGCATCGCGCGCGAGTGCGCTCGCCAGCGACGGCAAGACTACGGTGTACGTCGCGGCCAACGGTGCGCTCGCGGGATTGATCGCCGTCGCGGATCCGATTCGCGCGACGTCCCGCGCCGCCATCCAGCGACTGCGCGGGATGGGGCTCGCCGTCGTCATGCTCACCGGCGACGATGAGCGCACGGCGCAGTCCATCGCGCGCTCGGTCGGGATCGAACGTGTCGTGGCCGGAGTCCTTCCGGAGGGGAAGGTCGCCGAGATCGTGAGGCTGCAGCGCGAGGGCGCGGTGGTCGCGATGGTGGGCGACGGCATCAACGATGCGCCGGCGCTCGCGCAGGCCGACGTCGGGATGGCGATGGGCACCGGTGCGGCGATCGCGACGGAAGCCGGCGACGTGGTGCTCATGCGCAGCGACCTCGGCGCCGCAGCGCAGGCGATCGAGCTCTCTCGCAGGACGATGCGCACAATGAAGCAGAATCTATTCTGGGCGTTCGTCTACAACGTCATCGGCATTCCGGTGGCGGCGGGCGTGCTCTATCCCGCGTTCGGCATTCTGCTCACTCCCGTAATCGCGAGTGCCGCGATGGCGTTCAGCTCGTTCAGCGTCGTCACCAACAGTCTGCGACTCAAGCGCGCCAACCTGTCGTAACGGAGATGCCACGGATGAAGAAAGCGGTAGGAGTGGACCCCGACATCAAGGCGCGAAATCTTCGCCGGCTGCGCCGCATCGAGGGGCAGGTGCGCGGGCTGCAGAAGATGGTGGAGGAGGATCGCTACTGCGCCGACGTGATGACGCAGATCTCATCCGTGCACGAGGCACTTCGCGCCGTGGGGCGCGAGCTCATGCGAAATCATCTCAAGCACTGCGCCACAGCCGCGATCAAGGACGGACGCGGCAAGGCGGACGCGATGTACGACGAGCTCGTGGAGATGATGTACAAGCACAGCCGCTGAGGAGTGGAGTGCTACACCCAGCCTGCGTCGCGATACCATTTCAGCGTGGAGCGCACGCCCTCGCGCAGCGAAACTTTGGGCGCATAGCCGAGCTCCGTGCGCGCGCGGGTGATGTCGAAGGCGCGGCTCTTCGTGAAGAACGCGACGCGGCGGCGATATAGTGGAGGCTCGATGCCGAAGGGTGCACACACGCCCTCGCAGAGCGCGCCGGCAACCCAGAAAGGCCACACCGGAAGGTGGAAGCCGAGCGGCTCTACTCCCGCTTCCTGGGCGACAAGGCTCACGAGCGCGTTGAGCGACATGTACTCATCGCTGCCGATGATGAACGTCCGGCCAACTGCGAATGGCGATTCGCCGGCGAGGCGGACACCTTCCACGAGATCGTCGATGTGCACCATGCTGAAGAGCGCGTCACCCGAGCCCAGAATGGGGAATCGGCGATGCGCGACGCCGGCGAAGAGCTTGAGCATGCGGCGGTCGCCCGGACCGTACATCGGCGCGGGGCGAACTACGGTGAGCGGCACCTTGAGCCGCGCGGCGGTTGCGATCGCCTGCTGCTCGCCTTCGAGCTTCGTTCGCTGATAAATGTCGCCGGGGCGGAAGGGCGATAGCTCGGTCGCGGGTGGGTGCTCCACGTCGCCGTGCACGCCCACGGTGCTGATGTGCACCACGCGTCCGACTCCGGACTCCGATGCCGCGATGATGAGCCGCGACGGTCCCTCGACGTTCACGGAGCGAAACTCTTCGGGCGGCAGGCCGATCTCACGAAAGATCGAGGCGAAGTGATAGACGACCGATACGTCGCGCAGCGCGCGCGCGAGCGAGCCGGTGTCCTTCATGTTTCCGACGGCAACCTCTACGCCCGAGGCCTCGAGCGCCTTTGCCTTTGCGGCGTCGCGCACGAGCGCGCGCACGCGGTAGCCGCGGCTCACGCACGCGCGTAGCATTGCGGAGCCCGCGAAGCCAGTCGCGCCCGTGACCAGCACCCGCCCCGGCCCGTTGATTGGGGGGACGGTGGCGAGGAACGCGTCCGCCGGCTGCTCGTGTTGTGGCTGTGAGATCGAGTTCGTCATCAGTGGAATGAACGTGCGATTACTATTGTGGGAGTGTACCCCATAGACGCCTCAAGTGCTCGGCACGTCTCACCAGGGTCGATCTGGCGCCTCGCCGTGAAAGCGCTTCTGATCGCCGTCGCGGTCTACCTGCTCTGGCGCTACATCGACTGGGCGCGTGTCTGGCACTCGCTGCGCACGATGAATCTCGGCGCGCTGCTGCTCGCCGTCGCGCTGGCGAGCGCGGACCGTGTGCTGATGGGATTCAAGTGGCGCCAGCTCGTGCGCGCAGCGGGCGGATCGCTGCGGCTCCGCGACGCAACGAACATCTACTATCAGACGTGCTTCACCGATCTGGTCTTTCCGAACGTCGTCGCATCCGAGGGGCTGCGCGTCTATCTCGGACGCCGCTACGGAGTGCCGCTCGCGCTCCTGCTCGGATCGATGGCCATCGAGCGCATGATAGCGGCCGCGGTGGCCGTCGTGCTGGCGGCGCTCGGTCTGGTGTATCTCGCGGCGGAAGTTGAGCCGCAGATGCGCCGGCTCTTCGCGGAGATCATCGTGGCGGCGGCGTTGACGGGATTCGCCGGCGTGCTCGCCGTGTGGTGGACGCCGCTGCATCGCCTTGCGGGACGCGCGCTGCGCGAGCGAATCTCGCCGAGGTTCTTCGCACTCTTCAAAAAAACCTCGGCGGCGTTGGTTGCGTATCGCGGGCAGCCGGCGACGCTCGCCATCAACCTCGCGCTCGCAGTCGCGGAGAATCTCCTTCAGATCGTGAACTTTTTCGTGATCGGGCGCGGGTTGGGGATCGAGCTCTCCGTGCTGCCGTTCTTCGCCGCGATCAGCGTCACGGCGCTCGTGCGCCGGCTCGCGATGCACGTGGAGGGACGGGGGCTCGGCGAAGGAGCCGCCGTGGTGATGTTCGCGCTGCTCGGAGTGCAGAAGGATGCGGCGGTGGCGCTGACGTTCGCGCACTATGCGCTCTGGCTGTTGGCGAGCATGCCAGGCGCATATCTGCTGTTCCGGAGCGGCGTGCGGTTCCGCGATCTGGACGGCGCGACGGCGAGTTGACCCGGCGCTAACCGAGCTGCGTGAAGTCGAGCGCGATGTCGAGTGCGGGAGCTGAATGAGTCAGCGCGCCCACGGAGATTCGATTCACGCCGCTCTCCGCCGCTCTGCGCACTGTCTCGAGTGTGATACCGCCGGATGCCTCCGTGATGGCTCGGCCGGCGACGAGCCCCACACACTTTCGAAGCATAGCCGGTGACATGTTGTCGAGCAGCACGCTGTCGGCGCCGGCGTCGACTGCGGCGCGCACCTGCGGGATGTCGTCACACTCCACCTGAATCACGATGCCCGGCCGAGCGAGCGCGCGGGCGCGACGCACCGCCTCGGCGATGTCGCCGCCCATCGCCGCCAGGTGGTTGTCCTTGATGAGCACGGCGCCGGCGAGGTCGGCGCGATGGTTGGTGCCGCCGCCGCATCGCACGGCGTACTTTTCGAGCGCGCGATAGCCGGGCGTCGTCTTGCGGGTATCGAGGATCGTCGCGCCGGTGCCGGCTACCGCGGCGACGTAGCGAGAGGTGAGCGTGGCGACGCCCGACAGTCGCTGCACGAAGTTGAGCGCCACGCGCTCGGCGGAGAGCATCGCGGCCGCGCGGCCTTCGAGCTCGAGTATGATTGTGCCCGGCGCGACGTGCGTGCCGTCGATGGCGCGCACGGTGCACGCGGCGTGGCTGTCCAGCGCGAGAAACGTCGCGACGGCGAGCGGCAGGCCGGCGATCACGCCCTCGGTGCGCGCGACCATGCTCGCGCTCGCGCGCACGTCCGGCCCGACGGTGGCGCTGGTGGTGGCGTCGTCGAAGGCGCGATCCTCGTCGAGCGCGGCGCGCACGAGCGCCCGCATCTCGAAATCGTCGAGCGGGAACGCGATCGTCACTCGCCCACGAGGCTCGCGGGTGCGTTCGTCGCCGGCGCGCCGCCGCCGATCGAAACCATGCGCTCGATCGCGAGCCGTGCTCGCTCGGCGATGTCAGGCGGTACCGTGATGCGATGTTGCATCTCGCGCAGCGAGCGGAGCACCTTGGGGAGGGTCGTCACCTTCCTGTACTGGCACGACGCGCGCTCGTCCGCGGCGAGGAAGCGACGGTCGGGATAGGCCTTGCGCAAACGATAGAGGATGCCTACCTCCGTCGCGACGATGAACTCCTCGGCGTCCGACTGCTCGGGGCGCCGGATCATGCCCTCCGTCGAAAGAATCTGCACCCCCTCCGGATCGATGTCGCCCGCGGACCTCGCCTCGAGCACGCTCGTGGAGCAGCCGCACTCCGGATGGATGAGGAACTCCGCTCCAGGATGCGCGGCCCGCTGCTCGGCCACGCGCTGCGGCGTGATCCCCGCGTGCACGTGACACTCGCCCATCCACACGTGCATGTTCGTGCGTCCCGTGAGTCGCCGCACGTGCGCGCCCAGGAACATGTCGGGGAGAAATAGAATCTCGCGCTCGGCCGGAATCGCGTTCACGACCTCCACCGCGTTGCCCGACGTGCAGCAGTAGTCGGTCTCGGCTTTCACTTCGGCGCTCGTGTTGACGTACGACACGACGACTGCGCCGGGGTGCTCGGCCTTCCACGCTCGGAGTTGATCCGCGTCGATCGTCGCGGCGAGCGAGCAGCCGGCGCCGAGGTCGGGAAGGAGAACC
>JANWLO010000035.1 GCA_025450815.1 Gemmatimonadaceae bacterium
CGAACGTAGAGTCGATCGCTCAGTCGAGCCCGCGGCTCGAGGCGATGCACTTTGGCGTGGCGGACTACGCTGCGAGCGTTCGCGCGCGCACCACGAATATCGGTGGGCTGAACCCCGACTATCCCGGCGACCAGTGGCACTACGGAATCTCGCGCATGGTCGTCGCCTGCCGCGCGTACGGATTGCGCGCGATCGATGGTCCATTCGGCGACTTCAAGGATCCGGACGGCTTCCGCGCAGCAGCAAGGCGCGCTGCCGCGTTAGGATGCGAGGGGAAGTGGGCGATCCACCCCACGCAGATCGAGCTCGCCAACGAGATTTTCACTCCGTCGCCGGACGAGGTGCTTCGCGCGAAGCGGATCCTCGATGCACTAACCGAAGCGGAGTCGCAGGGGCGCGGCGCGGCTTCGCTCGACGGACGGCTCATCGACGCGGCATCCGCGAAGATGGCGCAGAACATCGTGACGATGGCCGGCGAGATCACGACCAGAGTTGGGGCATGAGCTCGACGTTCGGCTGACACCTCCACAGAGCAGTCAATGGACATCCACGAGTATCAAGCGAAGGAATTGCTTGCCGGCTTCGGCGTTGCCGTTCCGAAGGGCGGCGTGGTGTACACGCCCGACCAGGCGGTGTACCGCGCCGAGGAGATTGGAGGTGGCCGCTGGGTTGTGAAGGCGCAGATCCACTCGGGCGCGCGGGGCAAGGCCGGCGGCATCAAGCTCTGTACGACTCCGGAGGAAGTGCGCGCGGCGGCGACCGAGCTGCTCGGCAAGAAGCTCGTAACGCATCAAACCGGGCCCGCGGGGAAGATCGTGCATCGATTGTACATCGAGGCCGCCGTGCCGATCAGGCGCGAGCTTTATATAGGTCTCGTGCTCGATCGGCGATCTGAGCGCGTGTGCGTTGTCGCGGCGCCGGAGGGCGGAATGGAGATCGAGGAGATCGCTGCGCGCTCGCCCGAGACGATTCTGCGCGAGGTGATCGAGCCGGCGGTGGGGATGCAGCCATTCCAGGCTCGTGAGCTCTCCTTCGGACTCGGGCTCAGCGCGTCGGAGATGAACCAGGCAGTGAAGGCGATCCTGGGCGCGTATCGCGCGTTTCGCGATCTCGACGCTACGATGGTTGAGATCAATCCGCTCGCGGTCACCGAGACGGGGCAGGTGCTCGCGCTCGACGCGAAGATGCAGTTCGACGACAACGCCCTGTTCCGCCGGGCGTCGGTGGCGGAGCTGCGCGACTACGCCGAGGAGGATCCGCGCGACGCGGAGGCTGCGAAGCACGGATTGAATTACATCGCGCTCGAGGGCTCGATCGGCTGCATCGTGAATGGCGCGGGGCTGGCGATGGCGACGATGGACATGATCACGCATGCGGGCGGCGAGCCCGCGAACTTTCTCGATATCGGCGGCGGTGCCTCTCCGGAGCGAGTCGCCGCTGCGTTTCGTCTCGTGCTCTCCGATCCGCGCGTACGATGCGTGCTCGTGAACATCTTCGCGGGCATCAATCGATGCGATTGGGTGGCGCAGGGAATCATCCAGGCGGCGAAGGACGTGAACGTGCCGGTGCCCATCGTGGCGAGACTCGCGGGGACCAACGTCGAGCAGGGGCGGGCGCTGCTGCGCGACAGCGGGCTTCGAATCGTCTCCGCCGACACGCTCGCGGAGGCGGCGGAGAAAGCCGTGGCGGCGCTCAACGCTCCGCACTCCACGCGGCCCATGCGGGAGAAGGAGAAAGTCTCATGAGCATCCTCCTCGACGGCACGACGCGCGTTCTCATCCAGGGCTTCACTGGCGACAAGGCGAGTTTTCACGCAAAGGAGGCGATCGACTACGGCACGAACATCGTCGCCGGCGTGACGCCCGGAAAAGGCGGCACGACGCACCTCGGTCTCCCCGTGTTCGACACAGTGAAGGCCGCGGTGCGCGCCACGGGCGCGACGGCGAGCGGGATCTTCGTGCCGGCGCCCTTCTGCGCGGACGCGATCATGGAGGCAGCGGACGCGGGGGTTCAGCTCATCGTCTGCATCACCGATGGCATCCCGGCGCAGGACATGATGCGAGTGAAGCGCTACATGCTCCGCTATCCGCGAGATCGGAAGCCTACGCTGATCGGGCCGAATTGCGCGGGCGTGATCAGTCCGGGCAAGGCGATGATCGGCATCATGCCCGGCAGCATCTACACGAAGGGACGCGTGGGAATCGTGTCGCGCTCCGGCACGCTCGGCTACGAGGCCGCGTCGCAGATGCAGGCGCTCGGCATCGGCGTGAGCACGAGCGTGGGCATCGGCGGCGATCCGATCAACGGCAGCTCGTTCGTGGACATGATGGTGCGCTTCGAGTCGGACGACGAGACCGATGCGGTGATGATGATCGGCGAGATCGGCGGCCCGCAGGAGGCGGAGGCGTCGATCTGGGCGGGGGAGAACATGTCAAAGCCGGTGGTTGGCTACGTGGCGGGATTGTCGGCGCCGCGCGGGCGGCGCATGGGACACGCGGGCGCGATCATCTCGGCGTTCGGCGACAGCGCGCACGAAAAGGCGGAGATCATGCGCAACTCGGGGCTCACGGTGGCGCCGAGCCCGGCGGAGCTGGGACTTGCGATGAAGCAGGCGCTGGCGAAGCCGACGCGCCGCGCGGCGCTGGCCTGAGATGGCGCGACCAAAGGTGATCATCACGCGCAAGCTTCCGGAGGCGGCGGAGCTGCGCGCGAGGGAGCTGTTCGACGTGGAGCTGAATGCGGCGGACACGCAGCTCGACGTCGCGGGGCTCGCGCGCGCGATGCGCGAGGCCGATGGTCTGATCCCATGCGTGGCCGACAAGATCACCGCCGAGCTGCTCGCGGCTTCGGGGCGGCGCGTGAAGATCGTGTCGAACTATGGGGTCGGCTACAACAACATCGATGTCGACGCGGCAAAGGCGAAC
The DNA here is from genome assembly GCA_025450815.1 of Gemmatimonadaceae bacterium. GTDB lineage: Bacteria > Gemmatimonadota > Gemmatimonadetes > Gemmatimonadales > Gemmatimonadaceae > FEN-1250. Next base: position 2,925 of record JANWLO010000035.1, read on the forward strand.
GGCGTGGTGGTCACGAACACTCCCGACGTGCTCACGGAGGATACGGCGGACTTGGCGCTCACGCTCATGCTCGCGACCGCACGCCGCGCGGGGGAGGGGGAGCGTGAGGTGCGGAGCGGGAAGTGGACGGGGTGGCGTCCCACGCACATGCTCGCCACCCGCGTCAACGGCAAGACGCTCGGCCTCATCGGCATTGGGCGGATCGGGCGCGCAGTCGCGCGGCGGGCGCATCATGGATTCGGAATGCGCGTGTTGTACCACGATCCATTTCCGTTGAGCGATGCGGAGGCAGCGTCGATCGGCGCGGAGCGGCGCGAGAGCATAGAGGCGGTGCTGGCCGAAAGCGACTTCGTGTCGCTGCACTGTCCGGCGACGCCGGAGACGAAGCATCTGATGAACGCCGCCCGATTCGCTCAGATGCGGAACGGAGCGATTCTGATCAATACCGCGCGCGGCGACGTGGTGAATGAGGGCGATCTGATCGACGCGCTGCGATCGGGCGCCATCGCGGGTGCTGGGCTCGATGTCTTCGAGAAGGAACCGGTGGTGCCCGACGCGCTCAAGGGGATGGAGAACGTCGTGCTCCTTCCGCATCTCGGCAGCGCGACCATGGAGACGCGAGTAGCGATGGGGATGCGCGCGCTCGACAATCTCGAGGCGTTTTTCGGAGGCAGGGCGCCGCGCGATCGCGTCGCCTGACCGCAGTGGCCACCCGGGCGCACTACCGCGCTCCGCCGGCCGTTCCCTCGGGGGCGACGGCGATGGAGCTGGAGACGCAGGAGTCCGGTGCCGAGCGGCTCCTGGTTGATCTGCTGCGCCAGGTGATCGCGCATCGCGCGCCCGAGACCGTGGCGGCGCTCGAGGGCGGACGGCTCGACGGCGCTGACACGCCGGAGTCTGTGTCGCGCTCCCTGCAGACCGTGGGGCTACTCTCGCAGATCCTGCCCATAGCCGAGTTGCACGATGCGATGGCGGCGCGGCAGCGGGTGGAGCGGGAGCGGGGCTTCGATTCGCTCACGGGGACGTTCGCGAGGGTCGTGTCGGAGTGGAAGCAGCTTGGCGTGCCCGCGGATACGGTGCGCGAACTGTTGTCGACCTTCCGCGTGGTGCCAACGATTACGGCGCACCCGACGGAGGCCAAGCGCGTCACGGTGCTCGAGAAGCTGCGCGGAATCTACGCGCGCGTGGTCGCGCTCGACGCACCGCTCATCACACCGCGCGAGCGCGCGCTTCTCGGCGAGGAGCTGCACACGGAACTGGACCTGCTCTGGCTCACCGGCGAGCTCAAACTCGAGAAGCCGACGGTCGCGCAGGAGGTGGCGTGGGCGCTCCACTTCTTCGAGAACACACTGTTTGGACTCGTATGGCAGCTCCACGACTCGCTCTCGCTCGCGTTGGCGGACGCGTATCCGGGCGAGCCCTTCGATCTGCCGGTGTTCGTGGAATTCGGCTCGTGGGTGGGCGGCGATCGCGATGGAAATCCCAACGTCACGAACGATGTGACACGCGCGGCCGTGCGCGCGTATCGCGCGAAGTGTTTGCACCGCTATCAGCGTCGTATCGCCGAGCTCTCGCGATCGTTGAGTCTCTCGGAGCGTGCGGCGCACTTTACGGCTTCGTTCCGCGCGGCGCTCGACAAGGCGCTCTCAGCGAGCGGCGATGGCGAGCGACTCGCGGCGCGCAATCCCGGTGAGCTGTGCCGGCAGTGGCTGAGCGTCGTGCAGAGGCGCCTCGCCGCGACCGTGGACGAGAGCATGCGCAAGCGCGGCGGCGAGGGGCTCACATCGCCGTCGTACGCGACGCCAGAGGAGCTCGTCGCGGACCTCAAAACGCTCGAGCGCGCCCTGGTGGACGCGGAATGCGGCGCGATCGCGCGCGCGACGGTGGTGCCGGTGCGCAGGGAGGTTGAGGCGTTTCGATTCTCAACGGTGCGGCTCGATCTGCGGCAGCAGTCAGGGGTGTTGAACGCGGCGGTGTCCGAGCTGCGCGCGGCGCGCGGCGGAGAGGACGGGGTACAGTGGGTGCGCGATGCGCTCACTCGGCCGCGGCGCGCCGGGGATCCCGGTGTTGCATCGCCGGCGGGGATCGAGACGGTTGGGATGTTCGCGCTCGTGAGCGAGCTGCGCGCGAGCGTGGATCGAAAGGCATTCGGGAGTCTCATCATCAGCAACACGGAGTCGGCGGCGGATGTGCTGCACGCGTATTTGCTCGCGAAGGAGGGCGGGCTCTTTCACGACGCGGCCGGCGTTGAGAGCTGCACGATTCCGATCGTGCCACTGTTCGAGACGATCGACGATCTGCGGCGCGCGCCGGGAATCATGCGCGAGCTGTTCGGGGTGCCGGTGGTAAAGCGGAGCGTGCGCGCGCTGGGCGGGGTGCAGGAGGTGATGATCGGCTACTCGGACTCGAACAAGGACGGTGGGTATCTCACGTCGAACTGGGAGCTGTACCAGGCGCAGAAGAAGCTCGCGCGCGTAGCAGCGGAGTGCGGCGTGGAGCTCTCGTTCTTTCACGGGCGCGGTGGGTCGGTGAGCCGCGGCGGCGCGCCCACGCATCGCGCGATCGCCGCGCAGCCGCCTGGCACGATACGCGGGCGGATGCGCACGACGGAGCAGGGCGAGGTGGTGTCGTTCAAGTTCGGATACCCGAACGCTGCGCTCTATCAGCTCGAACTGCTGGCGTCGAGCGTGCTGGAGTACTCGCTGCCGAGTGATGAGGCGACTCCGCTACCGGGGCTGGAAGAAGCGATGGAGGCGCTATCGGGCGCGGCGTTCGCGGCGTACCGAGGGCTGATCCAGCATCCTGGACTGATTGCGTACTACACGGCGGCGACGCCGCTCGAGGAGTTGACGCTGCTCAACATCGGATCGCGACCCGCGCGCCGCAGCCAGACGCGCGCGCTCAGCGATCTGCGCGCGATCCCGTGGGTGTTCGCGTGGACGCAGAACCGGCATCTGATTCCGGGATGGTACGGAGTCGGGAGCGCGCTGCAGTCATTTCTGGCAGTCCGTGGGACACGTGGCGAGGCGATGCTGCGGCGCATGTTCGCGGAGACGCCGATCTTCCGGCTCGTCATCGACGAGGTGGAGAAGACGCTCGCGCAGGTGGACCTGACGCTCGTGCGTGCGTACGCGGAGCTGGTGCCGGACGAGAGCGCGCGCGCAGGGGTGCTGCCGCTCATCGAGGCGGAGCACGCGCGGACGGTGGAGACGGTGCTGTTTCTCACGGGCGAGAGCGCACTCGCCGAACGATTCCCGCAATTTCGCCGCCGGATGACGCGTCGACTTGGAATGCTCGAACGCGCGCACTACCAGCAGATCGAGCTGCTGCGGCGGGTGCGGGGGGAGGCGGTGGGGAGTGCGGAGAGGGATGACGACCTGGCGGCGCTGCTGCTGTCGATCAATTGTATTGCGGCGGGGTTTGGGACTACGGGGTAGAAAGCGTCATACCCGTTGACACAACGCCTTCGCCATCGCGAATTCCTGCCTTGTGCACGGTTACTTTTGTTGCACTCGCTTTTCGAACCAGCGCGTCCCAGGCAATCGCCAACTCTTGACCGACATTACCGCTCCGGCCGCCGACCTTCCCGCCGCTGCGACGATCCCACCAGCGCCCGCGCGGCGCTACGATCGCTCGATCATCGAGGGACCGCTTACGCGCGCTGTGTGGAAGATCGCGTGGCCGACGATGCTTGCGAACGTGATCGGCGGGCTGCAAGGCATCGTCGACCACATCATGGTCGGCCACCTCGTCGGCTTCACGGGCAACGCCGCGATCGGCGTGTCGTATCAGATCTTCATCGTTGTAATCGTGTTCATCTCGTCGCTTTTCACGGGGATGAGCGTGCTCGTCTCGCGCTTCGCGGGCGCGGGGCAGGAGGACAAGGTCAATCGCACGGTGTACCAGGCCTTCCTCACGGC
>JANWLO010000036.1 GCA_025450815.1 Gemmatimonadaceae bacterium
CAATCAGCCTCGATCTCGTGGTGATTCGCGACGAGCTCCTCGCTGCGCTCCGCGCCGCGGCGCAGGTGAATCTCGCCGGGGTGCGCGCCGGCGCGCTCCCGTCGACGGCTGGATCTACCGGCGGCGCGGCGGCCGGTGCAGCGTATCACTCCCTCATCGCTATCGCCGCGTCCACGGGCGGCCCGCGCGCTCTCGCGGAACTCGTGCCCGCGCTGCCGGCCGCGCTCGACGCGTCGGTGCTCATCGTACAGCACATGCCCCGCGGCTTCACGCAGACGCTCGCCGAGCGGCTCGATGCGCTCAGCGCGCTCGATGTGAGTGAGGCGGTGCAGGGGGAGATGATCGCGCCCGGGCACGTGTACGTTGCGCCGGGCGGGCTGCACATGCGCGTGCAGAGCGTGGGGCAATCGCGCGTCATAATGCTCGACGACTCCCCGCCGCTCTGGGGGGTTCGCCCGTCCGCCGACCCGCTCTTCAGGTCCGTCGCGGAGGCAGCGGGCGCCGCGGCGATTGGGGTCGTACTCACGGGGATGGGGCGCGACGGTGCGGCGGGGCTGCGCGCGATCCACGACGCCGGCGGTACGGGGATCGCTCAGGACCGCGACAGCTCCATCATCTTCGGCATGCCTCAGGCGGCAGCGGCGGCGGGTGGCGCCACGCAGGTGTTGGCACTGGGCGCGATCGCCCCGGCGCTGGCGGCGCTGGTGGCTGCCTCGCGCGATGTGACAAACCGCGCCGGCGACCGGTCCTTGTACGGGGGAGGGCGCGCATGACAATGACCTCGAAGTCTCCGCTGGGTGTAACGACCGACACCGGCACCAGCCTTCTGCTCATGCGGCACGGTGCCGAATTCTTTGCGCTGGAGCTTTGCGCGGCCGTCGAGGCGCTGGAGCTTCCGGAGCTCGCGCCGCTTCCTGGCGCACCGGCTTCACTGCTAGGAATGACGACCGTGCGCGGCACCGCGGTTCCCGTGTTCGCGGCCAGTCGCGTGCTCGATGTCGACGGGCGCGAGGGCGGCGACAAGGTGCTCGTGGTCGTGCGCGATGGCGACCGGCAGTTGGGGATGGTGGTGGACGAGGTAGAGGATGTGATCATGGCGGATCTGACGACGATGCAGCAGCCGCTGGAATCGATGCGCGCCGATGGTGTCGTGCGCGGCGTCGTGCGATCGGGGAGCCGGCTCATCGCGCTCCTCGATGCGCGTGCCATCGTGCGCATTGGAGTACGCGCAACTCCGGGAGCGACATGACCGCCGTAGCGCCGCAGCAACTCGTCACCTTCCGCCTTGGCGAAGATCGATTTGCCGTCGACATCTTCGCCGTCGAGCGCGTGCTTCGCTTCACCGCGCCGGCTGCGGTGCCGAAGCTTCCGCCGTGGATGGATGGCGTGATCGAGCACGGCGGACGAGTGGTGCCCGTCATCGATCTGCGCTCGCGGCTCGGGATGCCGCGACTCGCGCCGCGGCCGGAGCAGCGCATCATCGTGCTCGCAGTGGGCGAGGAGTGGCTCGGCGTGACGGTGGACTCGGTGCACGAGGTGATGGCCGTCGCTCCCGACGAGATCGCGCCGCCGCCGCCGATCTTCCGCGGGCTCGACGCCGAGTATCTGCGCGGACTCGTGCGGCACGAGGGCTCGCTCATCATCTTTCTCGATGTGACGCGCGTCCTGACATCCACCGAGCAGCTCGAGTTGGCCCAGGCGGCAACGCGTGGCTGACACGGAGGCCGCCGCGTTCCGCGCACGCTACGCCGCGATCGAGGCCCGCCTCGAGGCTGCGACCGCCGCCGCGGACCGCGACCTGATCAAGGGCGAGATCATCGCGCTCTTCAAGCAGGTGGAGGCCGAGCTCACGCAGCTCGGCACGCTGCGCGAGGACATCAAGAAGCTCGTCGAGAAGTGGAAGCAGGTGCAGCAGAGCTCCGCGCCGTCCATCGCGCCCGAGTTCGGCGGCGATCGGCCCGTCGTCGTGGCGGACCACATCGGTGCCTCGACGTTCGTCGAAAAGGGTTGGAGCCTCATCTCGCTCGGCGATCACGATGGCGCCGAGAAGGCGCTGAAGCGCGCGCTCGAGCTCTCGCCGAACGATCCGCAAACGGAGTCGCTGCTAGGGTGGGCGCAGATGCTCCAGGAGAAGTACGACGAGGCGCTGCTCAACTTCCAGAAGGTGCTGATGCGCCAGCCGACCAATTCGCTCGCGCGCATCAACCTCGGCTACATCTGCCTCAAGAAGCGGATATTCGGCGAGGCGATCGAGCATCTGTCCAAGGCGATTCGTCTCGACAACGATCGCAAGGCGACGCTCTACGCGCACTTCTATCTGGGCCTCGTGTATGGCGAGCGCGAGATGTACGAGGATGCGCAAACGTTCTTCCGGAAGACGCTCACGCTCGGGCCGAATCTCATCGAGGCGTACTACGAGCTGGGACGCTCGCTCTGGTTCGACGGGCGGCAAGAGGAGGCGAAGCAGACTTGGCGCGATGGGCTCGCGGCCAACAAGTTCAATCCATGGGGGAAGCGCTGCGGGGAGATGTTGAAGCACGTCGAGGAGGGTGGCGCGCCGGCGCGAAACGGCTAGCGCTCCTGCTCGCGCTGCTTCTGGTGCTCGCCCCGGCGGCGTTGCCGGCGCAGGCGGGCGCCGCTCAACGGCTCGATCGCGGCCGCTTCACCTTCGTGGCCTTTCCCAAGGATTTGCCGCTCGCGCGCTCGCTCCTCGACGCCGCCGCGCAAAACGACACCTTCCCGGGGCTCGCGCGGCCCGTGGCGCACGTGCTCGTGGCGATCGCGCCCGATGCGCAGCGTTTCCGCGAGTGGACCGGCCCCGGCGCGCCTGACTGGGGCGCGGCGATCGCGATCCCCGACCAGCACCGCATCGTGATGCAGGGAAGCGCCGCCGGCTCGGACGCGGGCGATCCGCGCGCCGTGCTGCGCCACGAGCTCGCGCACCTCGCGCTCCACGAGGCACTCGGTGATCTCCCGCCCCGATGGTTCGACGAGGGTTACGCCGGCTACGCAGCGGGAGAGTGGGATCGGAGCGACGTACTGGCGGCGAGCGTCGGGCTCGTGATGCACGGCATTCCGTCGTCGCTCGATTCGCTGGAAGATGACTTTCATGGCGGCGCATCGCGCGCGTCGGGCGCGTACGCGCTGGCGTACCGCGCGGTGAGCGACATCGCGGCGCTCGATCAGCGGCGCGGGCTCTCACTCTTTTTCGAGTACTGGAAGCAGACGGGATCGATGGATCGTGCCATGCGGCAGGCGTTCGGGATCACTCAGAGTGGCTTCGAGGCGGAGTGGCGCACGCGGACGATGCGGCGCTACGGAGCGCTCGCGGTGGCCGCAAACCTGACCGTGCTATTCGCGCTGCTGGCGTTCCTGCTCGTCCCGCTGCTCTGGGTGCGAAGGCGGCGGGACAACCGTCGCATGGCGGTACTCCGGGCGGTGGAGGCTGCGAACGACCGTGCAGCGCGCTCGAGCGCTCTCGATGCCCTTCTCGCGTCGGCGCTGAAAACGCCGGCATCTCCGCCGCCGCCGCCCCCTCCTGGTACGCGATCTGCCCCTGCGGACGAGGAGCACTGAGCCTTTCTTGACACCTTGTTGCGGTCACCCTACACTACACCGAATGCCCCTTCAGGAATCCACGGTCACAACTCGCGCGCGTCCTCTCATCTGGTGGGGACTCGCGCTGCTCGCATTGGTCGCGGGGTACGCGGATCTTATCCGCGGCGGCGAAACGATCGCGCCCATCCTGCTGGTGATCGGGTATTGCGTGCTGGTGCCTATTGCCATCCTGAAGTAGCGTCTCTGTAACATGTCGCCCACTGTTTCCGGCAGCATCGCGAACGCAACGCGCGCTCGTTGGCAGCCGCAATCGGCGCTGTCGGGGGCCACGGGCGAATAGCTCAGTTGGTTAGAGCGCCTGCCTTACACGCAGGATGTCGGGGGTTCGAGTCCCTCTTCGCCCATCGAGTGTCGCGCGGACCCCGGTGGTTCGCATCGGGGTATATCTGTTTACCGCATTGGAGGTAAGGAACGAGATGAGAATGACTTGTCAGCCGAAGCTCGTCGTTGGAGCCATGGTTCTCGCGCTGGGAGCAGTGGCACCCGTGCCGTTGTCCGCGCAGACGCGCACCCAAACCACGCTTTCCGACGAGACGCCGCGCGTTCTCATCGTGGCCTTCCGCTCGCCCGAAAAGGGCGCGGGGCCCCAGCTTGGGGAAAATGTCCGCACCAAGCTCCAGGCGGACATTCCCATGAAGCAGCTCTACGTAATCCCCAAGGCGACGATCTGCGCCAACCTCGAGGCTTCGGGGTTTGCCTGCGACAGCATGCCGGACGCGATCACCTCGCGCCTGCTCGCAACGTCGCTGCGCGCGGAATTCTACGTCGACGGAACCGTGACTAAGACCGCCACCGGGTATCAGTCGAATGCGCGACTCGTTCTGGCGCGCGATAACAGCATGGTGCAGCCGCTGCCGCAGGCGAGCGGTAACAAGCTTGGCGACATTGCATCGCAGCTCTCCAAGTCGATTCTGGAGGCACGCAAGTCACTCCCGGATGAGCGCATGTGCGAAACCAAGCTCACGTCCGGCGATGCGGCTGGCGCAATCACCGCCGCCAAGGCGTCGATCGCGGTCTATCCGAACTCGACCATTGGCCGAGTCTGCCTGGCGAATGCGTTGCTGAAGCAGAATGCGCCGGCGGATTCGGTGATCGCGGTCGCGTCGAAAGTGGTGGAGCTCGATCCACACAATCGTCCCGCGCTCATCATGCTCGGCGATGCCTACTCGGGAAAGAACGACCTCAATCACGCAGTCGAGGCGTGGACGAATCTGATCGCGTCGTACCCCAAGGATGTGCAGTTGGTCTCGACGGTGGTCAACAAGATCGGTCAGAGCGGTCAGGCAGCTGCGGCCAAGCCGATCATCGTGAAGGCGGTGGAGGAAAACCCGGGCGACCCCGATCTCGTGCACCTCAAGTGGCTCATTCTTCTGGCCACCAAGGACTGCGCGGAGGCGACGGTTGCCGGAGAGCAGATGGTGAAAACGGATACGGCGGCTGCCGATTCGACGTTCTTCCTGCGCCAGTCGGCGTGTTACGCGTCCGCGAACGATCCCCAGAAGGCTTCCGAGACGGCGGCGCGCGGAGTCGCGAAGTTCAAGAGCAACGCGGCGCTCTGGTCGCTGTACGCGCAGACGCTTCGCCTGGCCGGCCAGGTGCCGCAGTCGCTGGCGGCCGCGCAGACGGCGGTCAAGCTCGACCCCAAAACGGAGCACGGCTACCTGCGCATCGCGCAGGCGCAAATCGACCTGAATCAGCCGGATAGCGCGGTGGCGACACTGCGACAGGCGGTGGTGGCGGGCGAGGACAAGGCGACCGTCGCGCAGTTCCTGCTCGTGGTGGGGAACAAGGCGTACAAGGACGCCGCGGCGGTGGACCCGATCAACCGCACGGACATGCAGCGCGCGGAGATGATTCTCGCAGCGTCAGACAGCATCGCGCCAACCCCGGCAGCCAAATTCGTTCTCGGCGTTGCGGCGTTCAAGATCGGCGATTCAGCCGTTCGCGAGACTCAGAAGGCGAAGCAGTGCGATCTCGCGAAGATGGCGGAGTCCTCCTTCCTCACGGCGCAGATCAACGTCGCCGCTGGTGGATCGATCGATCCGAAAACGGCGCAGCAGCTGCTATCCGCGCTCGAGCAGTACCGCCCCGCAGTCGAGGGACAGATCAAGAAATTCTGCAAGTAGTACGGCTCGTTGCGCTGCACGAACCGAAGGGCTCGCCGATGGCGAGCCCTTCGTCCTTTCGCGTGTCTCTGAGCAAGCACTCGGGCGCCCGGGATGGTAAAATCCTCCCATGATTTCACTCGCGCCGGACGCCTATCACATCCCCGTGCTCGCCGCGGAGGTGGCGGCGCTGCTGGCCGGCGCACGGGCGATACTCGACGGTACTCTTGGTGGAGGCGGCCATTCGCAACTCCTGCTCGCGCAGGGTGCGCACGTGACCGCGATTGACCGCGATCCGCGCGCGATCGAGGAGGCCCGCTCACAGCTCGCGGAGCAGGAGCGTGCGGGGCAATTCCGCGCGTTTCTCGGCAATTTTTCCGCGATCGATGGCATCGCCGATCTGCGCGACGCGAGATTCGACGGGGTGCTACTCGATCTCGGAGTTTCCTCGCGCCAGCTCGACGATGAATCGCGCGGCTTCTCGTTCCGCGAAGGCGCGCCGCTGGACATGCGCATGGGCACCGACGCGCAGCAGAGCGCCGCGGAGCTTCTCAACGATGCGCCGGACCAGCAGCTCATGCAGCTCTTTCGCGAGTACGCCGACGAACGGCGTGCGCCGCGGTTGGCGCGGGAGATCGTGAAGCGCCGGGCAACGGTGCCGTTCGCGACTAGCGATCATCTGGTGAACGCGATTCGCGGCGCGCTCGGCCCGCGAAGCGGTCCTGGCGACTTCGCGCGCATCTTCCAGGCGATTCGCATAGAGGTGAACGACGAGCTTGGCGCGCTCGCGCGCGCGCTCCCCGCGTTGCGCGGCCGGCTTACGCCAGGCGGAACGATGGTCGTGATCTCGTATCACTCGGGCGAGGATCGCGTTGTGAAGCACGCGTTCCGCGATTGGAGCAACCCGTGTACCTGCCCGCCGCGTCAGCCGCTCTGCGTGTGCGGAGCCGTCGCGCTCGGCGAGAGCGTCACGCGCAAGGCCGTGACTGCGGGCGAGCGGGAGCTGGCGACTAATCCGCGCGCGCGCAGCGCGCGACTCCGGGCGTGGCGGCGCGCCGCGTAGCGGCACGCGGGCGCGGACGCGCCTGGGTGGCGCTGGCCCTCCTCGGTTTCGTACTCGTCGGCGCGAGCGTCATCTGGCGGAGAGCGCAAGGGCACGCGCAGGCGCGCGCGCTCCTCGCACTTCAGCAGCAACGCCTGCAGCTTCAGGCGCAGCGCGCTCAGCTTCGCACCGACATCCGCGACCTCGTTAGCCGCAGCTCACTCGCGGCGGTGGTGGAGCGGCGTCTCGACATGCACGTTCCCAATGACACGCAGCTGGTGATCCTGCAGCGCCCCCGCACGCCCTGAATGACACGCCCAAGCCGCCTCACGCTCGTCCACGGATCGCTCGCGCTCTTCGCGCTCGCGCTAGTCGTGCGCGCGGCCCAGGTGCAGCTGGTGCAAGCGGACGCATGGCGGCACCGCGCCCAGCGACAGCAATTCGCGGCCGCCGACGTGCCGGCGCCGCGCGGCGACATCTTCGACGTCGGCGGAGTTCCGCTCGCGCAGAGCAGGCCGACGGTGCGCCTGCGAGTCGCGCCCAGGGAGCTCGCCGATCGCGAGGCGACCGGTCGCGCACTCGCCAAGATGGGTGTGCCGAGAGAGTGGGTGGTGCGCGCCACCGACCTGCGGCGCGCCTGGGTCGTTATTCCCGGCGCCTTCCTTCCGGGCGCGGCCGCGCCGGTGGCGCACATGCGTGGCGTGTACCCCGACGCGGGCCTCGAGCGAGTCTACACGCAGCGCGAGGCAATGCGACGGCTCATCGGCGTCGTCGACGCACACGGCGCGGCGGTGGACGGTCTCGAGCTGACGCTCGACTCACTGTTGCGCGGAGAAGCGCGAGTGACGCGTCTTGCGCGCGATTCGCGCGGCGCGCGCATCGACGCGCCGGATGATGTCGCGCCGGAAGCCGGCGACGCAGTAGTACTCACGATCAATCAGGCATTGCAGGAGATCTCGGACCGCGCGCTCGCCGATGCGATGGTCGGCACGGGCGCCGATGGTGGCGACATCGTGATCATCGATCCACACGACGGCGAAATTCGCGCTATGGCCAGTCGTCGTACGGATCCACGATCGTCAGGCAGCCCCGCAGTGAGTGAGCCGTTCGAGCCCGGCTCCACCCTCAAGCCGCTGCTCGTGTCGCGACTGCTTCAGCTGCACCTCGCGCGCCCGGACGAAGTGATGAACACCGAGAACGGCTTCTACAACCTGGATGGACGCAGGATCGAGGACGAGCACAAACTGCCGTCGATGTCGCTCGCCGATGTGATCCGTTACTCGAGCAACATCGGCATCGTCAAGTTCACCTCGCGATTCACGCCGCGGGAGAAGTTCGAGGCGCTGCGCGACTTCGGATTCGGCATGCCCACGGGCCTCCCCTATCCCGCGGAGGCTGCAGGCACGCTGCGGCTTCCGAAGGAGTGGTCGAAGACATCTGCCGCCTCGCTCGCGATGGGCTACGAGATCGCGGTCACGCCTTTGCAGCTGGCCGCCGCGTACGTGCCGGTGGCCAACGGTGGGCAGCTGCTCGAGCCATCGCTCATTCGTGAGATACGGGCGCCGGACGGTACGGTGCGCTATCATCATCAACCGCGAGTTATTCGCCGCGTGATGGACGCGGACGTCGCGGCCGAAGTACGGCGCATGCTCGTTGGGGTCGTCACGTCTGGCACCAGCACGGAAGCCGCCATGCGCAACTACATCGTCGGAGGGAAGAGTGGTACGTCGCGCCGCACCTCGGGCAAGCACGGCTACGCCGCCGGTTCATACACGGCGTCGTTCGTCTCGCTCTTCCCCGCCGAGGACCCGCAGTACGTCATCCTCGTGAAGCTCGACAATCCGCGTACGGACATCTTCGGCGGCAAGACTGCCGCACCCGTATCCAAGATCGTGTTGCAGGCGGCGCTCGCGGCGCGGGACGCAGCGCTCGATCGAAGCACGCTCGTGTCTCCCGAGTCGCTCGTGACGGTCACGGATTCCACGGCGCACGCCACGCCACCCGACGACGACACGCTACCGCCCGCAGTGCTCGACGTAGGCCGCTCGCGCCACGCCGCGCCGCCTGCGCAACCCGCGCGCGCAATTCCAAACGTGCATGGACTCACGCTCCGCGCGGCCGTGTACGCTCTCCACCGCGGCGGGTTCCGTGTACAGCTCGACGGCTACGGATTCCCCGTCTCCACCGCGCCCGCCGCCGGAACGATCGCGCAGCCAGGCGCGCTGGTGCGCGTGAGCACCGCGCCGTGACGACGATTCGCCTCGACCGCATCGTCGCCGCGCTCAAACAGGCGGGGCTTCTCGCCGAGGTCACGGGCGTGCTCCCGGAGGAGGTGGCGGACATCACGGACGACAGCCGCCAGGTTGTCGCGCAGGGGCTCTTTCTCGCCGTGCGCGGATCCGCGCGCGATGGCCTCGAGTTCCTCCCGCAGGCCGAAGCCGCCGGTGCGGTCGCCACGATCGTGGAGGATTCCGGGCGCACGAGCCTTCCGTCCATCGTCGTGCTCGAGGGACGTCGTGCCGCCGCGATCGCTGCGGCGGCGGCATTCGACGATCCGGCGCGACAGCTCCGACTCGCCGCGGTCACCGGCACGAACGGAAAGACCACCACCGTCGGAATCCTCAGGCACTTGCTTGACAAGCCCGATGCGCACAGCGCGTCGATCGGAACTCTCGG
>JANWLO010000037.1 GCA_025450815.1 Gemmatimonadaceae bacterium
CTCGCCCGCGGGCTCGTCCTGCGGCACGTGGTGATCGATCACGAGGCGGCGCGCGGGCGAGTTGCGTACGATATCGCCGAGTGCGCCGAGTCGTTTGAGATCGCTGATGTCGAGGACGATAATGAGCTCCACTCCCGCGAGCGCGGACGCGCCTTGCGCGCTGCGCTCGTCCACGCCGTCGAGCAGGAAGTTGAACATTTCCGGCCACGGCGTGGGATTCACGATGCGGACTTTCATTCCGCGCTGTGCGAGCAGGAGCGCGAGCGCGGCCTCGGAGCCGCATCCGTCGCCGTCCGAGTTGATGTGCGTCAGCAGCGCGACCGTGCGGCCGGCGGTGAGCTCCTGCGCGTGGCGCTCGATCGCCGCGGCGCGGTGGGGTGGAACGGCGATCAGATCGGGCAGAGTCGTGGGCATATCGAATGAAAAAAGAAGCGGCGCCCGAATCATCGAGCGCCGCCTCAAAGCTAACCGCGCGAGCCGTCAGTCGGTGGCGGCGCCGATTCCGCGCTGCACCTTCGAATGCGTGCGGCCGTAGAAGAAATAAATGAGGAAACCAATGCCCATCCAAATGATGAGGCGATACCAGGTTTCTCCCGGCAGCCCTGCCATCAGGCCTCCACATATGAGAATGCCGAGGATCGGAACGAGCGGCACGAACGGCGTCTTGAACGGACGTACCATGTTCGGGCTGCGGTAGCGAAGCACGATCACACCAGCGCAGACGATCACGAACGCGAGCAGCGTGCCGATGGACACGAGCTCGCCGAGAATCGCGACGGGGAAGATCCCCGCGACGATCGCGGCGATTACACCGGTGACGATCGTCGTGACGTACGGCGTCTTGAACTTGGGGTGCACCTTGCCGAACACGGGCGGGAGCAAACCGTCGCGCGCCATCGAGAAGAAGATGCGCGGCTGCCCCATGAGCATCACGAGCACCACTGAGGCGAGGCCCATGATCGCGCCGATCTCGACAAGATAGGTGAGCCAGGAGAGCGCCGGAATATTTTCGAGAGCGAAGGCCACCGGGTGCGGCACGTTGAGCGTGGTGTAGTGCGCGAGCCCGGTGATTACGAGCGACATGAGGATGTAGAGCACGGTGCAGATGGCGAGCGATAGCAGGATCCCCACAGGCATATCCTTCTGTGGATTCTTCGCCTCCTGCGCCGCCGTCGAGACGGCATCGAATCCGATGTACGCGAAGAACACGACGCCGGCGCCGCGAACTACGCCGGACCAGCCGAAATTCCCGAAGCCGCCGGTGTTGGGCGGTACGAACGGGTGCCAGTTCGCCTTCGTGACGTGAAAGAAGCCGAATCCGATCACCAGGAGGACGATAGCGATCTTGATGTAGACGATCACGTTGTTGAACCGGGCTGACTCCTTAATGCCGATCACGAGCAGAACGGTCATCAGAAGAATGAGTACAATGGCCGGCAGGTTCATCACCCCGCCCGGAACCCGCGTGAGGTGGTGCGTGCCTTCCACTGTGAGCGGAGCGGACATCCAGCCCGCCGGCAGATCGATGCCATTTCGATGGAGAAACGCGCCGAAGTAGCCGGACCATCCCACGGCCACCGTTGACGCGCCGAAGAGATATTCGAGCACGAGATCCCAGCCGATGATCCAGGCGACGAACTCGCCGAGCGTCGCGTAGCCGTAGGTGTACGCGCTTCCGGCGATCGGTATCATCGACGCGAACTCCGCGTAGCAGAGCCCCGCGAAGAGGCACCCGGAGCCCGCGAGCACGAACGACCACATGACGGCGGGGCCGGCGTACAGCGCCGCGGCCGTGCCCGTGAGAACGAAGATTCCCGCGCCAATGATTGCGCCAATGCCCAGAAGCGTCAGATTGCTCGCAGTGAGGACGCGCCGGAGCGACCCCTCGCCCGTCTCACCCGCTTCGTGTTGGAGTTCCGTGATGCTCTTTCTGGCTAACAAACCCATGCGAGTGTCTCCGGGCAAATCGAGTTGGATGGCGTTCGACGCAGGGGAAGGCGCGGGGGCGTCGACCCCGGATGAATCGAGCAACGTTCTACCGTGGTCATTGCCCTGTCAAGCACTGGAGACGTGCGCCACCGCTCGGCAACAGTTGCCGTTCCCACTTCTACCCCATCTGGCTGAATGACTTTCCGGACAGTTCCCAACCCGCACGGTGCGGCCAGCATCGGCAGGCCGGGCGACGCCGGTGCCGCTCGAACTGGACCGGGTGCAACCCGCGTTCTTCTCCTCAACTACGAATACCCGCCGCTCGGCGGCGGCGCGGGGATCGCGTCCGCGGCGCTCGCGCAGCGCCTCGTGGCGCGCGGCGCGATCGTGGACGTAGTGACGTCCCGTCCCGATGGCGCTCGCGACGACGATCAGATCGATGGAATGTCGTGCGTCATCGCGGCGGCGAATCTCACGCTCTACCGCGTCTGGAGCCGGCGTCGTGGCGTCCATCAGGCCGGCTTCCTCGGCGCGGGGAGCTACCTGCTCGCCGCGATTCCCGTCGCGCGGCGGCTGCTGCGCACACACCGCTACGACATCGTCCACATTTTCTTTTCTCTTCCCACCGGGGCGCTGATTCCAGCGTTGCCGCTCGGAACGAGTCCCGTGATCGTGTCGCTGCGCGGCTCCGATGTGCCGGGCTACGATGAGCGCAACGCCAGTCTCGTCTTCGCTCACCGCGTGCTGCGCCCCCTCACGCGATGGATCTGGCGTCGCGCCGCTCGCATCGTGCCGGTGTGCGAGAGCCTGGGCGAGCTTGCCTGCGCCACGTCACCGGAGTTGCGCTACACGGTGATCGGCAACGGCGTAGAGCTCGAGCTCTTTCGTCCGCCGGCGATCTCGAACGCGCGCGAACCGGCGCCGGTGCGATGCCTCGCGGTGACGCGGCTCATCGAGCGCAAAGGGGTGGCCGATCTTCTTCGGGCGTGGTGCATGCTCGAGCGAGGGCGCTACGCGCTGGAGATCGCCGGCGGCGGGCCGGACGAGGCACGACTACGCGCGCTCGCCGCCGAGCTCGGGGTCGAGCGTGAGATCACCTTCGCGGGCGCACTGCCGCGCGAGGAGATCGCCAGGCGATGCCAGCGCGCGCATTTGTTCGTGCTCGCACCCTACGAGGAAGCCTTCGGGAACGTATTCGCGGAGGCGCTGTCGGCTGGGCTCCCGATTGTAGCGAGCAATGTCGGCGCGATCCCCTCGCTCGTGAAGCATGGTGACAACGGTCTCCTCGTGGCGCCCGGAGATTGCGCCGCAATTGCGCGCGCGATCCGCGATCTCGGTGAAGATCCGGAGCGTCGCGCCATCATGTCCGCGAGAAATCGCACGCGTGCGGAGACGACGCTCTCGTGGGACACCGCGGCCGGTAACTATCTCTCGCTGTACGCTGAGCTCATCGACGAACGACGCGAGGCCGCACTTTGAGCGGGTCGCGCGCTGCGGTTGCGTACGGGCTCGCGCGCGACGCGCACGCGGTCTCGCGCGCGCTCGATCTCGATGGAGACGCGTTGCGTGCGCGCGCGTCGCGACGGCTGCGGGCTCTTCTCGACGCAGCCGCCCGCGCGCCCTTCCACGCCTCGCGGATGCGCGACGCCGGGCTCCTGCGCGCGCACGCGCTGCCGGATTCAGAGCTCTCGGCGGCGCTTGCCGCGCTCGCGCCGGTGACCAAGCGCGAGCTCCGTGACGCAGGGCCAGCGGCATTCGACGGCGGCCGAATTTCCGGCTCGTGGTTCTCATCGCTCTCGTCGGGCTCGTCGGGTGAGCCGTTTCGCGTGCACTACACCCCGCGGGCGTGGGCGACGCTCAAGCATCTCGTGAAGCTGCGCTCGCGCCGCGCGGCGGGGATGCGACTCACGGACCGCGTCGCGATCCTCGACGCCGTCGCTCTGGAGCAAGAAGGAGTCTCACCGCTGGAACGCGCCGGACGGGTGCGGCGCATCAGCGTCTTTCGCCCGGCCGCCCAAGTCGCGGCCGCGCTCGCAGCGTTCCGCCCCGATGTCATCTATGCCCTTCCCTCGGCGCTGCTGGAGGTCGCACGCGCGCACGATGATGGGGCGCCTCGCGGGGGCGCGCGCCACATCTTCACCAGTGGCGAGCTGCTCACCGCCGCCGCGCGCATTACGATCGAGCGCTCCTTCGGCGCCAAGCTGAGTGACGTGTATGGCACATCGGAGACCAAGGAGATCGCGTGGGAGTGCTCCGCGGGATCACGGCACGTGAACGCGGACGTCGTGCTCGCTGAGATTCTCGCGGACGATGGCTCCGTGGCGCCCGCTGGCGCGGAAGGCGACATAGTCGTCACGCTTCTCGTCAATTCCGCGATGCCGCTCGTGCGCTACCGCACCGGCGATCGCGGTGCGATTCTAGCTGGCGACTGCTCCTGCGGTCGCGCTTCGCCGCTGCTCGGCGTCGTCCTGGGCCGCGAAGTGGATGTGCTGGAGCTCCCCGATGGCTCCACGCGGTCACCCTACTCGCTCACGATGCTGCTCGAGCGCATCCCTGCACTCGTGCAGTATCAGGTGGTTCAAACCGAGCGCGATGTGCTGCGCGTTACCGCGATCGCCGCACGCGACGCCGATCGTGACGAGCTCTCGCGCTCGATCACCGACGCGCTCCGCGGCGACCTCCCTCCAGACGTACGCATCGAAGTCGTGCTCGCGGATCATCTCTCGCGCGGCGCGCGCGCCAAGATTCGCGTCGTGCAGCCACTTGCCGCGGCGCAATGACCACCACTATCGCGCATCTCCGAAACGCGTTCGCGATTCGCGGCCACCCGCGAGCGACCGCACGTGACGTTGCCGACTTTCGCGACCGGCAGCTCCGTCGCGTCGTGCAGCACGCCTATCGCACCGTTCCATACTATCGGCGGCTGTACGACGAGCACGGCGTAAATCCGAATCTCGTTCGCGGCGCCGGTGACATGCCGTCGCTTCCCGCGGTCACCAAGACACACTTTCGTTCGGCGCCGGAGATCGACCGCGTCGCCCGGGGCCTCGATCCCGAGCTCCTCATCTCCGCCGCCAGCAGCGGGTCCAGCGGGCGCCCCTTCATGATCCGTCGCAGCTGGCTCGAGCAGAATGTCCTTCACCTTCTTCGCCTTCGCGCCCTTCGCGCGTACGGAATCGGCCGCTCCGAGCGCACTCTCAACATCCTCAATCCCAAAAACGTTCACGCGCTCGACAACAAGCGACTCGGCAAAACGCTCGTGGCGCTCAAGCTGCAGACGGATTCGCGTCGCGTGAGCATACATCTCGATCCCGAACAGATCGCGGAGGCGGTTCGCGCCTGCCGGCCCGTAATGCTCAGCGGTTATCCGAACATGCTCGCGCGGGTGTCCGAGGTTCTGCAGCGAAATCCCGTGATGCCGCCCAGCATTCGCGTCGCACTCACCGGCGCCGAGACGCTCACGCCGGCGCTCCGCAGTCGCATTGAAAAAGCGCTCGGCGTACAGGTGCGCGACCAGTACGGGAGCAACGAGTGCAACCTGATGGCGTGGGAGTGTCCTCTGGGCGGCCCGTTGCACGTCTGCGACGACTCGGTGCTCCTCGAGGTGGTCGCACCGGATGGAGCTCCCGTAGCGCCGGGCGAGCGCGGTGAGGTGCTCGTCACCGCGCTTCACACTTTCACGATGCCGCTCATCCGCTTTCGCATCGGCGACATGGCGGAGCAGGGCGAGACACACTGCGCCTGCGGTGCGCCCTTCTCGACCATTGCCGGCGTGAAGGGTCGCATGCTCGACATGTTCCCGCTCCCCGACGGGCGCGTGATCCACGCATACTACCTCACCGAGACGCTGGTCATGGACGATCCGGACTGGATCGAGTGCTTTCAGCTGACGCAGCATCGCGTCGACCGGATCACCATGCAGATCGGTCCGCGACGGCCGCCAAACCCATTGCGCATCGAGGCTATCCGCGCGCACGGCGCGCAGCTTCTCGGACCCGGCGTCGAATTTGAGCTTGCCCTCGTGGAGAGCATCCCGTCGGATCCGAGCGGCAAGTTCCGCCCCGCGCGATCGCTGGTTACGTCGTCCTACGACGGCGTGCTGGCGGAGGCGGGTGTGCCATGAACAAGTACGTGCGCGATGCTCTCACCTTTCCGCGCGACGCGAGCGCAGGATGGCGCAACGCCGGGCTGGGCGGCGCGTGGCGCGAGCTGCGCGTGCGGACGCTCGACAGAATCTCGCGCCGCGGTCTCGCGCTGTTGCTTGAGCACGTAGTCGAGGACGTCCCGCATTTGCCGATTCCGGATGGCGTACACATCGAGCTGTTCGCAGGTCCCGACTGGTCGCCCTTTCTCGCGCTCACCACTGAGCGAAGAATCGCACGTTTTCGCACGCGCATCGCGCGCGGCCGCCAATGTCTCGTCGCGTGGCGAGGCGAGCGACCCGTAGGCTTTACGTGGATCTCCGCGCAGATGGAACGCGACATCGAGAGCTACCCGCTCCCCCTTCCCGCAGACGCCGCGTATCACTGGGACCTCTACGTCGCCTCCGCCGAGCGTGGGAGCGGATTGGGCACGGCACTCGCGTTCGCTCGCCTCCATCACTCGCACGCGCAATCGTATCGCCTGGGCTGGCGTCTCATCGACGTCGACAACCGCGCGTCGCAGAAGACGGCGCAGAAAACGGCGACCGCGAGCACGCGCGTGCTCGGGGAGCTCCGGTATCTGAGCATCGGCGGCCGGTCGTGGAGCCGCTTCACACCCGGCGTCTCGGACCCGCTGGCGATTCGGGTTCGCGACTCCCTGGCGCGCGCGAAGTGAGCTCGCCGCCGGGCGCCATCGCAGCGACGCAGCGCACTCGCACCCTTCGCGTGCTGCGCGGCGCGCACCAGGTGCCGCGCGCCGCGTGGGATGCGCTCGCGCGCCGCGGTTATCATCGACACGCGTGGTTCGTCGCGAACGAGAGCTGCGGCGCCCAGGCGCGGCACGTCGCCGTGTACGAAAACGATGCGCTCATCGCCATCGTGCCCGCGTACATCGAGCGGGAGACCCTGCACGGCGACCTCCACGCTCGCTGGTATGGTCCGCTGCACGCGGTTGCGAGCGCGTTCGGGGTGGGACTCCGCCCCTCGCTCGCCATCGGCGCGCCAATGAGCAGTGGCTCCGATCTGCTCGGTGCCGACTCCGCGCTCACCGAGTCGGTGATCGACTCAGCACTCGAGTTGCTCGAGGAGGAGTCGCGCGTGGCGAGCGTGAAAGCCATCGTGTGGCCTTTCGTGAACGAGCAGTCGCTGGCTGCTCGCGAGGTTGCCCGCCGGCGCGGCTACCTCGAATCCTTCGCCAACTCCGAAGCCGTGCTCGACGTCGCGTGGAGCTCGGCCGAACAGTACGTCGCATCGCAGTCGAAGAGCGTGCGACGCACGCTGCGGCAGGAGCTCGCGTGGGTGAGCGAGAATGGCGTTCGCGTGACGTGGGAGAACGACCTCGAGCCGCTCGCCGCCGAGCTCGACGCGCTCTACCGCGCGTCGTACGCCGTGCGCAACGGTCACCCCCCCGCGCTCGCGCCATCGTTCTTCGCGACGCTGGCATTGCAGCGCTCGCCCGGCGTGCGCGTGCAGTGCGCGCGCCGCAATGGTGAGCTCCTCGAGATGGCGGTGGCGCTGGACGGCGGCGGCGCGCTCGATCTCTGCCTTAGCGCACAGTCGAACGAAACGCGCAACGGACTCCTGTACCAGCACTGTCTCTGCTACGACCCGGTGCGCGACGCCATCGCGAACGGCGTCAGCCGA
>JANWLO010000038.1 GCA_025450815.1 Gemmatimonadaceae bacterium
GTGTTTCGAAGCGATGTCGCCGCTCTCGCCACCCGCAGTGATGGCGCGCGCGCGCACGCTGTCGCCGAAGTCGACCACGGCCACGAAGCTGTTTCCGCCCGTGCCGTACAACTTCTTCGTCTTCAGCTCCTCCCACGGGCCGAACGATGCGAGCGATCCCCACCGCGCCGACGTGAAGCCCACCGGAATGCTGGGCTTGTTGTCGTCGAACCGATGATGGAGATCATCGGTGAGCCGCTGAAAGCGATTGACGTCGCCCCAATGCATCTTCCACGTGCCGAAGTTCTTCGTCAGCGAATCGGACGCGACCGCAAGCGCATCGAGCTTCTCGTGCGCGGAGGTTTTCGTCGCCATCGCCTGATAGATCGAGATGTCCTCGCCATCGGCGTCCGCGTGCGCGCGCCGGCCGAGCTCGTCTCCCCAATACACTGCGAGCGTGGTCGGCACGGAGGCAGTATCCCACCGATAGTTCCAGCCGCGCAGGAGCGCGATCTGCGCTGCCACCTTCGCGCGCGTCGGATCCGACGCGGGCGTTTGGTCGTAGGCCCTGAGCAACGTCGGAATCAGATCCGCGAACGCGGGGAGATAGCTGTCGTACGCGGCGTCGATGAGCGACTGCAGCGTGAAGTCCTTCTTGTCCTTCAGCACGCGAATCGCGTGGATTCCGCGCGGACTCTCGATTCCCCTGTCCATGTAAGCGGGATAGTCCGACCGCTTCGGACTGTACGCGCCCGCCGCGGAGTAGGGCCAGTTGTTGGAGTTGTAGAGCCAGCCGTTCTTCGGATTCAGCAGATGCGGGCTGTCGTCGATGGACGTGATCCCCTTCCACTCGGTGGCGGGATTGCTGCCGTCAACGGGCTTGCTCCAGTTGAACGACGTATCGCGAATCGGCACGTAGTTGGCGTGGAAGTATGCGATGTCGCCGTCGCCGTCCGCGAAGATCGTGTTGTTGGACGAGTTGGTGTGTAGCTCCATCGTCTGGCGAAACTCCTTGTAGCTGTTCGCCTTCGTGCGCGTATACGACTGCGTGAGTGCCTTCACCGGTTCCTGCATCAGCCGCACGGCGATCCACTTGCCGTTCGCCGAGCGAACGATTGGACCGTGGTGCGTGCGGTACACGGTGAACGTTTTCGTCGCCATCCCGCTCGCGGTGAGATATGGCACCGTGATCGTCGAGAAGATCATTGGGCGCTCTTCCGAGCCGTACTTGTAGAACAGGCTGTCGCCCTTTCTGCTCACGGTCTCCGCGTACTCGTCCACGACGTCCGCGCCGCTAGAGGTGTGCATCCATCCGACGTGCGGATTGAAACCCTGGTAGATGAAGAACTGTCCCCACGTGGCCGCGCCGTACGCATCGAGCCCTTCGTCGCTCGACATCTGCATCTCGCCGCGAAAATAGAACGAGGTGTGGGGATTGATTAGCAGCAGCGCATGATGGTCCGCGGTGTTCGACGGTGCGATCGCGATTCCGTTCGAGCCCGTAGGCTCGGCGAAAACGAACTTCGTGGACGCGAACGTTCTTGCCGCCGACGAATCGCCATAGAACGCCTGCAGCTGCGGGATCGACACGTCCTCGATGTCACCACCGATGCTACCCTCGCTGAACGCGAGCGCCATCCACGGCTCGAAGTGCGTGATGACGTGCGGCTTCACCGACGGATGCTTGTACAGGTAGAAGTTCAACCCGTCCGCCCACGCGACCATGAGCGTCTTCAGCCACTCCGGGCTCGTCGCATACTTCGCCTTCATGCTGTCCGGGTCAATGAACAGCTTCATTCGCAGGTCGCGATAGATCGCCGACTCGCCCTCCGTCTCCGCGAGCCGGCCCATCGCGTTGATGTAGTTCATCTCCACGCGATTGAAGTCATCCTCGGCCTGCGCGTAGATCATTCCGAACACCGCGTCCGCGTCCGTGTGACCGTGGATGTGCGCAATTCCCCAATCGTCGCGGGTGATCGTGACGTTGGACGCCTGCTTCTGCCAGCGAGCGGCATCGGGATTTTCCGCGGTTTTTGGAGCGCACGCGGCGCAGAGGGCAGCGATGGCGAAAACGAGCTTCTTCATTCGACTGTATTCACGGTGAGGTAACTGGATGTGCGTCGACGGCCGGCTCCCGGGTACGTGAATACAAATAAGAGCGCGCGTCGCGGGCCATCACAAGATCGATCGACGCTGATTTGTTTCGTTCGTCAGGCTTGCGTGGTGATGATCGCCTTCACTCGCCGGCGATGCCGGCCGAGCATGTAGTTGATGAACTTGCCGACGATCGGGCTTGGTGTGGAACCGCGTGTGATGACGCGCGCCGTGAGCACAGACGACGGCGTGTCCCACTCGACGTTGAGGACTCCGCGCACCAGCTCCGCGCTCTCGAGCTTCATCCATCCCGGCGCACGCCCGGGCTGCTTCTCGCGAATCACCCGCAGCCCGTGCCGCTCCAGCCGAATGTCGTTCGCAATGCTTTCGCGCAGGCTCGGCCCCCGGCTGCACAACACGTGAATAAGTATCTGCATGCTCGATCCTCGAGGAAAATCGTTGGGCTTAGTGGACTGCGGTGACGTCCACGTCGTTGCCGTCCTTGGTGAGAACGATCTACGCCTGCTCGCCGGGCCCTCCGTGGGCGAACGACGGTCACCTCCGATCTTTGACGCATCACAGCTCAGTCGTTGGCCGGCGTCGACGCTTCGGCCATCTTCGTCGTGAAGTCGCCGACGAGGGATTCGACGTTCGTAAAACTCGCACCTTCGTGATCGAGCGCGTCGTATTCCGCGCGTCTGTCGCGCCGGAATGAGTCGTACGCGTCGCGCGACTGCCACCTGTCGATAGTGAGATAGCGTCGTGCGCCCTCGAGGTCGCGTAGCAGTTCGGTGCCGAGAAATCCCGGCGACGTGCGGAAGAGCGTCGCCCATCCGCCCGAGGGACCGTACATCGCTGCGAACGCGCCCTCCGCGCCCTGCCGCACGCGGAACTTCCAGATCACGACGTACATTCGCCGGCTACTTCGCGGGCCACGCGTCCAGCAGCTGACGTACGAGGACGAGCTGCCCCACATGATACGATGTATGATCCACCACGAGCAGGAGCTCTCGCAGGTACGTTTGTCCGTCCCCGTGCGGAATGCGCGCGAAGAGATCGATGCTCGAGTCCTCGGCAATTGCGTCGAGAGCGGCCAGGTCGTCGTGGTACGACTTCACGCTCGCATCCCACGAATCGGAGTTCGGCGGCGCAGCACTCTTCGGCCAGTAATCCTTTGGCCACTCGCGCTCCTTGTACTTCGGATTGCGGCAGAAGTCGAGGATGTCGTGCTGCGTGATGCGAATGTGTTCGAGCAGCTCCCACGGAGAGTGCTCGAGGCTCGCGGGGCGCGTGCCGCGCAACTCGGGCGCGAGCTTCGCGAGCGCGGCGTCGGTGGACGCGTGCGCCTCGGACGAATTGAGGTAGCGAACGAGCTGTTGGCGAAGCGGATCGGTTGAGGTCATGTCGACGGAGCGTTTTGGGGGACGCGATATGGGCGGATCGTCAGAAGGGGAAGTGCATACGACTCGAGGAATCCACAGTTGGTGCAGCGGTAGCTCACGATCGGAATCCTCTCACGTCGAAACCACTTGATGCCACCGCGGAAGAGGCGCCGCTCGGGCTTGCCGGAGGTCCATGAGCTCTGCAATGCAGAGTAGTGGACGACGTCGACGACGTAGCCGAGCTCCATCTCGTGATTGCACTTCGGGCATTGCGAGACATCGGAGGGCATCGTAGTTCCTGTGACTGGTTGGCGACTCTATCTGACGTCGAGAGCCGCGCGTTCCACCGATGCAAACGATGCACGCCAGCCCGCGCGACTGCCAGGATAGCGAGCAACAGCACGATCTGACCGGCAACATCGATCGCGTTGGTTGGAGCGCCCAGCGCGGTGCGGCCGGCGATCATGCGCGCGATGCTCAGCCAGCCATAGGTGAGTATCGCACCGGTAGCGGCGGCGAGCGCGTGGAGCGGACCCTACCCGACGCGCCGCGACCACGCGGTGAGGCAGGCGATGGCCACGAGTTCCAATGCCAGCATGACAAGAAGAGTCACAACGGGGTGCAGACCGTAGAGCTGTCCTCTCAGCCGAAGCACGTAGAATGCGCTCGAGAGCAGAAGCGTCGCCGTGCCGGTGAGCCAGAGCGATGGTGCGCGGGCAGCCTACGTCGAGCGCAACGCTAGTGCGTGGCCCCGTCGCACTCGGCGCACTTCACACACTGGAGAGTGGTACCGAGGAAGCCGCGACGGCCCTCTTCGGACACCACCCAGGGACGCACCTGCCACGGCGGATCGTGGCGCACGTGCTGCGTGTGTCCGCATTCGAGGTCGGCCACCCACTGTTGCTCAGCGTCCTGATGAAAGCCGATGATGCGACGCGGCAGCGAAGGACGGTCGGAGAATCCTACTCGCACTTTTCGAGATTGCTCATCGGCACGTTGAGCGCGACGGGTGTGCCGTCGTGCTCGAGCAGGTCGAGCAGCCGAGTCTTGTGTCCCAGCTTGTCTTCGGACGGCTCAGCCTTGTAGCACTTGCCCGCTTCCGCGCGCTGCATGTCGTGCTCCGACAGTCCTGCGCGCATGCGATACGTTCTCTCCGGCATGTTGCGCCTCCTTGGCGGCTGCATCGTAATATGTCACATGCAGCCGCGCGCAGGCACTACTTGCCGATTGCGATCCGTGTCCCGCGCCGCGCGACGACCTTCCCGTTTACGTAGACGTCGGCGGGCCAGTTGATGCCGATGCTGTAATTGCCGATGGAGAACATCGCCATCTTCTGAGTTGCGTCGTTTCCGATCGAGATCGCCTTCGATTCCTGGGATCCCTTCTGGCTCCTGTAGAACGCGACGACCTTCTCGTAGGAGTCTGGCGTGATGTAGGCAGTGTCGGTGCGCTGCGGACTGCGCACGCGGTCTGCCTTCATCCCGTCAACGTCCATTTTGGCGCCGGGATAGACTGGGACGGCTGCGAATGCGAGCGCGGCGACAGCGGTTACTACCAGGCGTACGACGGAGAACGACATGGGATGCGGCTCCGGAACAGGGGAGGTCGTTCGCCAACTTGGCCGCACCGGGCGCTGCCGTCAATGCTCACGGTGCGACGGCGTGCGCGGGCGTAGAGTGGGGAGTCGGATGTGTGCCACGAGAGGAGACGACATGCGCCAACATCAATCGCGCGATTCGCGCGGTCGGCTAGCCATGCTCATGCTGCTCGCCGGCGTTGCCTACGCGGCGGGCAGCTGCGACTCGCAGCGGCTGGTGGCCGAGTGCACGGGAATTCCGTCGAGGGCGATCGTGGTTGCGGTGCGCGATTCTACGACGGGAGCGGCCGCTGCAGACGGAGCGTTCGGAACGGTCGAGTCCGCGGGGAGGGTGGACACGCTCACGCAGAGCGATTCGCTCCTGATGTTCGGGGGAACCCGTCTGGGCACCTACTCGGTTGCTATCGAACACTCCGGCTTCGACTCGTGGACCACCAGCGGCGTGAACGTGACCCAGCTCGGGAGCTGCGGGAACGTGCTTCCGGTGCAATTGACAGCGCGGTTGCAGCCGGCGATGCCGTAAGCAGCTGTCCTACTTCTCTACCTCGGGGACGCCGGAGGCTCCGGCTCGTCAAGAAGACTCCTGATTTGTCCGAGCCGAGGCTCGACGTCCCAATCGACCGCGGCGAAATTGCGGCGGCGGATGATTCCGCGGCGGTCGATGAGAAATGTCGTGGGCACGCCGCGCGAGAGGTACGTCGTCAGAATGTCACCGTCGTCGCGAACGATGTCGAACGTCAGGCCCAGGCTGCGCGCGAACGCACTGATTTCGGCATCGCTGCCCCTGTCGATGCTTACGGCAACGACGCGAATGCCGCGCGCGGCGTAGGACGCGTACATCCTCTGCATCGACGCCATCTCGTCCCGGCAGCCGGGGCACCAGGTAGCCCAGACTGCCAGGAGCACGACCTTTCCGCGATAGTCGGCAAGGGTGCGCACGGCAGGCTGAGGGCCGAGCGTGTGCGCGCGGAAATCGAGCGCCGGCGTATCGAGTTGGCCCCGCGCCTGGGCACTGGCAGACCCGGCGTTCAACGTCGCAAGCATTCCGATCACGATTGCAGCAGTTTTAGCTCGGCGACCGTACATCGTGTAGTTTGGAACCTTCACACGAAAGACGCTTTCTTCGTCAGCGCAGGTGCTCTGGTCCATTGCAGTACACCCCACTCCGTCGGCGCGAAGCCGCGGCACTCCTGCTCTGCGTGATAACGGCGCTCGTCGCTGTCGCGGCGTGCTTGCCGGCCCAGACCGCCTCCGCCGCCTCGCAAGATTATACAAACGCCGACGTCCAGTTCGTGCAAGGGATGATCGTGCATCACGCGCAGGCCGTGGTCATGTCCGATTGGGCAGCGACGCATGGTGCGCGACCCAACCTGGTGACCCTCTGCAAGCGGATCGCGCTGTCGCAGCGCGATGAGATTACCATGATGCAGCACTGGCTGCAGGATCGGCACCTGGCTGCTCCGGATCCCCTGCACATGCTGCAGAGCGATCACGGTCCCGTGCACGACAAGAGCGGCATGGACATGCCCGGCATGGACATGGGTGACCACCCGATGATGATGACGGGGATGCTCACCGCCGCGGAGATGCGGCAGCTCGACTCCGCTAGCGGTGCCGCGTTCGACCGCCTCTACCTCACCGGAATGATCAAGCACCATCAGGGCGCCCTCGACATGGTCGCGAAGCTCTTCGCAACGCCGGGTGCCGGACAGCAGCCGGAAATCTTTTCCTTCGCCACTGATGTCGATGCCGGACAGCGCGCCGAGATGGCGCGGATGCAGCTCATTCTCAACACACTCGAACCGGGTCAAGCGAGATGACACACCAGTACGCTTTCTTCCGCACGCCCACCGCGCTGTGCGCGGTATTCTGCGCCGCATCTCTTGCGATGACGGCACCAGCGCACGCTCAGTCCAGCACCACCGATCCGCGCGTGGGTCTCAAGCCCGGACTGTACGACGCCGGCGTCGCGTCCAAGGGTCTCGACCTCGTCGCCCATCGCAACAAGCCAGACGAGTTCCACCCGAACGCGCCGGGCGGACTGACCTACGCGAATTCCGATATGGCGTTCGCTGGTCACTACGCGTACCAGGGGAACTTCAGCGGCTTTCAGATCTGGGACATTGCAAACCCGCTCGAGCCCAAGTTGACCAAGGCGGAGCTCTGCTTCACGGAGCAGGGTGACGTATCCGTCTACGGACACCTGCTATTCGTGTCCGCCGAGAATGGCGGAAGCCGTCTGGATTGCGGCACTCAGGGGATTCAGGACAGCGTAAGCAAGGAGCGGATGCTCGGCATTCGCATCTACGACATCGCCGATCCACAGAATCCGAAGGAAGTCGCCGATGTCCAGACCTGTCGCGGCTCGCACACGCACACGCTGGTCCCCGACCCGGCGGACAAAAGTGTCGTGTACGTCTACGTCTCGGGGTTGGCGCGCGTGCGGCCGAGCAGCGAGATGGCTGGCTGTCAGGGTGGCGACGTCACGGATCCAAACTCCGCGCTCTTCCGGATCGAGGTGATTCGGGTGCCGCTGGCGCATCCGGAGCAGGCGAAGATCGTGAGCTCCCCGCGCATCTTCAACGATCTCACCGCGGCGCCGACGCATGGGGCGGCAATCGCCGACACGGCCAATGGCGCTGGACTGAAAGCCGCTCGCCGCATGCTCAGCCGCATTGGATTGCCCGCGAGCACCACCGCAGCCGATTCGGATCGTGCCACGCGGGCGCTCTCGACGATCATGCTCGATCGATCTGATTCCGTGCGAACTCGCGCGATGATGGACTCGCTGGAGCAACTGGGAGTCAAGACTCAGAACTTCGGCATGGCTCGCGGCGGACCGTCGCAGTGTCACGACATCACGGTCTATCCCGCCGAGAATCTCGCGGCCGGTGCGTGTTCGGGATACGGGCTACTGCTCAACATCAAGGACCCGCTGCACCCCGTGCGGCTCCAGGCAGTGTCCGATTCCAACTTCGCATTCTGGCATTCGGCGACGTTCAGCAATGACGCCTCCAAGCTGCTCTTCACGGACGAGTGGGGAGGCGGCACGCAGCCCAAATGCCGCGCGACTGACCCGATCGACTGGGGGGCCGACGCGATTTTCACGTTGAATGACGGCAAGCTCACGCACGTGGGATATTTCAAGATGCCGGCGGCGCAGACGGAAACGGAGAACTGCGTGGCGCACAACGGTGGACTGGTCCCCGTACCGGGGCGCGACATCATGGCACAGGGGTGGTATCAGGGAGGCGTCTCGGTGTTCGACTTCTCCGATCCCGCGCATCCCAAGGAGATCGCGTACTTCGACCGCGGCCCGATCGACTCGACGAAGCTGGTGATCGGTGGCTACTGGAACGCCTATTACTACGACGGCTACATCTACGGCTCCGAGATCGCGCGCGGGCTCGACATCTTCAAACTGACGCCCACCGCAGATCTGACGCAGAACGAGATCGATGCCGCGAAGCTCGTCAAGCTCACTCAGCTGAACCCGCAGAGTCAGCCCAAGCTCGTGTGGCCGGCGGCATTCCCGGTTGCGCGTGCGTACGTCGACCAGCTCGTTCGCGACAACGGGCTACCCGAGGCTCGTACCTCGGCCATCGAGAGCGCGCTGAAGAATGCCGAGGGAATGAGCGGCGCGAAGCGCACGGCCGCGCTGAAGAAGCTCGCGGGCGAGCTCGATCACGACGCCGCGAGCGCGAGTGACGCGGCACGCGTGCGAGCGTTGGCGAAGGTGGTGCGGGGGCTGGAGAGCGCGAAGTCGTGAGCTAGCCGCGTCAGTGCGTGGCATCGGTCTGGTGCGCCGAAGCCTGAAGTGAAGCAGCGTCTGCGTGTGGCCCTCATGGTTGGGGCAGCGTGCAGGCGCTGTTTTTCGCGATAGCGTCTAATCGATTTTCACGTAGGCGATTCGAGTACCATGTTGCGCCGTGATGTTGCCGCTGCCGTCGTAGATGTTGGCGGGCCAGGTGAGGCTGATGTTGTAATTGACAAGCGCGAACGCGGCCGTCTTGCTGGTCGCGGTGTTCTGGGCGACATACTTGTTCTCGATGATGCCCTGCTGGCCTCTGTAGAACGCAGCTACCTTCTCGAAGGAATCTGGCGTGTAGTACGCGGTATCCATGCGCATTTGGCCGTGCGCGCGATCCGCCTTCATCCCCGCGACGTCGAGCGTTGCACCGGGATACATCGGAATCGATCCCACCACGAACACGGCAGACGCGAGCACCACGAGACGAGCAACGGCTGACAGCATGGGAACACCTCCATCGGCTATGGTTTGGGTGAGCCAAGATGCGAACGCTTCGCCGGCGGGTCAATTCGTGAGGGCGCGGGCTGCAGTGTCAGCATGCTACGATCATTGCGACGCCACCTGGGACTCTAACCGCCCGTCTGTCGTCGAGCGGGCTCTTGCGGTGCGCGTGTTGGACTAGCATGATGTCCCCGCCGCGACGAGCGTCAGGCTCCCGCGGCCCGCGAAGGGGCGGCTTCGGTTCACTCGATGGAGCGCCGAGCCTGACCTCGGCGGGCAGAATCATTCCGCCCACGATTCGTTTGCGAGGGCTATTGGCTGGGGCTGTCGCCGCGGTCCTGGTGGTCGGCTGCGGCGATTCGACCGCGCCCTCATCCCAATCCGGGCTCCGAATCGACGCCGGTGCGGACGTGTCCGATACCATCGGCGTGGCCCTGACCCAGGCCCTGGTCGTTCGCGTGCGCGAACCTGGCGGTGCGGTGGCTCGCGGCGCCGTGGTGCGATTCACGGCGCTGCAGAACGACTCGGTGCCATGGGCGACCGCGATCGCCGTAACGACACTGAACTCCCAATACTTCTCGAATTTCGCCACCGATTCCACGGACGACCAAGGCCGCGCGTCGGTGCTCGTCGAGCTTGGGAGCGTGGCAGGCAAGGCCGGCATCGTGATCACCGTCCCGGAGTTGGGGCTGAGCGACACGGCCTGGTACACCGTGCAGCCCGGGCATCCGGCGCAACTGGCACTGGGAGTCCGCGACACCGTCGTCATGCAGGGCGCCGCGTGGAACATCGGGGTCCGCGTCTCGGACCGCGACGGGAACCCGCTGTCTGCAGATTCCGTGACGTACGCGTCAATCAACTCCGGCGCGACGGTCACGGCGTCGGGGCACGTCACCGCGGTCAGTGAGGGACGCTCGGGGATCGCAGTGCAGTGGGGCACGGCTCACGACACCTCGTGGGCGAGCATCGTTCCCGCGGGAGTGCTGGTGGGAATTCACTCGGGTGAAGGTGTGTATGTCTTGAATCTCGATGGCACGGGTCTCAAGAAGCTCACCGGCATTCAGGACTGGTCGGTTTTCCCGCAATGGTCGCCTGACGGCAAACGGGTGACCATCTACGAAGGCGATCCGTACAGCAGTGTGAACTTCACCGCGGTATCGCTGGACGGCAGCCGGACACCCGTGGTCCCGACGCCCGGTTCGCTGCTCATTGGCCTGGCGTGGGCGCGTCCCGACGCGAGCGGACTTCTGTACTTCGCGGGACTACGGTCCGGCGGTGGCATGACGGTCTGGCGCATGAATGCGGACGGAAGTGGACTCGTCCCTCTCGTCTCCACGACGAACGGGTACGATTTTACGCATCCCGCGCCGTCGCCGGATGGGAAGACCGTTCTGTATGACTTCGAGCCGCAGGGCATCATGGCGCTCGATGTCGCCACCGGGACCGTGCACGCTCTTGGCTTGCAGGGTGTGTTCCCGGTGTACTCCCCGGATGGCGCCCACATCGCCTACGTGAGTGGTTCAGCGCTGATGGTGGCGAACAGCGACGGAACCAATGCGCGGTCGCTGTGGGGCTCGTCCGGTACCTCGATAATGGCCCCGAGCTGGTCTGCGGACGGCAAGTGGATCCTCTCGCCGCAACCCGGTGCGGGTGCGTCGCTGGTACGCGTCTCGGACGGCCTTGTCCTGCCGCTCGCCTTCGCGTCGAGCTACCAGCAGCTCGCGCTCCACTGATACCCAGGCAGGAAACCGGCGATCTCGAGCGCAGTCGTTACACGTTGAAGCGAAACAGCATCACGTCCCCGTCCGCTACGACGTACTCCTTTCCCTCGCTCCGCACCACGCCCTTCTCCTTTCCGCCCTTCCACCCTCCCGTCCCGACGAACTCTTCGTAGCTCACCGTTTCCGCCCGAATGAAGCCGCGCTCGAAGTCGGTGTGGATCACGCCCGCGGCCTTGGGCGCGGTGTCGCCCGCGTGGATCGTCCACGCGCGTACCTCCTGCTCACCCGCCGTGAAATAAGTGCGCAGCCCGAGCAGCTCATATCCGGCTACGATCAGCCTGTCTAGCCCCGCCGACTTCAGGCCGAGTGATTCGAGAAAATCGCCACGCTCCTCCGCCGGCAGCTCCGCCAGCTCCGCCTCGATCTTGGCGGAGAAGGGAACTACCTGCGCGCGCTCGCCGCTCTTCTTCACGGCATCACGCAACGCTTTCAACGGCGCGCCCTCCTCGCCCGTGAGCTCGGAGTCGCTCACGTTCGCAGCGTACAGCACCGGCTTCGCCGTGAGCAACGTCAGCGGCGCCAGCATCGCGCGCTGCTCCGGCGTGAGATGCGCCTCCCACAGTCCGCGCCCCTCGCTCAGCGCCGCGTACGCCGCCTCGATCGCCGGCAGCTCCGCGAGCGCTTCCTTGTCGTGCGACTTCGCCGAGCGTCGCACCTTGTCGAGCCGCTTCTCCACCGTCGCAAGATCGGCGAGCGCGAGCTCGAACTCGATCACCTCGCGGTCGCGCACGGGGTCGATCGCGCCCATCACGTGCAGCACGTCGGGATCCTCGAAGCAGCGCACGACGTGGATGATCGCGTCGGTCTCGCGAATGTTCGCGAGGAACTTGTTGCCCAGGCCCTCGCCGCTCGCGGCGCCCTTCACCAGCCCCGCGATGTCCACGAACTGCACCACAGCCGGCACGATGCGCTGCGGGCTCACTATCTTCGCGAGCCCCTGCAACCGCGCGTCCGGTACCTCCACGATGCCCACATTCGGTTCCACCGTGCAGAACGGATAGTTCGCCGCCTCCGCCTGCGCCGACGTCAGCGCGTTGAAGAGCGTCGACTTGCCGACGTTGGGGAGTCCGACGATTCCGAGCTTCAGCATGCATTCCCATTGTGCGCGTTCATTGCCGCCACGATTCCATCACGAAGCCACACGTCCACGGCGTCCGTGAACCGCGGCATCAGCGCGAGAATTTCCTCGCGCTCCTGTTTTCCGAATGGCGAGAGCACGTAGTCCGCGAGATCGCCAACCTGGCGCTCGGCGTCCACCGGATGAATTCCGATGCGCAGCCGAGCGTAGTCGCGATTCCCGATCTGATGTTCGATGCTCTTGAGTCCATTGTGTCCGCCGGCGCTCCCTTCCGGGCGCAGACGGTAGCGCCCGACGGGCAGCGCAACATCGTCCACGATCACGAGAAGATCGGTTTTGGGCGACCAGAACGGACGTCGCAGATACGGCGCCAGCGCGGAGCCGCTCAGGTTCATGAACGTCTGCGGCTTCATGAGTCGTACCTTCGCGGCGCCAATGAGTCCGTTTGCGACGAGCGACTGCCCCTCGGCCTTCCAGCTCCCGAGATGCCAAACGTCGGCGAGGTGATCGAGAACCCACCAGCCGACGTTGTGCCGCGTGCGTTCGTATTGTCGGCCCGGATTGCCGAGCCCGAGGATGACCTTCATTCGCGTACTCGA
>JANWLO010000039.1 GCA_025450815.1 Gemmatimonadaceae bacterium
CTGCGGTGACGAGCGTGCGGAGCATTGACGTGCGACCGCTTCCCTTTGCGCCGGTGATCTCGGTGAGGCGGCCGCGCGGAATGCCGTGACCAACCAGCAGCGCATCGAGCTCGGCCAGGCCGGTGGGGAGCGGCGCGCGATCGGGGCGAGCGGTGTCCTGGATGGCGCCGAGCTGCAGCTTCAACGCCCGAACAGAAGCCGAAAGTTGAGGGGACGCGAGGACGCGTGCGGGGGCCGTCATCGTTGGATCACAGCGTGAACGCGAGCTGTTCGGCGGTGGGTGCGGCGTCGAGGAGCGCAGGGTCGTCGTCCGCGTCGTCGCGCATGCCGCGGCTTTCGGAGTGGATGCCGTAGCGGCGGCAGAGCATGTCGAAGAAGCGCGCGAGGCCGTGGCGATAGCGGTCGCCCACGTGGTGGCCGCGCGCGTAGGTGACGCGATAGCGCGCGGCCAGGTGCGGAAACTCCTGCTCGATGAACGGGAGGTAGCGCGTGCGCGCCTCGTGCTGCAGGCGGAGCGCGCACGCGCCCACGTACGTCGCGCCCGCCTCGGCCACGCGCTTCACGAGCGCCTCGAGATCCGATGGATTGTCTGTGATGCCGGGGAGCACGGGCATGCAGTTGATCCCCGCGTCGATGCCGGACTCGCGGAGCCGGGCGAGCGCGCGGATGCGCGCCTCGGGGGTGGGCGCGCGCGGCTCGATGCGGCGGGCGAGCGTGCGGTCGAGCGTGATGAGCGAGATGTGCACCGAGAGCTCGGAGATCGCCGAGATGCGCGCGAGGAGGTCGACGTCGCGCGTGATGAGCGCGCTCTTGGTGATGATCACGACGCGAAGTCCCGGATGCTCGGCGAGCACCTGGAGGATGCCGCGGGTCACCTTGAAGTGTCGCTCGGCCGGCTGGTACGGATCGGTGGCGGTGCCGATGACGATCGCCTCGCCCTCGAGGAGTGCGAGATGTTTGTCGCTGCCGTGGCGCAGCGTGCGCGCGAGCAGCTCGGGCGCGTTGCGCTTGACGAAGATGTGGCGCTCGAAGGCGAGCCAGGGCGGGATGCGCTCGACTTGCGCGGCGGTTTCATCGACGAGTCGATCGGAGGCGGATGCGCGCTCCATGACGTAGCGATGTGCGTAGCGCGCATAGCAGTACGCGCATCCGAAGGCGCAGCCGATGTATGGGTTGATGGACCAGTAGCTCATCCCCGTGACTTTGGTGTCGTTGAGGATGGAGCGGGCATGGGTGGAGTAGTACGTGATGTCGCTCTGCGCGCCGATGACCGGGAGCTGTCGCAGCGAGCGCTGGACGGCTTCGGGGAAGAGAGGGAGGGAGGCGGCGAGCGAAGGGGGCATTGGATCGGTTGCGGCGGGGATGGAATGGGTGGGGGGATGAGGATACCGAATAAATGCCGAAGAAACAAGATGGCAGAATTATCGGATGATGGTGGCGCGATTCAGGGATTTAGCGGTAGACTATCCCGTAGATAAAATAGTCTACCGATTTCTCGTTGAGGGCCAATTGGCAGGCACAACCACAATTCGAGTCGCCGTCAGCGACAGAGACACTGCTCAGGGGCTCGCGAAGCAGACGGGCCGCTCGCAGATGGAGATCGTCCACGAGGCGCTCGAGCTCTATCGGCGCCGGCAGCTTCTCGAAGACATGAATGAGGGCTTTGCGGCGCTGCGTCGCGACACCGACGCGTGGGATGAAGAGGTGGTAGAGCGCGACGTTTGGGACATCACCCTCGGCGACGCAACCGGTGGCGACTGACGATGTCCGAGCGATGAAGCAGAACACGCCGCCTGGCAGAGGGGAGATCTGGATCGTCGACCTGCACCTGGCGCGCTCGCACGAGGCGCGAGAGACGTGGCGTGCGCTCGTGATCTCGGTGAATGAGCTCAATCACGGGCCGGCGGGGATTGCGACGGTGCTTCCGCTCAGCGATGTCGATCAGCGCATCGCGACGCATGTGAAGGTGCCGAGGGGTGAGGCGATGCTGGCAAAGGACGGCTTCGTGAAGTGCGAGGAGATGCGCTCGGTGTCGATCGAGCGGCTCACGAAGCGTGTGGGGGCAGTGAAGGCGGCGACACTCGCGGCGGTGGTGCGGAATGTGGAGGTGTTGCTGGGGATTTAGCCGCGCTGCGATTCGAGCGCGCGATGTGGACGAGCGCTGATTTTTGGCTGGACGCGGCCTAACGAGCGAGCCGAAACGCCGAGAGATACGTCCAGGCGTCGGCGTTGACTCGATCGCTCACCGGGGTGTACGCATGATCCTGGTTCGGGAGCTCCGTGTACCGGACCTGGAAGCCATGACTCTCCAACAACGCGCGCGTCCGTCGCACCTGATCGAGAGAGAAGAATTGGTCATGATCGCCAATGTAGATCGCGATCGGCATCTTCCGTCGCGCGCTGTCCACGATCGCGTCGTAGTCCTCGTTGATGGCGGCGGCGTAGACTCCTGTTCCGGCGAACAGATCAGAATCGAACATCGCGCCGTCGAATGCCAGATACCCGCCCATCGAGTAGCCAAAGAGATAGACGCGCGCCGAATCGACCGATACCGCGCTCTCCGCATCCGCAACGACGCAACGGAACACGGCCGGTGCCTCCTGCTCGAACCAGAGCTCGCGAGGTAGCTGGGGTGCGATGAGCACGATGTGCTCGCGAGCTGCAAGCGACTTCCAGACGTCGAGCATGTCGCTGGCCTGACCACCCGCCCCGTGCAGCAGCAGGATTGCCGGAAGCCGCTCGTGCGCGTTCGGTGTGGAGAGCAGATAGCTGTAGGATCGTCCCCCACACACGACGCTCCGCTGCGGCCCCGATCGCATCGAGACAGGCGCGGTGAGCGATTGTTGCTGCGGAAACCCTGCCGTTTGGTGCGACGCAAAGATGCAAGCGCACGCGATCGCGAGTGCGGGGCCTCTCATCTCGCCATGCCGCGTCACGCACCGTCTGCCGTGACGCCCTCACTCCCGAGCACCAGCCGATACCCCTGCCTCGGAATCGTGAGAATGTGTCGTGGCGAATGCGGCTCGCGCTCGAGCTTGCGGCGCAGCTCCGCGAGATGCGTGTCGAGCGTTCTGCTCACCACTGACGAGTCGTAGCCCCACACCTCGCGCAGCAGCTCCTCCCGTTCTACCACCGCGCCATTGCGCGCGATGAGCGCGGCGAGCAGCGCGTACTCCTTGGGCGTGAGCTGGACCGCCGCGCCCGCGCGCGTGACCGTGCGATGATCGCGGTCCACCTCCACGTCGCCGAATCGCACGGGCGGCAGCCGCACGACGGCGAAGTTCCCGGTCGCCGAGCGGCGGAGCAGCGTCTCGACGCGCGCGAGCAGCTCGAGAAGGCCGAACGGCTTGGTGACGTAGTCGTCGGCGCCAAGACGAAAGCCGCGCACCTTGTGCGCCTCCTCCGACAGTGCGGTGAGGAGCAGCACCGGCGTCACCGAGTCGCGCTCGCGAATGGTGCGGAGCACATCGTAGCCGTTGCCGTCCGGCAGCATGAGGTCGAGTATGATCAGCTCCGGCGACTCAGCGGCCAGTGCGTGCGCCGCCGCGGCCGCATCCGGCGCGACAGTCACGCGATAGCCGTCGAACTCGAGGTTCTGTCGCAACCCGTCGGCGAAGCCGGCGTTGTCCTCGACGAGCAGAATGTGCGTCATGCGTCGTCTGCCGCGGGGAGATCGATCACGACGCGCGCGCCTCCCTTCGCCGCGTCGTCGGCCTGCACGCGTCCGCCCGCGCGCACCACGATGTCGCGGACGATCCAGAGTCCAATGCCCGCGCCCGACGCATCGGATGCGCCATTCGCGCGAAAGTACTTGTTCCAGATGCGATGCCGCACCGCGTGCGGGATGCCGGGGCCCTCGTCCTCGACAGTGATGCGCACGATCGCTCCGTCGCGCACGGCGGACACCATTACCGTCTGCGATGCGGACCCGAACTTGAGCGCGTTGTCGAGCACGTTGGTGAGCGCCTGGAGTAGCGCGGAATCGCCGAGCCGGACGCGGGGCGAGCCCGAGACGCTGACGACGACCCTGGCACGCGCATCGCTCAACGCGCGCACTCGCGTGATCGCGGATTCGATCACCGGACCCACCGGCGTCACGCTCGATGTCGCGCGCTCCTGGCGCGTGAGTCCGACGACGTTGCTGACGGTCTCGATGAGCCGTCGCGCCTCGTCGACGATGCGCTGCGCCGCGGCGCGCTTGGCGTCGTCGCCGCGCACGCGGTCGAGCGCGAGCGTTTCGGTATAGAGCAGGATCTGCGCGAGCGGCGTGCGCAGCTCGTGCGAGAGGGTCGTGAGGAGCTCGGCCTGCCGCCGCACGGCGCGCCGGTCGCGCACGAGCTGCACCACTGCGATCGACGCGAGGGCGACGGTGCCGAGGAGCATGAGCGTGAGCGCGATCGACGGCACGCCGTCCCGCTCGATGACGATGCCGGCGAGCGGGCGGGCGAAGGCGGGGTAGGCCGTGAGCACGACACCGGCGACGTCGCTGCGCGCGAGCGCGCGCGTGGACTCGAGGTTGTGCCGCACGAGCGTGTCGCGCCCCGCGGTGGCGATGAGCACCACCAGCGAGTCCGCCGCGCCGCGTGCGTGCGCGCCCGTCACGATCGTCGCGAGCGCGAGCGGGCAGGTGACGAGACCGTAGACGGCGACGGGGGCGTTGTACGGCGCGTACTTCACGCCGTACACCACAACGCCGCGAGGTGCCGCGAGCGACTGGAAGGTGCCGGCGGGGAGGGGGCTCGTTCGCATCGCCGCGCCGATCGAGTCGCGCACCCACTCGATCGTACTCGCGCTCGCGGCGGGCGACGCGAGGAACCCGCGATCGCGGAGGTCGATGCGGAAGTACGACGGCGATCCGCCCACGCTTCCCGTGTCACCGCACGCGAGCGCGCTGCGCGCATCGCCGCGCGGCGCGGGCGGCGGGAGCTCCTCGTACACGGATCCCATCGTGCCGCCCACCTGTGACCCGAGCTCGCCGCTTATCGCGACGCGGAGCGCCGATGACGCCGACTCGACGCGCTCGCGCGCGAGGAGCGAGAGGTAGTCCTCGCTGACCTTCTCCGCGGTGCGCCGCTGGAAGCGCAGCTCCGCGATCACCGCCCACGCGAGCGCGACGCCGAGCACCAGCGCCAGGGCGATGGTGAGGCGCGAGAGCGCGGAGGGGGAGCGCGGGGTGAGCAGCGGAAGCTGGTGCATCGACAGGATATAACTCCGAACGGGCCAGCGTGCCCAATGGTGCGTGTCAGGAAAGCCTCACCTTCTCCTGACGAGCCCCGTAGCGCGCCTCGCCGGGAGCCAATGCTATGCTCGGCCCATGAATCTCTTCACGAAGAAGTCACTCGCACAACTCGACGCGGAGTCCGAGCGAAATCCGCTGCGGCGGTCGCTGGGCCGAGTGCAGCTGATCGCGCTTGGCGTGGGGTCGATAATCGGCACCGGCATCTTCGTGATGACGGGGACGGCGGCGTCGCAGAACGCCGGGCCTGCGCTGGTGCTCTCGATGATTCTCACGACGATCGGCTGCGCGTTTTCCGGGCTGTGCTACGCCGAGTTCGCGGCGATGGTGCCGATTTCGGGTAGCGCGTATACGTACGCGTACGCGACGATCGGCGAGTTCGTTGCGTGGATCATCGGATGGGATCTGATTCTGGAATATGCGCTCAGCGTGTCCACGGTGGCCGTGGGGTGGAGCGGATACTTCGTGAGTCTCGCGCACGACGCCGGCGTGCGCATTCCAGTGGCGCTCACCGTGCCGTTCGGAAAGGTGGTGACGGATCAGAGCGGAGCGGCCGTTACCGGCATCATCAATCTGCCGGCGATCTGCATCGTGGTGATCGTCTCCGCGCTGCTCATCAGCGGAATCCGGCAGTCGGCGAATGCGAACACCGTGATGGTGTTCATCAAGTCGATGGTGCTGGTGGTGTTCGTGATTGCGGGCGCCGCTTACGTGAAGCGATCGAACCTCACGCCGTTCATTCCGCCCAATACGGGCGACTTCGGGCACTTCGGCTGGAGCGGCGTGTTGCGCGGTGCGGGGGTGATGTTCTTCGCTTACATCGGTTTCGATGCGGTGACGACGGCGGCGCAGGAGTCAAAGGATCCGCAGCGCGACATGCCAGTTGGGATACTAGGCTCGCTCGCGATCTGCACGGTGCTCTACATCGGCGTGGCGATCGTGCTCACGGGGATCGTTCACTACTCGAAGCTCAACGTCGCCGATCCGCTGGCGGTTGGGATAGATGCGACGGGGCTCACGTGGCTGAGCCCAGTGATCAAGGTGAGTGCGATATTCGGGCTGTTCAGCACGATGCTCGTGCAGCTGCTGGGTCAGACGCGAATTTTCTTTACGATGGCGCGCGATGGACTCTTGCCGAGCGTGTTCGGACGCGTGCATCCGCGTTTCAGGACGCCGTACGTGAGCACGCTGCTCACTGGAACGGTGTGCGCAACGGTTGCGGGCTTCACGCCGATCGAGGTGCTCGGGCAGCTCGTGAGCATCGGAACACTGCTCGCGTTCGTGCTCGTGTGCATTGGCGTGGTGATTCTCAGAAAGTCGGCGCCCCAGAACCGGCGGCCGTTCCGGACGCCGTGGGTGCCGTGGGTACCGGCGGCGGGCGCGATCATCTGTCTTGCGCAGATGCTCGGCCTGCCGGGCGAGACGTGGCTGCGGCTCGTGATCTGGCTGGTGGCGGGGCTCGCGATCTACTTTCTGTACGGGCATCGCCGCGCGCACGCGGCGAGGCTCGTGAGTGACGATCCGACGCCGGAGCTCAGGGAGGAGCTGGAAGGGGTTCGCGGCGGCGAGTAGCCGCGCGTCCGCCGCGTATTGGTCACGCTCCTACTTCCCGGTCATCTTGCAGCACTTTCCGCCGCAAGTACCCCAAATCGATTCATCGTTCTCTTCCCACGCGAAGCGAGCGCCGAGTACCGGCTCGAGACTGTCGGATGACGCGGTGACATTGAGCGGGTCCTGTTCGACCTTTCCATCGACGATACGAACGAGCGAGCCCGCCCAGCTGGAGTCCTTGCGCTCACGGACGAACACCCAGCTCGTGTCTCCATGTAGCGTGAGCTTGGGATAGACGACTGGATCGCCGGGTGCACGCGGTGGCAGGACCACGATCGCAAGGGGAAGCCAGCCATCCTTGAAGTCGTCTTCGCTCTTGTACTCGCTTCCCCTCACGAGCGTCACCTCGGCGACGATCCCGGATGATCGTACTACTTTCTTCGCATCGCTGCCATCGATAATGGAGAGCAGCCGCTTGTCGCCGGCGCCGTGCCGGTCGCTTGCCTTGAGAGCTCGCAGCGATGCAGGCGTGAGATCGGCAACCGGTATCGTAGAGGATGAATCGCGAACCCGAATCGGATGAAGGTTCTTACCGGCTTGCGCTACATCCTTTTCGGCGGAATCCCAGCGAGTCTTGGTGGTTTTCTCGACGTGAATGCGTCCCTGTACATACAGATCGCTATCCTCGCCGTTCCCTGATTGTCGCGTACACCCAGTCGACATCGCAGCCGCTGCCGCTAGCATCGAGAGAAAGCGCAGGCTGCGGCGCGAGTGGCTCCAGCTCGTGTCCAAATTCATGTAGCTCCTCCCCCATGGTATGCCGACAAATCATGAACGTCATCGCCGTATCTCATCTGCCCGCGTGCGCATTCTCGCCACCACAGTCTGCAACGATGGGTCGGCGCCTGCCCACAATTCTGCCACGGCCGCGCCCCATCGGCCAGCGGTCTTGTCATCTCCGGACTTTGCCGCGAGATCGCTTCGAAGGACCATGGCGCGCACGAGAAAGGCGGTCTCCTGCACGTAGTCGAGCAGATCCTGACCCAACGATGGGAGCGCGTTGAGCGACGCATCAAGCTCGCGAGTCGCGGCCGCGGTGTCGCCGACCTGGAGGAGAAGCCACGCTTCCTGATACGTGTAGTAAATCGACAGTTCGCCGGGCTGTTCGAGACCGCGCGTACTGTTGATCGCATGTAGCATAGCGCGCACCGCGGGCGCGTCCTGTCTGCTGGCGGCGCGCTGAATGTTCAGTAGGTAGTCGTCGACACCGCCCTCGCGCGCCAGTGAAGTTGCAGGCGTCACCGGATAGGCGAGCCTGAGCGGCAAACTCAAGACCGTGGCGCGAACGAACGATCGTTGATCGTTCGGCACGTAGCTGTCGAGTGCATGTTCCACGTGCTGCTGAGATGCGCCGATGCTGTCGATCGGTGCGCCAAGGGACACGTACCCGAGCATCGCGCGCGCGGCCTCTGTCACCGGCAACGGCGGCTGGATAATGCGACCGTTCGACGAGAGGAACCGAACGGTTGGTGCCTCCGTTCTGAGCAGGTCGATCGTGCGTTGCACGTGTCCCGTGAGCGCCGCGAGAGACTTCAGCGTATCGGCTTCCGCCGGGTCGGGGTTGGCGGCAGCCGCCCGCATCGAGTCCGCGAGTGAGCGTGCACTGCCAAAATCACCGGAGATCAACAGCAGACGCGTGCGCATCACGCCGAGTCGGCGAAGGTCTGCGTGATCGGTGGCGAGCGCGCGTGCGCGATCGAGGGCGGCGAGTGCGGACGCATCGGGTGTCGCCCCGCCCGTGATTCGGCCTTCCAGTTCGAGCGTTCGCGCGAGGGCCTCGAACGCCGGCGCGCTCCTCGGAAAATCGCGTGTCCATCCAGTCGCGAGCCGCTCGAGCAGCCTGCGATTGCGCGCAACGGCTGCCGTCGTTGTCGACGGTTGTGCCGCACGACCCGTGGCGAGTGCCGCGTATGGATACGGCACGAACGTGAGCGAGTCGTCCACAAGCGACGGAAAGGCAGCCCACACGGTGCTGTCTGATTCCACCGCTCCCCTGCGCACCTGGTTTCTCTGCGTGAACAGCAGTTGCGACAGCCGCTCGAATCCCACTCCCGCGAACGCGCGATGCGCGGATGGAACGAGTGTCAGCGCCCGCGTGTACGCCCCGATCGCCGCCGCGTAGCTGCTGCGAAATCGCCACCCCGATGGACTCGACGCGGACTTCACGATCACGGTGTCCCGCGCGCGGCAGTCGCCGAGCCCGTACCACACCGCGAAGTCGAGCGAGTCCTTGCCCGCGCGCAGCTGCTCGTAGCGCGCACATGCCTCCGGGAACTGCCCCTGCGCGAGATCGAGCAGCGCGACGGCGATGGTGCTGTCGCGCCGGGAGAGTCGCGTCGACAGTTCCACCGCGCGCTCAGCGTTCGGCAGCCACTGCGTCGCCTCGTCGCCGCGCCAGGCCATCACCTGCGCGAGCCAGTAGTTCGCGTGGGGATACTTCGGGTCGAGATCGATGGCCGAGCGAAAGAGTGTCTCAGCGCTGTCGAGCTGCCACGAGGCGAGCGCCTCGTGCGCCCTGAAGTACGCGGTGAGCGCGGGGATCGATCGCGTGCCGCGCACTCCCTCGCCGCTCGACGGCAGCGTCGCCACTCCCGCCGCCGCGGCAGGGACCAGGAGCGTGTCGGCGAGCTCCGTGAACCTGCGCTCGGCGTCGCCTAGGTCCGGGCGCAGTGAGACCGAGTACTGTTTGATCGGCGACTGCCTGCCCACGTCGTAGATCAAACCGCGCACTTGAATGTTGCCGCGGTCAACCCACACCTCGCCCCACGCCAGTCGGCCCGCGTGCAGCGAGCGCGCCGTGCGCAGCGCGTCCTCGAGCGAGAGCGGCAAGCTGCCGTTGCGCGCGCGCGCATCGTGCGCGCGCATGTCGTCGACGAGCGTGATGCCGTTCCACCGTCCGAACGCCTCGTACAGAAGCTGCTGACAGTTGTCGCCGTCGAGCAGCTGTGGGGCGGCGCCGTTGCGGTGCACGAACGGAAGCACGACGTACAGCTCCGGATCGAGCGGCGCGGGACGAAACGCGAAAAAGAGCGCGATGAGCGCCCCCAGTCCGATGGCGCCCGCCACCCAGCGCCAGCGCGGCGGGATCGCGAGCGCGCGTGGCTTGGCGAGACTCTCCTCCTCCGCACGCGCGAGCGCGTCCGAAAAGTCGGCGATGCTCTGGAACCGCTCCGCAGGCGCGGCGGACAGCGCCTTCATCACCGTCGCGTTCACCGCCTGCGGTACGCCGCGACGGAGCTGGCGCACGTGCGGCGGCGGCTCGCTGTGGCGCTTGGCGAGCACCGCGATCGCCGTCGGGCCCATGAACGGCACCTTGCCCGTAAGTGTCTCGTAGAGCACGCAACCCAGACTATACAGATCGCTGCGCCCGTCGAGCGGGTCGCCCGAGCCCTGCTCGGGGCTCATGTACGACAGCGTGCCGATCGCGAATCCCGCGTCTGTGAGTCGACGGAATCCCGCGCGACTCACGGCGTGCGCGATCCCGAAGTCGCCGACCAGCGCGTGTCCCTCCGAGAGCAGGATGTTCTCGGGTTTGATGTCGCGGTGAATCACGTCGTTCGCGTGCGCGTACGCGAGCGCGTCGGCCACCTCCCGCGCTATTCGCAGAGCCTCCTCCACCGACAGCTGCTTCTCGCGATCGAGCCGGCCGCGCAGCGTTTCGCCTGCGATGAACGGCATCACATAGAAGAGCACGCCCTCACTCTCCCCCGAGTCGTACAGCGGGAGGATGTGCGGATGCTGGAGACGCGCTAG
This sequence comes from Gemmatimonadaceae bacterium, assembly GCA_025450815.1. Lineage (GTDB taxonomy): Bacteria > Gemmatimonadota > Gemmatimonadetes > Gemmatimonadales > Gemmatimonadaceae > FEN-1250. Next base: position 10,601 of record JANWLO010000039.1, read on the forward strand.
CAGCGCGATCTCCCGGCGAAAACGCTCGGTCGCCAGCGCATCGGCAACCTCGGCGTGAATGAACTTCAGTGCGACCTGGCGGTCGTGCTTGATGTCATGCGCGAGATAGACGGTCGCCATCCCGCCGCGACCTATCTCTCGCTCGATGCGATAACGGCCAGCGATTATCGCTCCCCGCTCGCGGGATGAGGAAACGGCGTCCGCCGGATCCACGTCGTCGGACATGTAGATGCGCCCCTGCGAAGGATCGGGAAGGGAGTTGCTATCATATGGTGTAGCGTGAAGCGCGGCAAGAACCGTCCATCTGACCTTTGGGCGCATCCCGCGCGGGACTGTCGCGCCTATCATTCTGCATGCAAATGTCCCGGATTGTCCCCGCGCTGATGCTCGGCGCCCTCGCATCCGCCGGTGCGCTCGAGATCACCTCGGGCGCCGGACCGGGGCTCGATCCCGACAGCATGTCGTACCTCATCGCCGCGAACACGCTGAAACACGGGAGCGGGCTGCGCGATATCGAGCGCGACTGGTTCGCCGCCGACAGCACGATGCCGCTCGCGCACTGGCCGCCCGGCTATCCGATCGCGATCGCGGGAGCCGAGCGCGCGGGGGCAGGCGGCATCGAGGGTGCAAGAATCATCGGCGCCTTGGCGGCCTTCGTGAGCATCGCTGCTATCGTCTGGATCGTGAGCGGCGCCGCGGGCGCCGGGGCAGGGATGGTCGCCGCGGTCGTTGTGATGCTGACGCCGGCCGTGGTGCAGGTGCACGAGAGCGTGTTGAGCGAGCCGCTGTTCATCGCGCTGCTCGTGCTCACGCTGTGGGCGATGGTGCGGGCGCCCGATCGTCCGCTCATCGCGGGCGTGTGCGCGGGGCTCGCGAGCATCGTGCGCTACGCGGGGGTGTCACTCGTAGGCGCCGCGATTCTCTGGTCGCTGCTGCGCGCGGGATCTTTACGACAACGTATCGCGCGCGCAGCGGTCGCGGCGGTTCCCGCGGCGGTGTTGCTGGGCGCGTGGGTGCTGCGCACGATGCACAGCGCGGGAACAGCCTCGATCAGGCAGCTCAGCATCTACGGAGAGATCACGTCGACGCTGCACGAGGGATGGGCGACGGCATCCGAGTGGCTGGTGCCGGGGATGGATCAATCGTTGGGTATTTTCGTCGCGGCCGGCATCGCGGTGCTCGTTGTGATGGCTATCTGGGAATCGCGCCGCATCGGCGAGGTGCCACGCGAGGTGCTCGCGATTGCGCTTCTCGCGGCCTGTTACGTCACCCTCGTACTCGCATCGCGAATCATAGCGGACCCCGGGATTCCTCTGGACGATCGGATGATGGCGCCGCTGCTCGTGCTGCTCGAGATCGCGATCGTGCTGGCGGTGGTGCCGGCGTGGCGAGGGTGGCCGCGCGCGGGACGCGTTGCGCTGGCGATCGCGTTGGTCGTATGGTGCGCGGCGGCGTTGCGCGTGAGCCTGGACAGCGCGCGCTATGCCGTGGGCACCGGGAACGA
>JANWLO010000040.1 GCA_025450815.1 Gemmatimonadaceae bacterium
AGATCGATCTGCGTCTTGTCGCCCGTGATCACGGCCTTCGAGTTCACGCCGAGTCTCGTGAGAAACATCTTCATTTGTGCGCCGGTCGCGTTCTGCGACTCGTCGAGAATCACGAACGCGTCCGCGAGCGTGCGCCCGCGCATGTACGCGAGCGGTGCGATCTCGATCGTGCGCGACTCGAGCGCCTTCTGCACGCGCTCCGCCGGCATCATGTCGTCGAGCGCGTCGTACAACGGACGCAGATAGGGATCCACCTTCGCCTGCATGTCGCCGGGAAGGAAGCCAAGACTCTCGCCCGCCTCCACCGCGGGACGCGCAAGCACGATGCGGCGCACGCGCTTGCGCGCGAGAGCGTCCACCGCCATCGCGACTGCGAGGTACGTCTTTCCAGTGCCCGCCGGACCAATGCCCACCACGATGTCGTTCTCCGCGATGAGCTTCTTGTACTCCGCCTGCCCCTGCGTCTTGGGCTGGATAATTCGTCGCACGCCTGGCAGCGCGAGCCGCATCTCGCCGGGAATTCCACCGTTCCCGTTCGAGTCGCCGTGGTCCTCGCTCAGGCGCTGCACGTCGTCCGGCGTGAGCGTGAGCTGCTGGCGCGCGGTATCGAGCATCCTCTGCGCAACAGGCGTGGCCCTCTCCACCGCGTCGCCGGGGCCGGCGAGCGTCAGCGAGTCTCCTCGCAGCGAGACACGCACGCCCGTGATGCGCGACAGAGCGACGAGGTTCGAGTCGTTCACTCCCGCGAGCGTCAGCAGGTCGGCGCCCTCGGCGTTCAGCCGTTGAGTGATGTGCTCGTCGTTCATCGCAATGCCTCCTCGTCCTCGGCCAATCGAATGTGAAGGTCGTGCAGATCATCCGGCGGTACAGTCGTCGGCGCTCCCTCGAACAGCGCCCGCGCCGCCGTCGACTTCGGGAACGCTATCACATCGCGCAGCGACGACGCGCCAGAGAGCAGCATCGCGATGCGGTCGAAGCCGAGCGCGATCCCGCCGTGCGGTGGCGCCCCCGAGCGCAGCCCCTCGAGCAGAAAGCCGAAACGCTGCTGCGCCGTCGCATCGTCGATCGCGAGAAGGTTGAACACGCGCCGTTGCACTTCGGGATCGGCAATGCGGATGCTCCCGCCGCCGAGCTCCGTGCCGTTGAGCACGACATCGTACGCCAGCGCGCGCGCCTTCTCGGGTGCGCTGTCCAGCAACGCCAGATCCTCGGGATGCGGCGCCGTAAAGGGATGGTGCACCGCGCCCAGCGTCGCAGTGGCCCCATCTTTTTCGAACAGTGGAAAGTCGATCACCCACAGGAAGCGCACGGTGTTCGCAGGCACGAGCTGCATCACTCTCGCCGCCTCCTGCCGCACGCGATCGAGCGCCGGCGAAGACACGCGATCCGACGCGGCCACGAGCACGCACAACTCGCCCTCGGCCACGCCGAGCATCGCCCCCTGATCCGGCGAAAGGAACTTCGCGGGCGGCCCCGTGAGCTCGCCCTTCTCGCGCTTGAGCCGGAGGAGCCCGCCCGCGCCGGCGCCCTTAGCGAGCGCTTCGAGCTCGTCCACCTGCTTGCGCGACAGCGCGGCGCCGCCGGGAATGCGCACTCCGCGCACGCGCCCACCCGCCTCGATCGCGCTGCGCACGATCGAGAATTCGGTCGAGCGAAAGGCATCCGTCGCGTCGAATAGCTCGAGTCCGTAGCGGGTGTCCGGCTTGTCGGTGCCGAACCGCTCCATCGCGCCGGCGTACGTCAGGCGAGGGAATGGAGTCGTGACCGCGATCCCGCGTTCCTGCCAGAGCGCGGCGATCAACCCCTCGGCCAGCGAATAGATATCCTCGGCCGAGACGAACGATGCCTCGATGTCGATCTGCGTGAACTCCGGCTGGCGGTCCGCGCGAAGATCCTCGTCGCGAAAGCAGCGAGCGATCTGGAAGTAGCGATCGAAACCGGAGATCATGAGCAGCTGCTTGTAGAGCTGTGGCGACTGCGGGAGCGCGTAGAACTCGCCCGCGCTCACCCGGCTGGGCACGAGATAGTCGCGCGCGCCCTCGGGAGTAGGCTTGGTGAGAATCGGCGTCTCGATCTCGAGATATCCGCGGTCGCTCAGATATCGCCGCGTTGTTTGCATGAGCCTGTGCCGCAGGATGATGTTCGCCTGCAGCTCGGGGCGCCTGAGGTCGAGATAGCGGTGCCTGAGCCGTAGCTCCTCGGAGGGAAGCGTCTCTCCCTTGCCGAGCACCACGGGTATCGCGGGAGTTTCCGCCGGGCCGACGATGCGCATCGACACCGCCTTCACCTCCACATCGCCGGTGGCCAGATCCGCGTTGCGCCCCTGATCCGGTCGCGCGACCACTTCGCCCTCGATCAGGACGACGCTTTCGCGCCCCACCGAGCCCGCCATTGCGATGGCCTCCGCGCTCGCGAAGTTGGGGTCGAACGAAACCTGAACGACGCCTGCACGATCGCGCAGGTCGAGAAACACGATGCCGCCCATCGCACGCTGCCGCTGGACCCATCCGCCAAGGCGAACGCGCGCCCCAACGTCGGTGCCTCGAAGGTTGCCGCAGAGATGCGTTCGGATCGTCGTCGAGAGAGAAAGGCCGTCGCTCACGCGCTCACCCCACGACGCGTCGTGCTCAGCGCCAGGATGATCCCGATCGCCGCCCCCGTGGTGTCTGCCGCCCAATCCAGAAAATCCATCGACCGTTGCGGAATGAATTGTTGGTGCCACTCGTCCATCGCGCCAAAGAAGGAGATGGCCGCAATCGCCAACAGGGCGAGTGCCGTAGCGCGGGAGCCGTTCAACCACGCGCGCGCCGTCAGCCACCCCAGTACGCCGTAGATCGTGAGGTGCACGACCTTATCGAAGTTCCGAAACGGCAGTACTGGAATATGCGAGCCCGGTATGGACGTGAGGATGAGAATGAGGGCCGCCCAGAGGGTGGGCGGCAGCCATCGTCGGGAGCTCACTGCGACGCCGGCTCCGCGTTGACGATGCCGAACGAGCAGCGAGAACGCGTGAGCAGAGGATCGCCCGCAAGCGTCCACGACCGCAGCGGAATAGAACTCACGACAGCTCCGAGATGGTCATCAATGAATGGAGAAAGCTACATCCGGCGCCCCTGTGCGGGAAGCATCCGAAGGCCCCCGCCCAGCACCGCCGCCTGGCATATCTGTAAGCGCGACACTGAGTTAGATTGAGGGATCATGACCGCCCCAATCAATCTGCTGGATCTCACCCCCGCCGAGGCGCTCGGTCGTCTCGACGACTACATGACTGCCACAGGCGAGCCGGCCTATCGTGCAGCTCAGGTAGTACGCGAGCTCTGGGAGAAGCCAGCGGCCGATTTTGCCGAGATGACCGCGCTGCCGCTTTCGCTCCGGAGCGCGCTCGCGGATCGGTTCGCGATCCCGCGTCTCGAGACCATCGCCAGGCAGCTATCCACGGATGGCACCGAGAAGTTCCTCTTCCGCCTGCCCGACGGGCAGGAAATCGAGACCGTCGCAATTCCGGAAAGTGGTCGGCTGACCCTTTGCATCTCGTCGCAGGCCGGCTGCGCGCTTCAGTGCGCCTTTTGCGCGACGGGTCGGATGGGCTTTCAGCGCAATCTTGCCGCGTGGGAGATCGCGGCGCAGGTGCGCGAGATGGCGCTGCTCGATCCGCCCACTCGCGTTACGAACGTGGTGTTCATGGGGATGGGCGAGCCGATGATGAACTGGAGCGCTGTGGACCGCGCGCTCACGATCCTCAACAGCCCGGAGGGGCTGGGCATCGGCGCGCGCCACATCACCGTTTCCACGGTCGGAGTGCTGCCGGGGATCATCGCACTCGGCGCGCGACCGGAGCAGTTCCGCCTGGCGATATCGATTCACGCGCCGTCGGACGAGCTGCGACGCGAGCTGATGCCTGTTAACGTGAAGTACCCACTCGCCGATGTGCTCGCGCAGGCGAAGCTGTTCGATCGGCGAGTCACGTTCGAGTACGTGATGCTCGGCGGCGTGAACGACGCACCCGAGCATGCGAGCCAGCTCGCGGCGCTTGCGCGTTCATGTCGAGCATTCGTGAATCTGATTCCGCTGCACGAGGGGGGCGCGCTGGAGTTCACGGGCACGCCGCCGCAGCGCATCTCGAGCTTCGCGCGCGCGTTGCGCGAGGCGGGTGTGGAAGTGGCGTTACGAAAGAGCCGCGGCAGGGACATCGCCGCGGCGTGCGGCCAGCTACGGGTAGAACGGCTGGGCCGGGGGGTGCCACGACGCCCCGATCAGCACAGTGAGGTCAACGTCGCGTGAGCTGTCGGGGCGCATTAGCACCGCGCCCCCGCCCATCGCCTGCGCCGCCAGCGCCGCCCACTCCTGGTGGCCCGTGCGAGCGAGTACCTGGGTGCTGTCGAACTGGTCCGGATTGGTGCCCGTGGACACCACGTCGAAGCCGTGATCGCGTAGTGTGATCGAAGCGCGTCGCGCGAGCCCGCGCACGCGCGTGGCGTTCAGGACTTCGACCGTAATTCGCTGTCCACCGGCCGGACGTGTCTCCTCTACCGGTGCGGCGCTCGCACTGGCCTTCCCGGCCGGCAGCTTCGTCTCCCAGCGCGAGTGATAGCGCACGACACCGGTCGTCACGATTGCGAGCGCGAGCACTCCGCCGGTGATCAGCCAGGCGCGACGATTCACTGTACGCTCTCCCACAGGGCGGCGGTCTCCGGATGCAAGCGCTCCCCGCTCTCGATCCTTTTTGTGAGGCGATGCCGCACGACTTCCCGAAACGCACCGTCGAGATCGTCGGGTGCGTGCGATGCGATTTCCGCGCGCCACTCGCGATCGAACGCGCGCCCAGGCTCGAGATAGTCTGCCATGAAGAGAATCCGCCCGGTGCGATCGAAGAGCGGCGTGCCTGTGGTGTGCCACCGAATCGCATCGAGCACGCTGGCGCGCGCCTCGCCGTCCGCCGCGAGGCGCACCGCCGCGGCCGGACCGTGCAGCTCGCCTGCCGGCCAGTCCAGATCCGGCACAATCGCGCGGAGTTCCGGCTCCGTGGCGTCGCGGAGCGCGTCGTGCCAGAGCGCCGCGTCACGCCAGGCATCTCGCTCTGCGCGACAGAGCCCCAGCGCATCCGCCCACTGCTCGGCCAGCGCCGCCACACGAACGATGTGCGCGCGGCGCTTTGGCGACGCGATTCCCCACGCTGGCAGTACCAGTTCCTGGGCGATCATGACGGTGCGGGAGCGCCGAGGATGATGTTGTCGATGAGCCGCGTTGTGCCGATGTGCGCGGCGACGGCCGCGATGGTGCCGGCAGTCGCCACGGTTGCGGGCTCGAGCGTGTCCGGGTCCATCACCGCCAGATACTCTACCTTCACCTTCGCCTCCGGGTCGACCACGCGACGGCCGATTGCCTCCAGCACCTCGCCGGAGCTTTCGCCGGCATCGAACGCATCGCGCATCGCGAACAGCGCGCGCGAGAGCAGGCGCGCGCGCTTGCGATCGGTGGGACGGAGGTACGCATTGCGGCTCGAGAGCGCGACGTCGTCGGTCTCGCGCACGGTTGGCGCGACGACGAGCTGAATCGGGAAGTCGAGGTCGCGAATCATCGCGCGGATCAGCGTGGCCTGCTGGAAGTCTTTCTGCCCAAACACGGCGATGTCGGGCTGAACGATGTTGAAGAGCTTCGCGACCACGGTGAGTACGCCCGTGAAGTGTCCCGGGCGTGATGCACCATCCCATCGCGATGCAAGGGATGCGGGTACCACGGACACTGACCGCGCGCTCCGGTACAGCTCTGCGGGCTGAGGCGCGAACAGAAAATCCACTCCTCGCGCTTCGGCGAGCCGCGCGTCGCCTTCGAGGTCGCGCGGATATCTGGCGAAGTCCTCGTTCGGACCGAACTGCAGCGGATTGACGAACAGGCTCATGACGACGCACGCGGCTCGCTCACGCGCCCGGTCCACAAGAGAGAGATGCCCCTCGTGTAGCGCGCCCATAGTCGGCACGAGTGCGATCCCGGATCCTGCTCGTCGCGGCGCTTCCAGCGCGGAGCGCAGCGGCTCGATGCGCTCGATGATCTGCACGCTAGAAACTGTGGTCGTCGTCCGGATAGCTTCGCGCGCGGACCTCGCTGCCGAAGCGCGACACCGCGTCGCGCACTTCTGCGGCCATCGATGCATATCGCTTGAGAAACTTCGGACTGAACCCTTCATTGAGGCCGAGCAGATCGTGGAGCACGAGCACTTGCCCGTCGCACGATGCGCCGGCGCCGATGCCGATCGTGGGAACACTCACCGCCTCGGTCACCCGTGCCGCGACCTTCGCCGGCACGAGCTCGAGCACGATAGAAAATACCCCCGCGGCCTCGAGCGCCTTCGCGTCCTCCACGATCTGCTTCGCACCGTCGGCATCGCGCGCCTGCACGCGCGAGCCGCCGAGCGTGAGGGCGGACTGTGGCGTGAATCCGAGATGCCCCATCACTGGAATGCCAGCACCGGTGACCGCGCGCACCGCGGCGAGAATGTTCTCCTTCGCCCCCTCGAGCTTCACTGCATCCGCGCCGGTCTCCTGCATCACGCGACCGCAGTTCAGAAGCGCGCGCTGCGGTGACACCTGATATGTCAGAAATGGCATATCGACGACGAGCAGCGCTCGCTTCACTCCGGCGCGCGTGGAGCGCGCGTGATAGATCATCTGTTCGAGAGTTACGGGAAGCGTCGTCTCGTAGCCCGCGAGCAGATTCCCGACCGAGTCGCCCACGAGCACGCAATCCGCTCCGCTCTCGTCGACTAGCTTGCCGAACAGCGCGTCGTACGCGGTGACGACTACGAGCCGCTCGCCGCGCGCCTTCCTGGTTTGGAAATCGCGACCGGTGACCCGCTCCGTCTCGCCCCTGGAGGAGCTCACTCAGCGGCTCCGAGCTCGGCCAGCTCGCGCTGCCACCAGTCGCGATTCGAGAGCTGCGGGTGCGGGATCACGAGGTCTGGCTCCTGAACGATGTGGTTGCCGAATCGCACGATGTCGAGATCGAGGGTGCGCGGCCCCCAGTGCACTGTTCGCACGCGACCCGCGTCGGACTCGATTCGGTGTAACGCATTGAGGAGCTCGCGCGGCGAGAGCCCCGTCTCGAGCGCGACCATTTGATTGAGATATGCACCTTGAGCTACGTCGCCCACCGGTTCCGTCTCCTCGACGGAAGATTCGGCGAGCACACGACTCGCCGGAAGTGCCGCGAGCGCGTGGCGCGCCCCTGCGAGAAAGCGATCGCGGTCGCCGAGATTGGAGCCCAGCGCGATGTAGGCGAGTTGATGCATGTGTTGACAGGCAAAGAATTTACGGGCATCCTGCGCGCGTGTCAAACACCGCCGGTGCATGGATAGTCTGACGATTTACCATCTCGCGCGCGAGCTCGACGAACGATGGCGAGGCGGCGTGATCCGCGCCGGCCACCTCGATCGCGAGTCGCGCCGCGTGATCATCTCGGCCGGAAAGGGCGAGGCGGTGGAGATCGATCTCTCCGTGCCGGACGTCGTGGTGCGCGAGCATCTCGACGTGCCATCCGGCGGCGCGCTCGCGGGATGGACGGTGGAATCCGTGACCACGCCCGAGGACGACCGTCGACTGCTCGTCGCGCTCGCGCGCGAGGGAAAATTCCGCGGATCGGAGCACAAGCGCGCGCTGCTGGAGGTGAGCATGCTCCCCAATGCGCGCGCCGCCGCGGCGCACGAAAGCGGACGCGCCTTCGCGCGCGTGGGCGGATCGCTGCCGCCACGTTCGGCGCCGCGTCCGACACTGAGCGACCGGCTAATCACGAGCGCGGCCGAGAAGGGAGACGCGCAAGTGTTGATGCAGGGCCGCTGGGTGAGCGCGATCGTCGCGCGATGGCTCATCGCGGATCCGGAGCTCGCGGCAGAGCGCTACCGCGAAATCTGCGCGCTGGGTGCGGCGCATCCGGCACGGTGCGGAGTTGCCGTCGTTCCGTTCGCGTTCTGCGAGAGCGCGGTTCCCTGCGACTCGCTCATCGCACGGCCGGCGGAGAGTGAAGCCGGGAGCCCGGACGCGCCGCCACTCGATGCCCGGCGTGCGCGCGCACTCGAGCGCATGCGTCGCGAGCTCGAGCGTGCGCGGCACGCGCCGCGCCTTCGCCTCCTGGCCGAAGCGCTCATGTCGCTCGGAGATGTCCCCGCGCCCCCGCGAGTGCAGCTGGAGGACGGAAGCGAAGTCGATGTCGCACGCGAGAGTGGCGAGCGCGCGGTAACGGTGGCGGAGCGCCTGTACGACGCCGTGCGATCGATGGAGCGCGCGCTGGCGTCGCTCCCCGCGCGCATCGATGCGTTCGCTAGCGCTCCCGCCGCGAGCGATGCACCGCCGCCGTCGACGCAGCTCGAGCGCCAGGCCGC